>CAMAYU010000094.1 GCA_945862235.1 Schlesneria paludicola DSM 18645
CCGTCCCAACCTGCTATGCAACCGACATGCCTCACTACGACAAGAACCCACTCAACACACGCAACCCCAAGCCCCCTAACGAGTCAGACGCAACAACTACCGCGAACAGACACCGGAAAACCTTGTAAGAATGTGGGTAAGTTCAAGCGAAAGAGACCCTGCCACCCCGAAAGAATCCGCTCCCGAGCCATCCCCGACAGCACTCCCTCAAACGGGTCAAACATCCGTGTTTGTCGCGGATCACGAATCAGTCGCATCACGGCCACCTTGCCCTGTAAAACCAGCCACTTCCACGAAACGCCGGTCTAACAAACCGAACGCAACCCCAACAGCCCCAGCCACTGAAAACCCCTAATAAATAGCCCCATTCCGTAAACCCCCGCCAAGAGGGAGTTCTGTCGGAAACGTCCTCATTGAGATTCAGCACCTTCGCCATTTCATGCCGGGTGGCTCCTGCTGCGCCGGCTGAAGTCATGGCCAATGCCGCTGAGATGCTGGCAGGTGAGACAAACAGATTTCCATCTTGCTGACGGAGTTGACGGTACAGGTCGAATGCAAACTTGTTGCTGCCGGCGGCAATCTGCTTCGCTTCGGTAGTCACTGGAATGGTATGTGCCAGCCGGCTGAATGATGTGCTGTACGCCAAGCTAAATCTGCCGTCGATCGTCCTCACTTGATAGATGTCCGAGTCAAACACGACACCCGTACCATCCATTGACTCGCTGACCACCTTCGTTCCCTTGGGAAGCTTGGCCAGAGGATTCCCATTTGTGGATGACAAGGTCACATCCTCCATGGTGACGTGAGTCGGCTTGAACTCGGACTTTTTCCGCACTTCCTCGGCTGCTCGGCCATCCCGGGACAGGCTAGGCACAACCAGCCCAGTAGTGCATAGCCTAGTTTCACAGATTGTGCGTGACACATTTTGCGGTTCCTTTTGATAACAGCGGTCACCGGTGCCGCCATTGGTTCATGATTCCTTGGCACGACAAACTCTATCGATGCGAGCATTTTGCCAATATAAGCTTGGAGCAGTCGGCGACGCAAATTGATGCGAAACGTCCGAACAGAATACCCCTTCGTATTTCACACTGAAAAGGGATATCCCGATTTGTGTCTGCGGGGACACTCGCTCGCTCGCTGTTTGTCATAACGCAGTCTGGATCACGACCGGACACGGAATCACTCAAGTTGCCAAAGTCTTGTTCGGCGAGATCTGAGCTGGCAGCAGGTCGGGCAAGGTCGATTCTCGGATAGTTAAAAGAAAGGGCCAGTCCGGCTCGCCTCGTGGACGAGCCGGACTGCAGTCTTTTGCGATTGGGTTGCTCGGTAGGAAATGAATTGTCTCGATCTAATACATCGCTCACTTTATGAGCAGGCCAAGCCCTTACTCCCATTCGACGGTGACTTTCCAGTCCATGAGTTCGTACATCCTGCCAATGAGAAGTTCCGCCTGGGCTTTGGACGGTTCGAGGTGCTGGCTGGAGGAGGCCGTGGCCTCGATCAGTTGTTGGGCATGGTGCATGGCGGCGTCGCGGAATACGCTTTGGTTGCCTCCGGTCCCGGGGAGCCAACTCTTCTTTTCGACACTCCAAGTTTTTGTCTTGGTGTGATCGACGCGGGCTGCGGTGACCCGGAGCGGCGGCAGACGCAGCGTCGCGGTTCGAGCCGCAGGGTTGAGGTTCCAGATCTTTGCACGGGAGACATCGCAGGCGAGCAGCGCGTCCCCCTTGATGAGCCACGCCCCGCGAAACCCCTCGCCATCGGCCATCAGGATGTCGGTGACGTGGATGCGTGCAGAGGCAAGTTCCCCAATGCGTTCCAGGTGCGAGACGGTGGGGCCGAGCGAGCGGGCTTGGGTAGCGATGGGCTGCTGTGAGCCGAGGCGAGTTCCGATCACGAGTGCTCCAAGAAGAAGCATTCCGAGTAACAAGGCGGCTCCGATAGATCGAAGGATTCGGGCGATGTATCCCTTCATGGCGGTTCCTTGTGGTGAATGACTCGATCATCCGGCAGCACTGTGGTTGAACCACGGAAGTCGTTGTCGAGTCCCTGAAAGGTGATGGTACGACCTGGCTTGGCCGGTGGTGCTGGTTTGGTGGGGACCGGCCTGTTGGGCAGCGGGACCGTGGGAGCCGGTCGTTTGGGGGTGCGATCGCAACTCGCCAGAAGTGGGAACGAGAGAATGGCGAGTGTCAGACCGAGAGCGACTCGCCCCTCGCGGCCAAACGGTCGAGACGGGCGCGACAGGTTTCTGACACGAGGAACATATTGAGGCGAGCCAAGACGCGGTGTCGATTGTGTTGATCGGGAACCAGCGCGTCGCAGCGTCATCGAGAGATAGCGGCGACGGTTCATCCGTGATCGCCGGAAGACAGGACGAGACATCAGGCATCTCCTGTGAGAGCGGCAAAATGAACACGGGGCTGAGAAAACTCAGCCCCGCGTGTGTGGAGAGTCGTGTTGTTGATCGTTGGCAAGTGACGCATTTCAACGCGTGACTGTGCGATCCGCTCGCAGCAGTCTCTCACGCAATGGCCAACTAACCCGCCAGCAGGTTGAGTGTTAGATCGCGTTCGACCGGCAGACCGCGCAGCCAGCGGGTGAACTGATGGAGCATGAACCCCGCCGCAATGTTGGCGGTGTAGATGGTGCTGCGGGCGGTGCATCGACCGGCTTGAGCCTCGGAGGACTCGAAGAGCGTCGTCGGGTAATGGTCGCGACTACGAGGATCGGCGGCACTGAGAATGCGGAGGACTTCGCCCAGCATGCGGCCATCGCACCAGAACGAGCACGACTTGTGAGCGGCTCGCCAGATCGCTGCGCGCGTGACGATTGAATCGACACAGCAGAAGATGGCCTCGCCCGTCTCTTGTCGCGGACGAAACCGATCAGGAACGGTGGTCACTGTGATCGTGGGATTGAAGTGGTGGATGACCTTGGCGGTCGCCGAGACTTTGGGCGTACCGAGGTCACTGGTGTAGTAGCCTTGTGTGGTGACGTTGGTCTCTTCGACGTTGTCGAAGTCGATGAGTTGCAGCCGCCGAACTCCGAGGGCGGCGAGTTGGAGGGCCACTTGGCGAGCGATGACTCCGACGCCGATCACGGTCGATGTCAGGGTGCGGAGCTTGTTGGCCGGGACGAGATCTTTCTGGCGAGTGAAGCGGTCAGTCATCGGGGACTCCATTAAAGTTTTCATTGGTCAGTGGCAGTGAGTGCAATGACGATGCTGTGGCGAGGATTCGGCGGCGGCCTGCCATCCAGGGACGGAGCGGCAACTCACCGAGGCAGTCCGCCACAGTCGGGATGAAGCCGAGGTCTTCGAGGATGTGCTGGGCCGCGAGCTCGCGTGTGAAGACTCGACGGCCGTCGCTGTTTTGAAGGCTCGGGCCGAAGACCTGCTCGGCCAGCAGCATTCCGAAGCTGTTGTGGAGCAGCATGCGGTGTCGGTTGTCGGGGAGATGTCCCTTCGTGACGTCGAACCACTGATGGAGGGCGAGATAGTCCTGGGCCGCGCCGCCTCACTTCTTCGCGGAGCGTTCGGCGTGAACGAGCGGATTGCTCATGACTCACCCCGCAGTTCGTTCGAGCCGAGTTCCAGCACGTAGTACGGATCGGGGAAGCCCCGCTCGAGCAGGGCCTCCCAAGTGACGGTGTGCTCATCGAAGCTGTGGTGCTCCGCCTCATCCAAATAGGCTGCGAAATCGTCCTCGAACTCGGTCGGTGTTTCGGCGGCGAAGAACTCCGCACTGAGACGCTGGCATTCGGCCTCTGCGAGTACCTTGTCGAAGAACAGTTGCGTAAGTGGGTACTCTCCCTCGGCAGAAGTGAACTCGTCGTTGTGCTCCCAGCCGAGTTCGACGATGACCCACGCGCGCTGAGGTGTAGGAGGCGACTCTGGAGCCGCCGAAGTCACCACTCGGGCCACGCCGCCAACTCCAGCGGTGAGTACGTTCGCGAAGAATCCCCGGCGTGTGACAGCATCGAGAGGCATGAAGACTCCGAAAAGATGAGGTCGGGTTCAGGCTGGACGGCGGCGAGGTACTCGTTGGTCCACGCCTCGTGATCGCTGCCCGTGAACGGCTGCCGGTAATCGACGGCAAACGGCAGACTCAGGGAACCTCCCGGTCCCGCCGGAAACTGGAGTCGGGCGAACGTGTCACCGCCACAGGCGACGATCGCCATCACGGCCCAGTCGCTGCGCCCGAACACGCGGGAGAATGTTTCCTCATCGACGGAACTCGGCTGGGCCGACTCGCCCGGATGGGTGTGAATCCAGATCCGCCCGAACTGTTCGGGACGCAATCCGCGATCAATCTGCCGATCGAAGAACTCGGCGACCGACTCGTCCTCGAAGGCGACCGTGATGACGGAACAGTGCTGGCGCACCAGCACGAAGTCTTCGATCAGCAACAGATCGTCAGCGGCGGAAATCCCGAAGCCCCCGACTTCGGTCTCACCGAGATCACGCAGGAACAGCAACTTGGCCCACGCGGCCGGATGGAACCGGAGTGAGGGACGGAGTGGTCGCGTCCGGATCAGACGGTTCCTCGTCGGCAGTTTCGTCGGAGGTTTCTTCGTCGGGGTCGGCTTCGGCATGGCAATCCTCACAAAGAGTGTTGGTGAGACAATCGGGACAGCGGAGTTTCGAGCAACCGTCGCAGCGCTTCAGGCACGACGAGCAGCAGTTGCTACTGCACTCCGGACAATTGGGGAGACAGGCATCGCAACCGGATTTGTTGCAGTGCTGACAGGAGCGGCTGCAATCGGAGCAGACGCTCGCTTCACATTCCTCGCAGCAGTAGGACTCGTCATCGTCGGAGACGTGATCTCCGCACGCATGACAGTTCACGCCGTACCAGCCGCTCAGTGAGACGTAAGGACTCTCACTGTTGTAGCTCGACAGCGTCTGCTGAATGACCTGGAAGTAGTCACTGAAGCGACCGGTGCGCAGGGCATGCGCCAACGGTGCGCTGGCATCCCCTTCACAGAGCCGTTCGCCCAGCACATGAGGATGCGGAACATCCGACCGGCTGCTGGGGTAATGGGGTGACTCGGGGATGATGATGTAGGGCGTGCCCCCCAGTTCACGACCCTGGAGTCGGATCTCGAAGCGACCGAGGTCGATCCCCTCCAGTGAGATCTCGTCCGTGAACACGGTGACCGTCTCGTCTGGCAGATCGAAAGAGAACTCGGTGAATTCAGCTCGCACCGCCACGAGTTCGTCGTAGATCAGTCGTTGGGTCGGCGGTAGCTGACCGAAAACTCCCGAGGAGAGCAGCCGCAATCCGGAGTTGATTTTCGTCTGACATTCGGTGAGGCGCGTGCGGAGTTCCCATCTCAGATGTTCGGCGGCCGAATGCCAACCGCGTTCTGTCGCGGTGAGCATTCGATCAAGCAGTTGTCGCGCGGTGCCCATCGAGTGCGGCGCGAGGTCGATGTCCAGCGCACGGTGCGAGAGCTTGGTGATGTGGGCGGCCAGTCGTCCCGCCAATCGCCAAAGTAGAGGGTCGAACGGGGGCATAGTCTCCTTCCAAAAAAGGGGGCGGCCGTCGAGGGGTTACTCGACGGCCGCCCAGGGAATCACACATCGGGTTGAGTAACGCAGAAACGTGGCGGATCACGCCCCTTCGATCTTCGTCGGGGTGAAGCTGACGCGATCACCGGACTGGAGCACCTGGTCGGACGTGGCCGGCTGACGATTCACACGGATCAGGTAGTCACAGGTCCGGCCGTGGGGCACGCGCTGCGTGAACAGCTTCGCGACGGTGGTGCCGTCATCGACGTGAATGTGGTCCGCGAAGCCGCTGCCGTCGTTGTTGATGTACAGAATCTGCATGGGGCAATCTCCAAAGGAAACGGGGAGTGAATCGGAAATGGTGCCTAGTGTGTGGGCGGTGAGGCTTTGACGTTTGGCGAGAGAGTTCATGACGCGCCTCGCCATTCGCCAATCTCGACTGCTCGTGTTGGCCGGTGGCAGTGAATCGCGTCACGCGCACTCGGCGAGTTCTGCGTCGGGGAGAAACACCTCCGCGTCGTCATACGGATATGCGATGTCGCACTGCGCGCATTCGGCCCACTCGGGCAACTCACCCTCAGCGGCCGACAACGGAACGTCCGAGCCACAGCCGGGACAGGCGAGGCAAAGCTGAGCAGGCGGATCAGGGAGCGGTACCACCAGCTTGAGCAGGCTGAATCCCTGCTCGCGAATTGTGCGCAGGGACTCTCCCGTCGCACGGGCAATCTGAGCATGCAGTTGATGTCGGGACATGATGGGACTCCTCTAGGGGAAACCAGGGAAACTATGCGCGCACCGCGTCCCAGAGACGGGTGAACACGCAAGCAAGAACGTTGAGAGTTGGTACCAGTGACTGGACGATCACACGGCCAGATGTGGGCTCACTGGAACAGAAGCGGACGCAATGACGGGCATCTGCACGACGGCCAAAACGCATCTGGTGCGTGGGCGTGATAGCGACCATTGAGTGCTGGTCGCGCGACTGATGACGATGACGTCAAACGATGTCTTGTTTACGGCTGACGGCGGAGAAACCGTATCTCGCGTTCGCTCAGTCTCGACCATGCCTGCTTCATGATCCGGTCAACGCACGCGCCTCAGTAGAAACTGTGTGACCAGATTCATTCGATGAACTCCGTTCACCATGAAACTGCTGCCACGTTCGTGGAACTCACGCCGAAGTTGTGAGACGCGGCCCGGCGACAGCTTGAATCGTTGAGAGACTTCCCGAGCGGTGTCACCCTGCGCGAGCGCCACGGCGATCTCACGGTTTCGCGCAGAGAGTTGAGCCAGCCACACCGGAAAGTCGATGCGGAACCAGACCTGTTCGGGAATCGGTGTCTGCCGATCGGCGACGATTAATGCACGCCAAGCGTCCTCCGAATCTTCATGATCCAGTTGCTCGACACTGATGGGGTGCCGCCGTTGAGCGTACGGGGAGAGCACATCGTTCCCATTCAGCGGGCTGCCAACTCGACGACCTGCAAACCAGTGGGCAATCGCATACTGCGCGAGAGATCGAGGGACGCCGAGTTGCGAACGGCCTCGCTGGCAAAGTCGCGCGAACGCCACGAAAGCACTCGCAATGGTCTCCTGCCGTGCGTCCTCGTGTTGCTCCGTTTGAAAGCGGACGAAGGCGGACCGGAGATAGCTTGTCAGTCTTGGCAGCATGGCGAGAAATGCCTCGGCGACCATCGGGCTCGAAACACTCGCGGGACTGGATGAACACTGCATGGGACGATCTCCTTCGAGTAATGAGACCGCCCCATTGGGCGGTCGTGTCACGTAACACACACCGCCCGTCCAACGGGCTTTCCATCGATAGGCATTCAGATACAGTCACGATTCGCTGCTCGTCTGGCCGCCACAATTCCGGCGAACGGACACCCCTGCGTTGGTGCGAATGAACAGGATGAGTTGGCCCGACTCGGCCGTTGCAGGAGGGTCACGAGGACGCAGCGAGGCACCGCGGCAGACTCACTGATTAAATATAGAGCGTGATAATCTCCATCAGCCCCCCGAGCATCTTCCGTCAGTCCGTCTCGTCATCTTCCATCGCGGTGTTCGTGGAAGAAGGCTTGCTTGCGCTGGATAGAGTCTCCGGCGGAGTCAGTGTCTGGACGACCCGTTTCGCACAGGCGTCCAGCAATCGCAGCCAGAGCTGGCGAATCTGTTCAGTCTTGTTTGTTCTGGATTGAAGTGGATCCTGCGTCATTGAGGGGTGGTCCCTTCTTGTGGTAGTCCGCGAAACAAAAAGCCTCCCCAGCCGAAGGACCGGGGAGGCTTACCAAAGTTTGCAAACAAAATTCGATTCAACAGTCGCGTGGGTAGCCATCGAGAGGCTCGAAGCGGAACCGAGGGTGTCGATGGCGACGCAGTCGATTCGTGATCTCAGGCAGTTCGGTCAGCCGGATGAAGGGCTCCGTCAGCCCCCGGGACTTCATCAGGCGGTTAATGCGCAGCGCACGTTGCACGGCCGACTGGGCAATGCCTAATCGTTCTCCGATCTCGCGTTCTTTGAGCCCGCGCGCCTGCAAGTCCGCAGCAGCCTGATGGTAAATCACGCGCTGTGACGGCTGACATAAATCGATGACGAGCTGCCGCGTGAAAACAGCGGCCGAGGAGTCGCCCGCAAGAACCGGTGGCAGCAGCGAAGTCAATGTCAGCGTGAACTCAGCCCGCGCAACAAGATCGCTCCCGTCACAGACCTGATACGGCACGATCTGAAGGTCGGGAATCAATAGCCTCAATAGTCGGCAGGTCTCTGGATCCTCCACGGCCAGTCCCTTAAAGGCGGCAACCGCCCGTTGCCGCAGTTCATTCACAGCTGGCAAGACAAGGTGTGGTTTCGGGGTGTCATTCAGTTGCTTCAGCTCGTACCGAAGGGTCTTGCGCTGCGACTCCAGTTCGTCCAAACGATCCAGAATCGTCTGGCTCTCCGGACGCTGCTCAAGGTGAGTCATCAGGCTGCTTAGCCGCTGTTCCACGTCCTTCAATTTCTGTTCCAGTACCCGACGCTGTATCCCTTCTCGATCGTCCAAGTCCGCGAACCGTTCGCTCAACAACTGGCCGAACACGGAGTCGAAATCCGGCAGTTCAGAAATCGCCTGCAAGACGGCACCGGCAATTCTCTGTGAGCATTCCTCGCCATTCACGAACAGCCCGTTCCAGCACCGGTAGTCGGCAGCGCCAGAGCACAGCATCACCTTCCGACCCTTCATACCGTGCCAGTGCATCAGCCGCCCGCAAATGCCACACCGCGCGTGCTGCCCGGGAAAGTGCGTCCGTTTACGTGACACGCCCAGTCGAGGATCGGACTCGCCCTTGTTGGTGCGTCGATAGCCTTGATTGCGTTCATCCGCCAGTCTGATCACGTGGTCATAATAGTCCGAATCGACGAATGCCAGATGCGGGCATTGGCGCACTCGCAACTGAGATGGCTCACCTTTGACCGTCTTGCGTCTGCCAGTCTTGTTGATCCGTTTGGTCACCTTCCGATTCCGAACGCGGATCCCCTTGAGGATCGGTTCATGGACAAAGCGACGAACCATCGGCCCATCCCAGCGCGGCAGACGACAGTACGGTCCCGGCCGAGCTCCCTGATCATTCAGCCAGTCTGCGATCTCGGCATAGAACGCTCCCTGCTCCAACCGCCGAAAGATTTCTTGGATGATCGGTTCCGCTGTGGGATCCTTCTGTAGGTCC
Organism: Schlesneria paludicola DSM 18645; assembly: GCA_945862235.1. Lineage (GTDB taxonomy): Bacteria > Planctomycetota > Planctomycetia > Planctomycetales > Planctomycetaceae > Schlesneria > Schlesneria paludicola_A. The sequence continues at coordinate 9,224 of CAMAYU010000094.1, forward strand.
CGATCGTGCTTGGCACCCGGCGGTTTGACGTAGCCGTAAATCGTAAACTGGACGACACCTCCCAAGTCGAAGCGATTGTCGAGACTCCGTTTGATTCGCTCCGCCGTGTCTCGATTCGAGCGTTCGTGATGCCACGTCGCCATGGTGGCCGAGTCTTCCCAACCATCGATGTCCGTATCGACGCGATCATTGATGGCAATGAGGCGGACATCATGATCCTGACACATCTCACACAGGTCATACGCCCGCCGACGCCGACAGATGCGTGACAGATCCTCGGCGATTACCAAATCAATCTGTCGACTTTCGATCATCTGTTCGAGTCGAAACAGCTCCTCGCGATCGAGATGTTCTCCGCTACCTCGACTGGCGATCACGACGATGTTCAATTCGCCATCAAAATGGTCGCCGATGTAACTGCGACACTTGGCCTGCTGATCTTCTAGGCTTTGTTTATCCTGGTGCTCCGTGCTGATGCGTGCCACGATGACACAGCGCAACGGACAAGCATCCTTCGCCTTGAGCGGCGGGTTCAACGAAATGACGATCGACATGACAGACGGTCTCCTTGTGGAGACCGACTCACCCGTTTGGCACACTGTGCCAAATCACCTGACACTTCCTGAGAATCCGTGCGCGCCGTTGACCCTCGTTGGTCAACTGGCAAGCCTTGCGGCAGTAAGCAGTTATCGCCACAAGTGCCAGCCTGACCTATGGCTGGAAAATGGCACTAACGAGAATCCCCCCCTCTCCGTATTCAGGACAAGGCGTTACTGCGACGCCTTGTCCTTTTTCGTTTGTGGCATCTTGTTCTGATGCCTTTCGACGATTGTGGTCGATCCGGCTGACGGCGTTGCGGCGACCAACAAGCCCCGCTCTGACGCGGCTGTGGAACACTTCGACGGTTCGACCGGGGTGTGTCGAGTGGGTTTCGAGGCGGAGACATCGCACCTAGAATGCGGCCCACGTTGACTCCCACTCTCGTAGATCAGGTTTTCCCATGCCTCAGTTTGAAAGCCGCACGCTGCTCAAGGCGACGCCCGAGCAGGTCTTCGAGTTCATCCTGCAACCCGCCAATCTGGAGTTGATCGCTCCGCCGGAATCGCAGTTCGTCTTTGTGAACCCTCCCAAAGTGATTGAACTCGGCAGCCGATTGACGTGCCGGGTGCAAGCGTATGGCATGGTGCAGCAGCTCTCGTATGAGATTGTCGAGTTGGTCTCGCCGCTGCGATTTCGCGAGCAGATGATCGAAGGGCCACTCAAGCTGTGGAAGCACGATTACATCGTCGAACCGAACGCAGCGGGAGGCTGTTCTCTGGTCAACCTCATCGAGTTTGAACCGCCCGGCGGCTTGCTGGGCTTTGTCGTGACGGCCGACAAAATCATGGATGCCCTCGACGACGGCTTTCATCATCGGCGCGGTGCCCTGCAAAAGGTGTTCGGATGAACGACGACGCGCAAGCCAAGAGCGATGCCGATTCTAGGACACTGTCGGCACTGTTGATGGTCGTCGTGGTCGCCTCGCTGATCTTGGGCTTGATCGCGATGATCCTGCCGGGAGTCCTCGGCATCATCTTGGTCGTTGGCGGGTTGGCATGGTTCGGTGTGCTGCACTACGCGCTATGGGGCTGGTGGCTGGGAGGCTACTTGCGACGGCTTGAGGAAGCGGAGACCGAGCAATCGGATTCGTAAGCCCAGCGGCAGGACTTGCCTGAAGTACACGCACTCTCCACAGAGAGCATGAATCAGGTCTGGCGCATCAACAACTGTCCGAGTTTGGTGAGCCGAGTGCCGTCAGGCCCCGGATTCTTCGATCACACGTCCGGGACCTAACGGCCAATGACACCCGGCTCACCAAAACTCAACCGACAAAACACGACAGTTGCTGATGCACTGTTCTAACGATGCGGCTTTCGTCCTCGCTGACGCTTCGGCTTGGTGTTGGGGCAAGTTTATTTCTGCCACCGCGCTACAACCGGCAAGGTTCCCGCCGGTTCGTTAAACAGGTGAGATTAGTGGCGTGAACTGGCGGCAACCGTCCCGCACACAGCAGAACCGTCACAATGTGAACCGTCTTCGCCTCGGGATTGGCTGAACGAGTCTGCCTGCGCACGGCAATTGATTCACGACGGCGAATTCAGCCGGACGAAACCCCATGACACGCTTTGTGGTGCTCGCTTCGGCGAGACTTCCTCCGCCCGACATGAGGTTGGAACGAGAACCAATGTTGATTTCACCGGTTGGCAAATTCAGTGGTCGTGATTCGCGTTCCGTCGCACCCATCGAGACGGCGGTTCCTCCGCGACCTCTCGTTCTGGACGGCGCTTCCGAATCGTTCGTGATCGACGGCGATGAGGTTCGAGTCGGCTCCAGTCTCGCGTGCGAGTTGCAGTTGCCGGACGGCCCCGCCCTCCATTCCGTGATCCGTCACCAAGCCGGAGTGGCTTGGATCGAGGCGGTCGATGGAGCGAACCTATTCGTGAACGGGCAGCTGCGACGACGCATGGCTCTCCGCGAAGGAGACGTGTTGGAACTCAACGGGTCCACGTTCGCCGTCCGGTTTGCTTTGCCGATGGACTCAGAGGAAACGACCGGTCTGGTCGAGGATTTGGCGCTACTGACTGCGGAAGAATTGTGCGATCGCATCGCGGCGGAACAGGCGCTGCTGGACGAGTTCTCCGCCGATCAACGAGCCGGGATGCGGAACCTCGTCGCCGCAATCCATGCCACGCACGAAGCCGAACATCCAACAGTGTTGTTGCCGATGGAGACTCTTCGTCCCAACAGCGCGGTCGCTGCGACTGACGACTGTGAACGGCTGTTCGATCAGATTCGTGAGCTATCCGAACTGATGCACGGTCGCACGGAAGAACTCGACGATTGCGAGAGCGAACTGATCGCCGCCACATCGCTGCTTGAGGAGGCTCAAGAACGCGTCTCGCAGCAGCTCGAAGCACTGCTCGATCAGTTGCAGATGCCGCCCCTCGAGAACGAACTGCGCGCGAGTGCGTAACGGGGTTCCACACCAACCCGAAGCGTGAGCGAGTCGGGATGGGGACTTGGCATCTAGGGATGCAACGAGGTGAGCCGGGTGCCGTCAGGCCCCGGACTCTGGGCTTCGTTGCTCAGTCCGGGGCCTGACGGCCAATGGCACTCACGTTGAGCGGCACGGCGTTAGCCGCCGGTAAACGGAGTTGAGTTTCCAAGTAAAGAACCGGCGGCTAGCGCCTTGCCGCTCACGGAGTGAACGACAAAGTGAGTGCCATTGGCCTGACGGCACCCGGCTCACCTCGGTTCTGAAAGTAGACATCGCGCGGAGCGATGATGCCTACTGAAACAGCAGCGGCATCAGTTCGCAGCCGCGATCGAGGCAGATCGGTGACGCAGCCGCGGTGGCTTCGTCATAGGTAGTTGCTCCGTCCGGAGTCACTCCGCTGCCGCACATCGCGAACGGGACGTAGCCGTGGCTGTGCGTCTTCGTGCGGAGGAATGTCGGGTGATCGGGGCAGACGAGCAGCCGGTACTCGCCCTGTGACTTCAGGTACTCATGCAGAGGCCCGACGATGTGCTGGTCGATGTTTTCGAGAGCTTTCACCTTTTCATCGGCGCGTCCTTCGTGAGACGCTTCGTCGGTCGCTTCGACGTGGACGACGATGAAGTCGGTCACATCGTCCTTGAGAGCCTGAATGGCGGCGCGACCCTTCGCGGCGTAGTCGGTGTCGAGATAGCCCGTTGCGCCGGGGACCTCGATCACGCTCCAACCGAGCAACCGGCCGAGTCCTCGCAGCAGATCGACCGCCGTGATGACAGCTCCCCGTTTGCCAAAGCGTTCGAGAAACGGAATCAGCGCCGGTCGCCGGCCCTCGCCCCAGAGCCACGTCTGTGTCGCGGTGTGAACTCCCGTCGCAGCGCGCTGCTGGTTTTCGGGTGAGGCGGCAAAGAGGGGCTTGCTCCGCTCCATCAACTCGCGCAACACGTCGCTGCCGGGACCGTGTGGCAAGTGCGATTCAATCAGCTGGTCGGTGATGTCGTGCGGCGGCGTGGTTTGAGTCGCCGCGCTGAACGGCGCCGCCTCACCGCGCGCCCGATAGACGAGCAGGTTGCGGTAGCTGACTCCGGCGTAAAACTTCCAATGCGCGCTGCCACATTGATCGCGCTGCAAAGCCTCGACCAACGTTTTGCCGAGTGCGTTCGGAATCTGTTCGGCGGTGAAGCTGGTCATGCGACCATCAGTCACCGTGACGAGGTTGCAGCGGATGCACCAGTCGAGTTCTCCGAGTTCGATCCCCTGCGCGGCCGCTTCGAGCGGAGCGCGTCCCGTGTGGAATTGGAGCGGATCGTATCCAAAGAGACTCATCGTCCCGACATCGCTTCCCGATGGCATTGAGGCCGGGACGTGGTCGGCTCGCCCGGTCAGACCGAGTCGCGCCACTTCGTCCATGTGCGGGATGTGCGCGGCCTGAAGTGGAGTCTTGCCGCCGAGCGAACTTTGAGGTTCGTCGGCAACACCATCAGGAATGACGAGGGCAAATTTCATGAGAATCGTTCGAGTTTCGAGGTACGCCGTGGCACAGGCGGCTCGCCTGTGATTTCCCACGAGAAATGCGAGAGGCGAGCCGCCTGCCCAACGTTTTCAACAGGGTTTGGACTGGCGCATCAACCATTGTCCGACTGGGGTGAGCCGGGTGCCGTCAGGCCAATGGCACTCACTTTGTCATTCACTCCGTGAGCGGCACGGCGCTAGCCGCCGGTTCTTTTCTTGGAAACGCAACTCCGTTTACCGGCCGCTAGCGCCGTGCCGCTCAAAGTGAGTGCCATTGGCCGTCAGGCCCCGGACGGGCTGTTGACGAGTCCGGGGCCTGACGGCACCCGGCTCACCAAAACTCAACCGGCGAATCCCGACAGTGATTGATACGCCGATCCTTACTTCCGGAACATCGCGTCGTTCGCGTTGCCTCGGGACATGAGGTAAGCGAGCAGGTCGAGGACTTCGGTTTCGTTGAGCGTCTTGAGCAGGTCTTTCGGCATCAGCGAGGTTCCCGAGAGTTGTTGTTCCTCGATGTTGGCCTTCTTGATTTCGACCGTCTTGGTGGCGATCTCGGGGTCGATCACCAGCGTGATGCTGTCCTTCGTGTCGTTGATCAGTTTGCCGGTGAAGGTCTTGCCATCTTTGGTCTCAACGATCGTCGCCTTGAACAGGTCTGAGACAACCTTGCTCGGATCGACGATCGCTTCGGCCATGTCCTTCACTTGGAAGCGACCCGCCAGTTGAGACAGGTCTGGCCCGGTCGCTCCCCCTTCAGAGCCGAAGCGGTGGCAAACGATACAGCGGGCAGCGGCAAACATTTTTTGGCCGTTCTTAAAATCGCGGCCCTTCATCTTGTCGGCGGACAACGTAAGCAGATCGTCCAGCGAGTACTCGCGACCCGGTCCCGTCGCCTTGGGGAGTTGTGGGGCGACATACGGTTTGCGAGCACCGCTCGCTTCGATCTTCAATCGGTCGGCGTCTGTCATCAACGAAAAGGCTTCGTTGTCGATGTTGTCGAGGTACTTGGGATAGGTCGCGCCGCCCGACCAGGTGCGAGCCTTGTCGAACCACGCGAAGTAGGTCTTCCGGTCCTCGAAGGTCCAGCCGGTCTTCAGCGTCCGCAGATGGAAGGCGTAGTGGTACTGCTGCTGATCTGGCTGGTTGGCCAGCATCGCGGCAACCGTGCCGCCGTAGCCCTTGTTCCGTTCGAGCAACTCACCAAGCGGTTCCTGCGAGGTGACCCGCTCTCGAGCCAGTACCGGCACCAGTTTTGAGACGGCTTGCGGTGACTGGAAGTGAATCATCAGGATCGACAGCTCGCGGTTCACGAAGTCCGACTTCTGCGGGAACAAATCGTCAAACTTCTTTGCGAGTGCGGCGGACGTTTCCTTGTCGGGACTGCCGAGTCGGATGAACGCAAGTTGGTAGGCGCGCAGCAGGCCGAGCTGTTGCTCTTCGGTGAGTTTCGCACAATCACATTGGCCAAGGAGTTTAAGGACCCTCGGCAACACGGTTGGCTCAGCTTGTCGTGCCAGAGCGACGCAAGCATTGATTAGGACATCCGGTCGATGCATTGCCCCTTCGGCGAAATTCAAAATGTCGTCGGCTGATCCCCGTTCCACCGCAATCCGCGCGGCGTATCGAACGAAGCGATCCTCCAAGCCAAGCTCTCGAAACGCACCATTCCTCAACTTGGTCCCGTCCGGTGTGCCGACATGTAGCGTCTCGATTTCGTGTCGCGTCTTTCGCAACCGCCCCTCTGGAGAGTCTGACAGATTCTTCACATCAACGGGCTTGGTCTCTTCCTTGCCAGCGTAGGTGACTCGGAACAACTCGGACTGGGTCCCTCGACCGCCGATGGTGAAGTACAAGGCTCCGTCGTGGCCGACAGTGCAGTCGGTCAGCGGCAGTGGCGTGCGCGAGATGAACTCTTCCTTCGTCGCCTTGTAGGTGGAGCCGGACGGTTCCATGTGGATGGCGTACATCGTGCCGAAGGTCCAGTCGCAGATGAACAGCGCCTTCTGGTACTTCGCGGGGAACTTGGTGCCGTAGCCGAACTCGACGCCGACGGGGCAGCCGGGGCCGATGTCGATCATCGGCGGGAGGCTGTCCACGTAATACGCGGGCCACTTGCCGGTGCCGCTGCGCCAACCGAACTCGCTGCCGCTGGTCGCGTGGACGACGCGCGTTTGACGATGCCACGGCGAACCAAAGTCATATTCCATGTCGGCGTCGTAGGCGAACATCTCGCCATCCGCGTTGAACGCGAAGTCGAACTGGTTGCGATAGCCGGACGAGAAGACCTCCCACGACTTGCCGTCCGGGTCGGTCTTGCAAATCCATCCACCCGGCGCGAGCACACCGGCCGCGTGACCGCTCGGATCCCAATAGCGCGGCAACAAGACATCCTCGTCCCAGTTCGGCGTCAGTCGGCTGGTGACTCCTTCCGGCAGAGTCGCTCGCAGTTGTTCAGTGCGCTGGCCACCCATCGTCTGCGGTGGAGCATTCGTCTTCACCTCGAACGGCAGCTTCGTGTGATTGCCTGCAATGACGTAAAGCGACTTGCCGTCGGGCGACAGACGGACTGCGTGTGGCCCGTGTTCGCCGCCGCCAGGGATCGCCTTCAATAACTCGACCTTGTCGAACTGGTCGTCGCCATCGGTGTCCTTGCAGCGGTACAGCCCGCTCCCCGGTCCGCCGTTGCAGACGACGTAGAGACTGTCGAACGCCCAGAGCAAACCTTGCGCGCCGGAAATTTGCTTGCCGTCAATCTGGATGTCGAGATGTTCGACCTTCGTCACGTCGGTGCTGCCGATCGCGGATGGCGTGACGCGACAGAAGCCAAGGTTGCCCTGATCACTGACGATCAAACGACCTTTCGGATCGGTGGTGATGTTGACCCACGAACCGAGTGTTTCCTTGGGGACCGTGAACAGTCGCTCCACTTGGAAACCGGGGAGCAGGTTGAACAGCTCGCCCGGCTTGGGAGCGTCGGCCGGATCATTGAAGGTCTTGCCGCCGGGATGGGCACCAAATTGGAAGGTGACTGCCGCCGCCACGGTCTCCTTAGAGTCGCGTGCTTCGGCCACCTGCCAACTGGTGTCGGTCACGACGAACTGCGCCGAGCCATCCGCACCGAGTAACACGATCTTCGCGACGAAGCCTGCCGGGCCATCGGCGTTTGAGACTTCCGCTTCAATCACGTTCGCCCCGGGAACAAGCTTCCCCGTGAGGTCGCGTTGCAGCGGCTGATTCCAGTTGTCGTTCGTCCCGAGCTTCTTGCCGTTCAGAGAGAGCGTCGCGACGTTGTCGCACGCGACACGCAACAACACCGTCTTGGCATTGCCGCCGTCGAACGTCTTCCTGAGGACATACTTCTTGCTGGCATCGGCTCCCCAAATCCAACTCGGCTCGGGACCTTCCGCGAAGACGTTCCGCTTCGGTTTGGCGGGTGCCTCAGAAACCGATTCTCCTTTCGCCGCTGCTCGATCGGGAGCCTGCGTGAACTGTCGCTCCGAAACTTGAACCGCTTCGTCCGCCAGCCCGAGCGACGGGCTGAGCCACAACGGACTGACCAACAGAGCCGCACTGGCCCACGCAATTCTTCGAGTGAGGAGCATCGTCATCGCAAGCGGTTCCTTCGACAGGAGAGATTCAAAACGGCAGGTTCAAACCGGGGGGGCGAGATACTGATGAACCGCAGACGATTTTGCGAGTCTGGCCGTTGGCTCTGAAAAGCCTTTCGATGGGGGGGAGAGCGGCTTAGACTCGTGCCCGCCCTGCCCGCCAGACCCGCGATGGAGTCTAGGTGAGCCGGGTGGCGTAAGCCCCCGGCTCACCTAAACAACTTTCTCTGCGGGACTACGTTGTGATTCGTCCGGTTTTGTGAAGTTGCTCATGCCGCGTTTGTGTTCCTCCTCAGTGCCGTTTCTCGAACCGCCGTTGTGCCGTGGTTCGTCCTCGCGCACGAGCGCGTTACGAGTGGCCTTTGTCCTCGCGGGATTATGTCTCGCCGCACAGTCCGTTCCTGCCGCTGACGTGTCGTTTCAGAACGACGTGATGGCCGTGTTGTCGAAGGCGGGCTGCAACCTCGGAACGTGTCATGGCAACGCGCGCGGGAAGGGTGGGTTTCAGATCTCGCTGCGCGGACAAGACCCGACGAGTGACTTCGCGGTCCTCACGCGAGACTGGTCGTCGCGGCGAGTCAACGTCAGCGAACCTGATCTCAGTTTGATGCTCCTCAAGCCGACACAACAGATCGCGCACGAAGGGGGCAAGCGGTTCGAGATGGACTCGGCCGAGTACCGCGTCCTCCGTGCCTGGATCGCCGCCGGGATGCCGTTTGATCAAGCCGGCGCACCGAAGCTGACCAAGCTGGTCGTGACTCCGCGCGAAGCGTTCCTGGTTCAAGCCAACCCGAACACAGGCACACACCTGAACACGGGCGAGCCGGGTGCCGTAAGGCCCCGGACTCTTCCGCGCGATTCCGGAATCCGGGGCCTTACGGCACCCGGCTCACCACAAGTTCATTCGGGAGGTGAGAGCGAAGCGTGGCAACTGCAACTCACCGTAACGGCCGAGTTCTCTGATGGCACGACGCGCGACGTGACGAAGCAGGCCGTCTATGAACTCGCGCAACCGATTGCCGACGTGTCGCATGACGGGCTGGTCGTCGGGCGCTCCGTGGGTGAGACCACGGTTCTCGTGAGGTATCTCAACCAACAAGTCGGTGTGCGAGTCGCCTTCATTCCAGAACGGCCTGACTTCGTGAAGTCGCAGCTCGAACCGGCCAACTTCATCGACGAGTTGGTCTTCGCGAAGCTCGATCAATTACGGATCAACCCGTCGGACGTGAGTGATGACGCGACGTTCGTGCGGCGAGTCCATCTCGATCTGCTCGGGCTGCTGCCGACTGCCGATGAGGCGCGTGCGTTCGTGGCCGATCGCGCGACGAACAAGCGGGCGCGGCTGATCGACGCACTCCTCGAACGGCCCGAGTTCGCGGACTGGTGGGCGCTCAAGTGGTCCGACTTGCTCCGCATCGAAGAGAAGACGCTCGACCGCAAAGGGGTCGAGAATTTTCATGGCTGGCTGCGCGACTGCTTCGCCACGAACAAGCCGCTCGACCAGATGATTCGCGAGATCGTGGCCGGGCGCGGCAGCACGTATGAAGTTCCGCCCGCCAACTTCTATCGCGCCCTGCGGACTCCGTTTGAACGCTCCGAAGCAGTCGGGCAGCTTTTCTTGGGCGTGCGCCTGCAATGCTCCAAATGTCACAACCATCCGTTCGATCGGTGGACTCAGGACGACTACTACAGTTGGGGCAGCGTCTTCTCGAACATCGACTACAAGATCATCGAGAACCGCCGGCGCGACGATAACGACAAGCACGAGTTCGATGGCGAGCAGATCGTCTTCCTCTCCACCGACGACAAGCTGCGCAGTCAGGCGAAAGACCCGCGCACCGAGAAGGTGCGTGCCGCGAAGTTCCTCGGCGACAAAGGGCGAATCGACCGCGCGCTGGACCCGCTCGACGAACTGGCCGCATGGCTGACCGATCCGAGCCACGACCGCTTCGTCCAGATGCTGGCCAATCGGACGTGGCAGCAAGTGATGGGACGCGGCATCGTCGATCCCGTCGATGACTTCCGCGCGACCAACCCGGCATCGAACCCGGCGCTGCTGAATAGGCTCGCGAACGAACTGCGCGGGGGACGTTCATTGACTCAAGGTGATCGGACAGATCAGTCAGATCCGACCGATCCCACGCGTGCTTCGCGGCTCCCCTTTGACCTGCGTCATCTCCTGCGAGTCATCCTGAACTCGCAGACCTATCAACTCTCATCCGAACCGAACGACACCAACCGCGAGGACGAAGCCAACTTCAGTCGGTCGCTCGCTCGACGCATCTCCGCCGAACAGTTGCTCGACACGGTGAGCCAAGTCTGTGACGTGCCGCTCGAATTCGGTGGCTACCCGCGCGGTCCGCGTGCGGCGCAGTTGCCCGGCGTCGGTGTGACGCGCCGTCGCGATGCTGGTCCGTCCGACGCAGACCGGTTTCTCAAAGCGTTCGGCAAGCCACCGCGACTTCAATCGTGTGACTGTGAACGGTCGGAAGAGACCACACTCGGCCAGACCTTTCAGTTGGTCAGCGGCTCGCTGGTGAACCGGATGCTGGCAGCGAACGGCAATCGGCTGGATGACCTGCTGAACTCAAAACGTTCGTCGAGTGCGATCCTCACCGAACTCTTCTGGACGATGCTGACTCGCGCCCCAACGGATGAAGAACTTCGCGACACGACCGCGTTCCTAGAGAAGTCCGCTCAACGTCGCGCCGCCTTGGAAGACATCACGTGGGGATTGCTGAATAGCCACGAGTTTTTGTTGAGACGATGACGAAACGACATCAGCGACCGTTTGCCAAGTGTGATTCTTGGGCGTCAGCCCTCATGTGTTTTCCGAGCGGGGCGGCGTTAGCCCCCTGGCTCTTACTTTGAGCGGCACGGCGCTAGCCGCCGATAAACGGTGTATTTCCAAGCAAAGAACCGGCGGCTAGCGCCGTGCCGCTCAGAGGCATCACTACTGAAAGTCAGGTCATGTTGAACTCATTCGACACTCTCTCGCGGCGGCGGCTCGTGCAGCTTGGTGCGGGCGGTTATCTCGGTCTCAACTTAGGGGGCGTCATGCGGGCGGAGGCGGCCAGCGGCGCGAGTGAACCGTTGCCGGGATCGCTCCAGCCGCTGAAGTCGTGCATCCTTGTCTTCTATTACGGCGGGCCGAGTCACCTCGACACGTATGACCTTAAGCCGAACGCGCCGTCCGAAGTGCGGGGCGAGTTCCAGCCGATCAGCACGACCGTGCCGGGTCTGCACGTCTGCGAGCATCTCCCCAAGATGAGTCAGCAGATGCACCGAGTGGCCCTCGTGCGCAGTGTCACGCATCAGGCGCGACTACACGATTCGGCGTCGATTCATGCGCTGACCGGTCGTCCGCTCGAAGGACCGGATCGCGAGCTGTTCGCGCCGCAACCGCAGACGTACCCGAGCTATGGCAGTGCGGTCGCTTACCTGCGGCAGCAGCTCCAACAGCAACAAATCGAAGTCCCGTTCGCGTCGCTGCCGTTTCCGTTTCGCAATGTTCATCCGGTCCCCTGCCAAGGGGCGGGGCTAGTCGGTTCGCGGTTCGACCCGCTCTGTGTCGAAGTTGATCCCGACAAGAAGCAGTACCAAGTGGAGATGCTGCGGCGGCCCGAAGGCTTGAGTGCGGGGCGGCAGCTCGACCGAAAAACATTGCTCGCAACGCTCGATCGAACTTTGGAGCAGAAGCTGGAACGAAGGCTCGCTGCGGGAGACTCGCTCCGTGCGTTCTATGACAAGGCGTACCGGTTGCTCGACTCGGAACGGATGCGTCAGGCGCTCGACATCGCGCAGGAACCAGCCGCCCTGCGCGAGCGATACGGGTTTGGCAAAGTCGATCCGACGACGGCCAATCAGGGTGGAGCCGAGAACGGTTACGCGCGAGCCATGCGCGGTCAGAACGTGTTGCTCGCGCGGCGACTGGTCGAAGCGGGCGTCCCGTTCGTCAACGTCTACGACTTTCAACAGCAGGGTCAGAACTGGGACGCTCACGCACAGGGAGCGAACCAGCACAAGAACTTCTTGTTGCCGCAAGCCGACGCCGCACTGGCCGCGCTGCTCGATGACTTGGCCGAACGTGGGTTGCTCGACACGACGCTCGTCGTCGCGATGGGCGAGTTCGGTCGCACTCCCACGATCAACGCCACCGCAGGCCGCGATCACTGGCCCGACTGTTACACCGTCCTCTTCGCGGGCGGCGGCGTTCGCGGCGGACATGTCCACGGCGCGAGCGACCGCCTCGGCGCGTACCCGGCCACCGATCCCGTCACTCCCGGCGACCTCGCCGCGACGATCTACTGGCGCTTCGGTTTCAACCCCGCGTCGGAAGTCCACGATCCCCTCGGTCGCCCACACCGCCTGTCGGATGGCGAACCGATTCGGAGTCTGTTCATGAGTTGAGGTACTCAAACTGTTTGTGTGTCCGGCGTCGGGTGGCCGGAGTTGGAGCGTTTCGCGAAACCCCGGGGCTTCGTCCAAAGCGACTCCGGCCACCCCGCCGATTCATCAACACAATAGTTGAAGCGATCTCTGAGGAGCATCTCGGAGTCTCAAAGGAACTGCTGAAGAATGTGTGACGCGCCCAGCGAGCATCGCAAATAAGACTCACCATTCACTGTTTGCTGAGCTCTGACAACCTATAATTCGGCTACTAATACGGAAGCGAGCACCGCACCAATAAAAATAGCAAACGCAATCATCGTCAATACGAAGTCACGGTGAATCAACATTTCACTTGTCACTGTTTTCAAAACTGTTTTCAAATCTTCAGTGGCCTTGTTGAGTTGCGTACGAAACTCGAGCTGATGTTGTTTCAGTTGATTTGCTTGCAATTCGATGTCCGCTAATTCCCGTGGACTATCAACGGATTCCAACTGCTCCAAGGTCGTTTGGTGGTTCGTGATTATCATTGAACATGATGATATCTCCGCCTTCATTTTCTTCGCAATGCGTTTTGAGATTGCCGATGTTGTTTTGGTCAAGGTGCTTTGAGCCTCGATTAGATCTTGTCGAAACTGTGATTGCGGGATCAAAAGCTTGGCCTCGATTCTGGCCTCACGCGCTCTTCGCAAAATCGGGATGATTTCATCGCGATGCAAGAGAAATGTCGCCTGCCGTCGGGCCATCTCAAAATACAGGTCACTTTGATGCACTAGCTC
>CAMAYU010000095.1 GCA_945862235.1 Schlesneria paludicola DSM 18645
CGAGGTCGTCGATCGACTTCGCCCTCGTTCACACTTCGGCTTGGTGTGGGTAAGACAAGTCTTGCCGGTCGCCTTTTGTCGCCAAGATTCGCTAGCGGATGGCCTCGTTCGGAACGCCGAGACCGTTACGGCTTTGCGTACAGCCGAAAGCAATCGCGAAGGAGCGAGCCGCGCGACGACTGGTGCCCCGTCAAACTGAAGCGTGTGGTTCAGTGCGCTAGCTGCCGGTTCTCTCAGAAGAAGACGCGGTGCATAGCGCCCAATGGCACTGACTTTAGAAAGTAGCAGGCACATTCCATGTGCCGTTCCCCGCAATTTGCGGACGGCACATGGAATGTGCCTGCTACCTACTGGGTAAAGTCAGTGCCATTGGGCTAGCGCCTTGCCGCTCACTGAGTCGGCCCCAAAATCAAGACTTGACGAGGCACTAGCTCAGTTTGAGTCGGCAAGGAATTACTTGGTGTCTCTCCTACTACGAAATTGGAACGATGGTGCTGACGCCAGAAAACACCTCAGCCACTGCGAGACGAGTGACACAACAGGCTGACAGAACGGCATGTTACGGCGGTGACAGAAGTTTGACAGAGACATGACGGACCAATGACACTCGTCTTCCGATGTTGGTGTAGAAATGCGACTTCGCGGGGTTGGACTAGTCGGTCTCTACACTGCGTCTCGTGGCGGATGGATCTGTCGCGATCGTTTTTTGAGGACTTTCAACTCGATCGGAACACACATGTCGATCAGCCCTCCTGCCCGCCACAAGCATAAGTCTCATCATGTCACGCACGTCGATGCTCCTCGTGAGGAGCTTGCTTCGGAAGAGGCACTCGATGTTGTCGGTTCGATGGTTCCTGTCTCCGCGACGCTGCTCGCTCCCGAGTCAGTCTCTGCGGCGGAAGAAGAGCCGATTTGGGGGCCTTGGCTTCCAGACAAGCTGGTGTGGGCAAACACCGACTGGGTCGTCGTGGCATGGATGATCGGAATGCACGCCGGTGCTTTGGCTGCCCCGTTCTATTTCAACTGGCAGTCGGTGGCCATGTGCTTCGTGATGCACTGGTTCACGGCGAGCATTGGCATCTGTCTCGGCTATCACCGGTTTCTGTCGCACAAGTCATTCAAGGTGGTCTACCCGGTCAAGTTCATGGCGATGCTGGCGGGAGCACTCTCGGGAGAAGGCTCGCCGCTCGTGTGGTCGGCCACGCACCGACTGCATCATCATCGGTCTGACCAACCGGGCGATCCGCATTCGCCGCTCATCACGGCGATTTGGTCGCACTTTTCTTGGATGCTCATTCGCCGCACTCCCGCTCAACAGCAGGCGCTCTTTCAGAAATACACGCCCGATCTGATCCAAGACCCGATGCTGCAATTCTTCGAGAAGACTTACTTCTTGTGGCTGGTCGCTTCGGGCATCGCTCTCTACGTCGTCGGTGGGATGCCGATGCTGCTGTGGGGCCTCTGCATGAGAATGGTCCTCGTCTATCACGGGACGTGGTTCGTGAACTCGGCCACACACATTTGGGGCTATCGCAACTACGACGTGCGGGACGAAAGCCGCAACTTGTGGTGGGTCGCGATCTGGGCCTACGGCGAAGGCTGGCACAACAACCATCACGCTCATCCTCACGTCGCCCCAGCGGGCCACCAGTGGTGGGAACTCGATCCCACGTGGTGGGCAATCAAAACCCTGCGACTCTTCGGTCTCGCCTATGACGTGGATGATCGCATCCCCATGAAGACGACCGGCCGCGAACCCGCCGCCGCCGCGTGATCTCAACGGCAAATGTCTTGATGGCAAACAACAACAGGCCGCGTTCGGAAGCTTCCGAACGCGGCCTGTTTCATTTGAGACGCCCGTATAGGGCAACGGCAGCAGAAAGAATTGGAACACTGATCGACGCTGACTCAAATGATACGCATCCCAAGAAATAGTTGCGCTCGACAGACTTCCGAAGTCTTGGCAGATGCGGCCGCGCGGTTATTTCTTGGGATGCGTATGAGAGGGCATTTCAAAACTAGCCCGACGCGCGAGCGAGGGCTTCACCATCATCGAGTGCCCAGCCCTCGCTTGCGCGTCGGGCTAGTTTTTCGAGGCAATAAATGCCCTCTGGGTCATGGAGTTTTTATCAGCGAGGATCAGTGTTCCCAGCTCTTCGGAACCCCGTGCGAGTCTCGCGGGTGAGGCGTGTTCATCAGGAGGGCGACGGCGGCGGCGACGGCGATGGCGGCAGTGATGAGCCACATGGCGGGAAGATGCTGGTGCGATTCGACGCCGATTCCGAGAGTCTTTAGTTCGTCTGTGAAGCTCGACAGAGACAGTAGAAATCCGTTGTGCATGACGTGTAGGAGCATTCCCGGCCAGAGGCTGCCGGTGCGAACGCAAATTGCGGCGAGGACGAGGCCGAGGAAGCAGGTCGGGACAAAGCGTTCGGCAAACAGCGACTGCTGCACGATGACGTGAAACAGGCCGAAGATCGCTCCCGAGAAGGCGATCGACAACGGCTTCGACATCGCAGATCGGAAGGCCGACAGCAGGAATCCGCGAAAGAACAGCTCTTCACACACGGCGGGAACGGCGGCGAGCGAGAGGAGCTTCAGCCAGAGCGGCACGGCGTCAAGTTGGGCTTTAAACGGAGCGAACAGCTTTTCGAGAGCTTCAAGTCGTTCGGTCGAGAGGAGCAAGACCTGCATTTCATAGGCGAACGGCCAGAGCGACAGACCGAGGATTGCGCACGCTGCGAATGCGCCGAGTGAGGCACCTCGCAACGACAGCCCCGTCGTCCACGAGATGCGTGAGACACTCGTCAGGACCAACGGCAACCCGGCAAACAACAACGCGGTAATGACCGAATTCCCGGTCAGTCGCCCCGCAATCGAAAGGCCCTCCCATCGCGCGGGGATGCTGCTGAGGATCAGAAACGCGGGGAAGAGGACGGCCAATCCGAACATCGCCTGCGCGAGAGTCGGCCTTGCTCGCGGTTCATCGGGGCGTCGCAGTAGGTCGGACCAGCTGCCGTCGCTGCCGTACAGCACAGCATCCGTCCCGAAAATGCGAGCCGCGGCTCCGAGAGCGACCGCCGAATATAAGACCGTCGAAAGGAGCGTGGCCATCGCCCAGATCGGGACCACGCGGTCATCGAACACGTCGCGTGCGAGCAACACGATGTTGACGAGCGGCGTCACGGCGTAGGTGACGTTGAACTCGATCCCCGGCAGCAGGCACATGATTCCCGGTGCCAGTGAAACGAGCATGACCGGGATGAGATACGCCTGCGCCTCTTTGAAGCTGCGTGCGAAACTCGTCAGCACGAGGATCACGGCCGAGAAGAACGCGGCGAACACACAGAGCAGACCAAGGGTGCAAACGATCACGCGAACGGAGAGTCCTCCCGTTCCGAACAGCATTCCTTCGAGGCCGCTCGCGTAGGCCGTGACTACCATCGAGAAGAGGTTGGCCAGTGCCGTCAGCATCGCGACAGACAGCACCGCGAGATATTTCGCGAACAACAACTCGTGCCGCGGAACGGGGGCAGAGACGAGTGCTTCGAGCGTTCCGCGTTCGCGTTCTCCCGCAGTGAGATCAATGGCGGGATAGACCGCTCCGGTGACGGTCATCAGGATCAGGATCAACGGGACGAGAGTCGCCAATGAAAACGGAGCATCTGTCGCCCCCGGTTGTCTCGGCAGCACGACCGACTTCACCGCGACCGGCAATGCTTCGGGTGGCGTTTGTGCGGCGAGTCGTTCCACAGCGAACGCTTCGTTGACCGCACGAAAGCGGTCCTCAACAAACCGCCGGACCGCACGACTGTTGTTCGAGTCGGGGCGATAGACGATCTCGCACCGCAGTGGCTCTTCGTCACCGAGTCGGATGAACCGCAGGCCGATGTCTGAGTCACCGTTCTGCACCATGCTCGTGATGTCCACATCCTGACCCGGATCTTCCGAGGCAAACATGTTGAGAATCGGATCCTCGATAGTTCCCGCTGGGCGCTGCTCAGGATCGAGTTCCCGGCCCTCGCGCTGCGCCACCAAGACATGTCCGCGACCGAACAGGCGTCGGAACAGGTGGATGTCCTTCGGGCGTTCGAGCGTGATGCGGTACTCGACTTTCGCTTCCTTGGCCAACTGTGTGACGAGCAGCTTCTGCATGGTCACACCCAGTAGTGGGTAGATCAGCAGCGGCATCGCCACGAGCGTGATGATCGTGCGGCGATCTCGCAGGATTTCGCGAAGTTCTTTCAACGCCATGCGCCACCAGCGCGGCGACCGCCACCGTTTGGAACGCGCAACGGGAATGCCCAGTGTCGAGCGGGAATCAATCGACATCAACGGCCTCCTCACGCGCGATTTCGTCCGCCGGGATGGGTGAACCGAGCAGTTGCAGGAACATGTCGAACAGCGTTGCCTTGCCTGTCACTTGCTGCAGCTCTGCGAAAGTTCCTTCGTGTTGCAGATGCCCGTGATGCAGCAACCCCATGCGGTCGCACAGATGAGAGGCCTCGTCCAGCCGGTGCGTGGAGACGACGACCGCCTTTCCCAACGAACGGAGTTGCGAGATGTACTCGAACACAACGTGCGTGCCGACAACATCCAGCCCGCGCGTCGGCTCGTCGAGCAGCATCACCGGGGGATCGTGCATCAAAGCCCGCGCCAACGTGACTCGCTGCTTCTGTCCCGTGCTCAGCGTCGCACATCGCTGATCGAGGAACCGTTTGATGTCGAGTATCTGGCACAACTCGACGAGTCGTCGCTCCGCCCGATCGGGTTCGACGCCATAAAGGTCAGCAAAAAAGAGGAGCATCTCACGCGGTGTGAGCCACTGATAAAGGCCCGCGCTGGCCGAGACCAATCCGATCCGCCGTTTCACTTCATCGGGATCGCGCGCCACATGAAAGCCATCCACGACCGCATCGCCACTCGTCGGTTGTAGCAAACCGAGAACCATCCGCAGCGTCGTTGTCTTCCCCGCGCCATTCGGGCCGAGCAGCCCGTAGACCTCGCCCGCCCTGACTTCAAATGAGAGGTCATTCACCGCCACCAGCGTTTTGCCGTGCGAGCGGAAATGACGAGACAGGTGTGTGACAGAAATCATGCGGCGACCCGGTGACAACATTCCGACGACGTGCGGCTCTTCTGAGGTGCGTGCGGAATCGTAACGAGTGATTCTCGGCGATGCTCGTCTGCTGAAAACAGGTTTGAAAACGACTTGATTTGCACCTCGCCGCGTCAACAGGTGGGCTTGTGAATCGGACTGAACGACTGCGAGTTGCGTTGCCTTACCGAATTGTTGGTTCCGTCCTCAGACCCCATCCGCCTCGTGCGGATGGTGAACGAGACGGTGAGCTGACTTGGCGATCATCTCGAGTCGGGTCACGACCTCATCCAGGCAAGCTGGATGGGGTCGAAACCCAACACCTGCAACTCGGTAGGATCTGTGATTGGGAAATGGTGGTTTTGACGCTTTCGACCGGACGAAGTCGTTCAGTCCACAGTTTTTTCCACCGTAGTAGATGTTTCAGTACCAAGCCCCTATCGCCGTTTGACGGTGCATAGGCCCGTCAGTAGCATCCCCTTTGACTTGGCATCTCATGCCTTTCGTGCAATCCCGTTCGTTGCCACTTTCGGAGAATCTCCGCCGATGACTGCTGCTGTTCGACGTGCTTTGTTGAGTGTGAGTGACAAGCAAGGTTTGATTCCGTTTGCACAAGGGTTGGTTCAAGCGGGGTTTGAGCTCCTCTCGACGGGCGGAACGCGGAAGGCTCTCGAAGCGGCCGGCGTCGCCGTGTTGGATGTCGCTCAGTACACGGGCTTTCCCGAGATGATGGATGGCCGCGTGAAGACACTTCACCCGAAAGTCCACGGTGGTTTGCTCGGTCGTCCCGATCTGCCGGAGGACGCGAAGTCGATGCAGGAACATGGCATCACGCCGTTCGAGTTGGTCGTGGTGAACCTCTATCCGTTCGTCGAAACGATCACGAAACCGGGTGTGACCGCCGACGAGGCCATCGAGCAAATCGACATTGGCGGCCCGAGCATGTTGCGATCCGCCGCGAAAAATCATCGGTATCTCGGCGTCGTGACGAGTCCCGCTCAATACGACCGTGTTCTCGCCGAATTGCAGGGCGGAGCGTTGAGTTTTGAGTTCCGACGTGAGCTTGCGGCGGCGGCATTCGAGATGACCGCTCGCTACGACCGAGCCATTGCCGACTACATGGTCGGCCTGACGCACAGTAGTTCGACGGCATGTGATTCCGATTTCCCGGCGCAGCTCGCGATGCAGTTCGAACGCCGCTCGACGCTGCGATATGGCGAAAACCCGCACCAGCGAGCGGCCTTCTACGTCGAGCCGTGTCCTGCTCCGTCCACGCTGGCTGCGGCGGAGACTTTGCACGGCAAGGAACTGTCCTACAACAATCTGCTGGACCTCGACGCCGCGATGCAGATCGTGCGTGAGTTCCGTCAGCCCGCCGCCTGTGTCATCAAGCACAACAATCCGTGCGGCTGTGCAGTCGGTGATGACCTTGCCGACGCCTACGTCAAAGCGGATGGAGGCGATCCGGTCAGCGCGTTCGGTTCGGTCTTGGGCTTCAACCGCTCGGTCGATGCGGCGACGGCTGAGCAACTTTGTGCTCCCGGACGTTTTATCGAGGCAATCATCGCGCCGTCCTACGATGCAGAGGCCTTCACGATGTTGACCACAGTTCCCAAGTGGAAGAGCAACGTGCGGCTGCTGCAATGCGCGGCGATGCTCGACCCGAGGCCACTCAGCCAAGAGTATCGTCGCATCACCGGCGGGTTGCTCGTGCAAGACCGCGATGAAGTGGCGGAAGAGCTGAGCCAATGGCGCGTCGTCACGAAGCGACACCCGACTCCGACGGAACTCGCCGACTTGGAGTTCGCCTGGTTGGTCTGTAAGCATGTGAAGTCGAATGCGATCCTGTTCGCCAAGGGAGGGCAAGTGGTCGGCGTGGGAGCAGGGCAAATGAGTCGCCTCGATTCCGCTTACATCGCGGCTTACAAGGCTGATCAGCGTGCGGTCGATGGCGTGTGTGCCTCCGACGCCTTCTTCCCGTTTCGAGACGGCATCGACCAGATTCACTCGGCGGGAATCACGGCCGTTATTCAGCCTGGTGGCTCCAAACGCGACGATGAGGTGATTGCGACGTGCGACGAGTTCGGCATCGCCATGATCTTCACCGGCCGCCGACACTTCCGACATTAGCGCCGGCTCAGCAATAACTGTCCCATCGTGGCGGATGCTACCAGCATCCGAGCCGACGCTGGCAGCCTCGGCCACGGCAGTTGTTGTTGTTGTTGTTGTTGTTGTTGTTGTTGTTGTTGTTGTTGTTGTTGTTGTTGTTGTTGTTGTTGTTGTTGTTGTTGTTCCGCCGATCCTTAGGCGAGCGTCGAGAGAGATTACCCCGTACCACGACTCACACCTTCCCCTGCTCTGTTTCACGAGGAATGCCATGCAAGACAACGGACTGGATCGACGCGACTTTCACAAATTGACACTCGCCGCTTTGGGGGGCGTGTTGGCCGGAGCGACCGCTGGTTGCGGCGGTGCGACTCCGCCGAGCCGCCCCGCTGGCCCTGCTGGGATTCCCGCTGCGACCCTGAACGCGACTTCGGTCAAGGAACTGATTGATGTTGAACAACTCATCACCGACGAGCCACACGTTTGCCGAGGGCTGAACTCCTGCAAAGGACTTGGTCGCACCAAAGAGAACGACTGCGCGGGACTCGGGTCATGCGCGACGATGGCCGATGCGTCGTGCGGTGGCAACAACGACTGCAAGGGGCAAGGGGGCTGTGGTGAACTTCCCGGCATGAACTCGTGCAAGGGCAAGGGAGCCTGCCACATCCCGTTGATGGACCACGCGTGGGACAAAGCCCGCGCCGCATTTGAAGCGGCGATGAAGAAGTCGGACAAGAAGTTCGGTGCCGCTCCTGCGAAGATGGAAAAGGAGAAGGCATGACGGCGCGCATTGGCATCGTCACTGTGTCAGACCGAGCGAGTCGTGGTGAGTACGAAGATCGCGGTGGTCCCGCGATCCGCGACTACTTCGTTGATGTGCTCACATCGCCGTTTGAAGCTGTCGCACGGGTGATCCCGGACGAGCAGTCGCTCATCGAGCGGACGCTGCGTGAGCTGTGCGAGGTCGACGGTTGTTGCCTCGTCGTCACCACGGGCGGGACGGGACCGTCGCTGCGCGATGTGACACCCGAAGCGACCGAGGCGGTCTGTCAAAAGCTGATGCCAGGCTTCGGTGAGCTGATGCGGAAGGTCTCGCTGGAGAAGGTCGCCACGGCCATTTTATCTCGCCAGACAGCGGGCATCTGCGGCAAGTCGCTCATCGTGAACCTGCCCGGCCAGCCGAAGGCAATCAAGGAATGTCTTGATGCAGTGATGCCGGCGATCCCGTACTGCATCGACTTGTTGGAGGGGCCGTTCCTCACGACAGATGAAGCGAAGATCAAGGCGTTTCGTCCGAAGAAATGAGTCCACGGGACCGGGCGTGTTGATGTTCAGAGCAAGAGTGACGACCTGTCAGGACACAGGCTCTTCACTTTGCACTTTGCATTTCTCACTTGTCACTTTGCACTGCTTTCGCTGCCCTCTAGTCACCGCAGCGAAACATGCCCGTGACACACCATCTAGTGGTCCAGATCATTTCGTCTCGCAAAATGTTCCGTTTGCTTTACAACCCCGAGTGACCTCCTTAGAGTCCCGCCCGCTTGAGGACGACCGCTTCAGTCGCGTTTGGAATGCTTCTGATCGGTCCATCGAACAACGTTCGGTTGAGTTGTTTCACGCGGGCATTGCTCCCGGAAACATCGACCGCCGTCACCTGAAGGATTCGGGTGGAGACTGCTGAATGGATTCGCTGACAGTACCTGTGTTCGGTGTTGGTTGCCTCGTGCTTTTTGGTCATCTCTTTGACCATCCACTTGCTCGTTCTATGAGTGAGATGCTTCGTTGGGATGGTGCCCGTCGGTTCGTTTGATGAGGGGGGCGCGTTGCGCCCGAGCGAACCAAGTTGGCGGATGGGTTATGGTCTGCGCACAAGGATGTGCCTCGGTTCAAAAAAGGGAGTGTTATGCAGAAGAAACCAATCATCGGCATCAATGGCGAACTTCGTCTCGGACGCAAGGACGCCGTCGGGTTGAGCTGGTTCAACAGCGGGTACTACGACTCGGTCAGTGCGGCAGGCGGCCTGCCGTTCTTGATGCCACCCTACGCTTCGGACGACGATTTGAAGCAGGCGTTGCGCAACGTCGATGGTGTTGTCCTGGCCGGTTGTTCAATGGACCTCGATCCGACGCGGTTGGGCTTGGAACCACATCCTCACACGCGACCGATGCCACCTCGACGCGAAGACTTTGACCGACGCATGGCGAAGGCTGCGGTCGAAATGCGGTTGCCGATCATCGCCATCGGATCGGGGATGCAGACGCTGAACGTAGTCTGCGGTGGAACGCTCCATCAGCACGTTCCAGAAGAGGTGACGAAGGCTTTGCATCACCGCGACACGGTCGAACGGCACAACCGTCACATCATCAACATCGTCGAAGGGACTCGCTGCTTCGACATCTACGGCCCGGGTGAGATTCGCGTAAACAGCGATCACCACATGGCGGTCAAGCAACTCGCGCCGTTCTTCCGAGCCGCCGCTCACGCCCCCGATGGCGTGATCGAATGCTACGAAGCGACCGAAGAGGGCTGGTTCTGCGTCGGCGTCCAATGGCATCCCGAAGACGAAACTTCCTCGGCGCTCGACATGCAAATCTTCCAAGAGTTCATGGCCGCGTGCGGAAGCTCGACTCCGCAGATTCTTCAGATGCCAGTTCGCGCTGCAGCGTGACGCGGTCGCAAAAACTCTGACGAATGAACGAAAACACCCCGGTTGCCACTCGGCAGCCGGGGTGTTTGTTTTGAGGAGTTGCAGGTCATTGCCTCGGCCGCAACAACAGTATCACTCGTCAGTGACGCAGCCTTCGGTGGCGCTCTTCACGTTCTTGATGTACTTGTAGAGCGTACCTCGTCGTGCCTTGAGCGGTGGTGGCAGGAAGTCGGCTTTACGGCGGGCGAGTTCCTCTGCGGGGAGGTCGATGTCGATGCGGTTGGTCTCGGCGTTGATCGTGATGAAGTCGCCATTCTGAACGAGACCGATCGGGCCACCCTCTTGAGCTTCCGGTGTGACGTGGCCGACGATGAAACCGTGCGAACCACCCGAGAAGCGACCGTCGGTGATGAGGGCCACATGCTCGCCCAAGCCAGCGCCCATGATGATCGAGGTCGGCGTCAGCATCTCCGGCATCCCGGGGCCGCCCTTCGGACCTTCGTAGCGGATGACGATGACATCGCCCTTTTGAATCCGCTTGTCTTCGACACCCTTCAGCATCGCCTCTTCCGAATCGAAGACGCGCGCCGGGCCAGTGAAGACGAGTCCCTCTTTGCCCGTGATTTTGGCGACGGCTCCATCGGGGCAGAAGTTACCGCGCATGATGCGGATGTGGCCCGAGGATTTGATTGGCGTTTCAATTGGCACGATGACGCGCTGTCCTTCGGCGAGGCCCGGCAGTCCCGCGAGGTTCTCGGCCATCGTCTTGCCGGTCACGGTGAGGCAACTGCCGTCGAGGAAGCCTTTTTCCAGCAGGTACTTCATCACAGCGGGCGTGCCGCCGACATGATGCAAGTCTTCCATCACGTACTTGCCACTCGGCTTGAGGTCCGCGATGAAGGGGACTCGGTCGCTGACCTTTTGGAAATCGTCGATGGTCAGCGGGACATTGACCGACCGCGCCATTGCGATCAGGTGCAACACGGCGTTCGTCGAACCGCCCGTCGCCATGATGACGACCATCGCGTTCTCAAACGCCGCGCGCGTCATGATCATGCGTGGCGTGATGTCCTTTTCGAGGAGGACTCGGATCGCCTTGCCTGCCGCGAGGCATTCGCCTTCCTTCAGCGGATCGGTCGCGGGAATCGACGAGCTGTACGGCAGCGACATCCCCAACGCTTCAATCGCCGACGCCATCGTGTTCGCGGTGTACATCCCTCCACACGCACCGGCACCGGGGATACTGCACGCGACGATTTCCTGACGCTCTTCGTCCGTGATGCGACCGTAGATGTATTCGCCGTACGCTTGGAACGCCGACACGATGTCGAGCTTGGGGTGACGCGGAGTACATCCAGCTTTGATTGTCCCGCCGTAGACCATGATCGACGGACGATTGAGCCGTCCCATCGCCATCAGACAGCCGGGCATGTTCTTGTCACAGCCGGGGATCGAGATATTGGCGTCGTACCATTGAGCCGACATCACGGTCTCGATGCTGTCGGCGATCAGATCGCGCGATTGGAGCGAGAACGACATCCCGTCGGTCCCCATCGAAATCCCATCGCTCACGCCGATCGTGTTGAACCGCATCCCCAGCATCCCCGCCGCGACAACGCCCTCTTTGACCTTGTCAGCCAGTTTGTTGAGGTGCATGTTGCAAGGATTGCCGTCGTACCAGACGCTCGAAATCCCGACCTGAGCCTTGTCCATGTCTTCGCGCGTCATGCCGGTGGCATACAGCATGGCCTGCGACGCCCCCTGCGAACGGGGTTGAGTAATCCGGGACGAAATTTTGTTGAGGGCTTCGGGCATGATGGCTCTGCTGGTGGAGAAAATGAAGAAATCGAGACTCGCCGCTGACAGGATTGCATTTCAAAACTAGCCCGACGCGCGAGCGAGGGCTGCACATCCATTGAGTGCGAAGCCCTCGCTCGCGCGTCGGGCTAGTGGGTTGAGGTTTTGAATATTGTTTCTACGGAACCAGTTCTGCGGGGTGCGGCACCCGATCGACTTTTGGCAGGACTTTCGGCTGGTAGATCGTCGTGTAGGCCGTCGCCTTGCGATGAGCATCGACGGCCGTCTGGTCGGCCCAATGTTCGTTCAGAATGAAGACCTTCGGGTCGTTGTTCGAGTGGTAAACCTCGAACCTCACGCACCCCGGCTCGGCACGCGACAGACGGCCTTGCTCGGAGAGGAGCGATTGGATTTCGGGGACATCGCCCGCGTCTTTCACCGTCAAAATCACGTTCAAATAGATCATGGTCATTGGTCCCATAAAGCCGCGAATCAAAGCTCAGAAGCGGGAAGGTCGAGCAGGATAACAGCCGATTTCAGAAGAGGCCAGCAACCAGAATGTCACTCGATTTTGACGGAAGTCTGGTGCTTTGCATTTGGTCTTTCTCTGTGCCTCTGTAGTGAATCTGTTTCGCCAGCGTCGCAGATGCGACTCCACCCGATTGAGCCACAGAACCATCGAAAGACAGAGAAGGCAAGCACGGCCGAGCTTGTCGTTCTGAGGCCGATGGCCATAATGCTCCGACCTTCCGATTAGGAACGAGAGGTTCCTCCCACCCTGCGGGTTGTTTCCGTCGCGCGAGACTCACTTGTCCGTCACGGAAACATTCGCGAGACAACTCTTTCACAAGGTGATTTTCGATGCGCAAGTTCTCGGTTTTTTCTCAGGCATCCGCTGGCGTGGTGACGCTGTCGGCAGCGGCTTTCTATTTGGCGTTGGTTGGTTGCGGTAGTGCGACCACGTCGACGCCGGTTCAGGCGGCGAGTCCCATCGTGGCGGCGACAACGGTTCCCGTCGTACCCGTGGCTGCGGCTGTTGTTGGTCAAGCCAAGGGCGACTGGGGTTCGATTAAGGGGCAGATCGTGGCGGATGGTGCCGTCGCATCGCTGAAGCTCCTTGTGACGAAGGGCGATGCTGGCGCGAAAGATTCCTCCGTCTGCGCCGCTCAAGACGTGCCAGACGAGTCACTCGTGGTCGATGCCAAGTCGGGCGGGATCGCCAACGTCGTGATCTATCTGCAAAAGAAGCCCGCCAAGGTTCATCCTGATTTGGAGAAGAGCAAGGAAAAGGAAGTCCTCTTCGACCAGAAGGGCTGCCAGTTCCTGCCTCATGTGTTGCTGGTTCGCAACGATCAGCAGGTGCGCGTCAAATCGGACGACGCGGTGGCTCATAACACGCACACGTATCCGTTGAAGAACAAGCAAGAGAACTTCGTGGTCTCGCCCAATGATCGCACCGGTGTTGCCGTGCCATCGGTCACGCTGGCCGAACGTCTTCCGGCCAAGGTCGGCTGCGACATTCACCCGTGGATGCAGGCGTACTGGGTGATCCTCGACCATCCGTATGCCGCCGTCACGAAGGCTGATGGGACGTTTGAGATCAAAGGCCTGCCGGTCGGAGATCACGTCTTCACGGTCTGGCAAGAGAAGGTCGGCTACCTCGACAAGATGTACAAGGTGACGGTCAAGGCGGGCGACAATGAACTCAAGCCCGTCAAAGTTCCCGCCGCGACGCTGTTGGCCAAGTAGCCCATTTCAAAAACTAGCCCGCCGCGCAAGCGAGGGCCTCACTGTCATCGAATGTTCAGCCCTCGCTTGCGCGGCGGGCTAATTTTTCGAGGCAACAGGTGACGTGTGAGCGAGTGGACTGGAACGCAGTCGCTCGCTCATTTCGTTCCCCACGAGTTGAAGCGAAGCAACATTGCCTTCACTGGTCAGAACGGTATCACCAGCCCGTCGTGGGAGAGCATGACTCCGGCGGGCAGGCGTGCGTTGGTCTCGGTGTATTCGAGATAGTGCGACACGTGCGTGAGGTACGTCTGCTTCGGACGGACTCGCTCGACGACCGCGAGTGCTTGCGGGATGCCGAAGTGCGTGGCGTGCGGTTCGTCGCGCAGGGCATCGAGAATCAGCACGTCCAACCCTTCGAGCAGCGGCCAGCTCTCGTCAGGTATGAAGCTGACATCTGTGCAGAAGGCCACGTTGCCGATGCGGAACCCGAGGACCGGCAGCTTGCCGTGCATCAGGCGGATCGGCTGGACTCGCACACCGAGCAACTCAAACGGGTCGAGTCCGATGCGCCGCAGTTCGAGCTGTGGCACGGCTCCGTAATGCAGTTCGGGATCGATCGGCGCGAAGGCATAGCCATACGCCGCGCGAATCTGTTGCTCGACGATCTCTTCGCAATACAGCGGCACGGCGTGTTTCAGCCGATAGCCGAATAGCCGCAGATCGTCGAGACCGAACAAGTGGTCAGCGTGACTGTGCGTGTAGACGACGGCATGAACCAAGTCGATCTGTTCTCGCAGCAATTGGATTCGCAGTTCGGGCGACGTGTCGATCAGAAACGTCCCCTGCGGCGTCTTCACCGCGACGCCCGTGCGCGTTCGGTTGTTGCGCGGGTCCGTCGATGTGCAGACCGGACAGTGGCAGCCAATGATCGGCACACCGTGGCTTGTGCCTGTCCCAAGCAGCACCAGTTCGCGGGGGGAATCAGAAGAGTCAGACATCGCTCAGGAAACCGTTTCAGAGAGACGTTCGCGGAACACGCGAGCCGACGATGAAGAGCGGCCGCAGTGGGACGGGAGTGTAGCAGGCAATGTGCCAGAACGCAGTTGTTCAACGGCCACTGCTTGAGCCATCGATCGATGGCTTGATGGCGAATGCGGTTTGACTTTTCAGCCCTCCGAGCTAATCACGAACGCTCGTCGAATCTCTGCAACTTTCAAAAGGAGACTTGTCGGATCGAGTGAGAAGTTCGTCGCGCGAACGATGACTTTGTGGTCAGGCGTGCCCAAAGCGTGAGCGATCAGGCTTCGCGACATTGCGGTCACCCGAAGTCCGTTGAGCCTCCTTGTTAAGAAACCCTGCTGAAAGCCGCTCTGAACGAAAAGGGACTACGCCCGGCACAACGGTTGCGTGGTTTCGCTCTGTCGAAAAGATTTCGACGTGATCGCCGCACGGAGGCAATTCGTTCAAGCGGTCCTGTCCACCAAGGGTAGTTCGGCTGGGGGTGCAGCTGGAGACGGTCTGATGGCCGTAACCGGGCGAGCGCCTGTGCTCTCAGCCGACTACTCTTTTTCTTTGCCAGCGCAACCTGCTGGACGCTCCATTCCAAACGCCGATCTGTATTCCACGCGGTTGAAATCGACGTGCGGATGACTTGCACACACTAGCCCGACGCGCAAGCGAGGGCTGGACATTCAATGACGGTGAAGCCCTCGCTTGCGCGTCGGGCTAGTGTCAGATGTTCCCGTGCTGAGTATAGTCCGACCGGCATTAGCCATTGGAACGGACTTTCTCATGACGCGTCCCGCGGGATGAACGCGCGACGTGGGCCAGAGCGGGGACAACATGTCGCAGTATTCGAGCATTCTCGTCGGCGTCGATCTGCATCATGGTGACCGGGCGGTCTCGAAAGAGCTTGGTCCCGAAGTCCGCGCGGCCATCGAACAGGCGTTGGAGTTGGCGGCTCATTCGGGCGGAACTGTGACCTTTTGTTCCGTCCTCGAAATCTCAGCGCAGACCGCGTCGCTCATCGAACGCGATTACGAGAACTTGCTGAAGACGGTCGAAGACTTTGCCAGTGAACTGCTCGATGCCGAGGTGAATGCCGCGAACCAACGCGGCATCGCGGCGGACAAGTCGATCCGGTTTGGGAAGGCTTGGCAGGAGTTGGTCAATGAGGCGACGGAGAATCGCCATCATCTCATCGTGATCGGGACGCGCCCGCGCGACACGGCGACGCGGCTGCTGTTTGGTAGCACGGCTCAAAAGGTCCTCCGGTTGGCCGCGTGTCCCGTTTGGATCGTGAAGCCAGACGAAGTGCGTGAGATTCGTGAGATCGCCGTCGCGACAGACCTCGGCGAATCATCGCTGCCGATTCTTCAAGCTGGAATCGCCGCAGCTCGTGCTTGGAACGCTCGGTTGTACGTCCTGCATGTGTTGGAAGCCGATTCGTTGTCGCACTTGCTCGTGGCCGGTGTCTCAGAACCGGAGATCGCCGCGTGCCAGCAGCGGTTGCGCAATGAGGCCGAAGCGCAGCTCCATGCACAGCTCGCGCTGTGCGACTACCGAACGCTTCAGCAAGGGATGCAGGTCGAGATCGTGACGGGATCGCCCGACCGCGAGATCGGTCGGTTTGTCACCGCGAACGCGGTCGATCTGCTTGTGATCGGCACTCACGGACGGCGCGGCATAGAGGCGTACTTGCTCGGCAACACGGCCGAACGCATCCTGCCGTCGATCGAGGCGTCGCTGCTGGTGATCAAGCCGAGTGCGTGAGGATTCCGTACTACTCACGTTTTATTTCTTGTCAGCCGGCGAAAATCTTCGGCCTCAAAGTCGCCTTCATCGCTCCGCGTGAAGTGAGCCGATTGTGAGTGGATCATGGCATCGACACTCGGTACCGAACTCGCGCACGGCTTTCTTCACGCGGAGCGATGAAGGCGACTTTGGCTGCGGCCGATGGTTACGCCGTGATGCTCCACTGACCGCCGATCGCTCTCCCCATAACGAGCGATCGGAGTCAGGACTCGCAAAGCCCCAGCCCTGCTGCGTCGGTCGTGCCCCCGCACAACTTCGCGTCCATCACATTCCCTCTGCGACGAGAAAGCTCGTCACGGCATCACAGGTCGCCGCCATATTGGTTGGGCATCGCGAGGAATCGCTGTTGCGTTTCCCGGTCACTAAAAAACCACAGCTTGCCACGCCAGATCACGCCGACGCGTGGATCGCCCAGTTCGGCTTGGCGACCTTCCTTAGAGCTGACCAAGCACTGACCATTGGCCACGGGCCAGAAGCGATCCGGGTTGGCCCAAAACTTCTGACGCTGCTCGTCCGAGAAAAAGCAGACCGTCTGACCGCGATGCTCGACCGTCAGGCTGGCGTCACCCTTGCGCAGCCGGTTCTCGTCGAGCAGGCTCACCAAGCAGAAGCCGTCGAACCCGAGCGAGATCGTGTTCACCGCCGCCAGTGCCGAGACCGCGCCCGAATCGTCTGAGTCCTCCTGATCGTCCTGATTGAGATCGTTGCCGTCACGCGGATTATCCGGAGTGAGCTTGACCAATTCGAGCGCCGACACCAAGTCGCCGGCTGATTGGTAGCCGGTCATCCGCTTCACGATCTTGAGTTCAGACGAGACGACCAGCGTCGTGGGGTACGCCTCGACATGGAAGCCCGCGATCAGATCGGGATGCTCATCGGCGTCCAGCTCAAGCAGGATGAAGTCCCGGCGTAATCGCCGCTTCAGCCGCTCGTCTGTGAACGTCAGTTGCTGCATCTGGCGGCACGGGCCGCACCAGCTTGCGGTGATCTTCACCAAGATCGGTCGCCTCCGGCGACGGGCCTCATCAGTGGCCTGTTTGTAACTTTTCCGCCACGTCAGACGAGACACTTCCTGCTCGTCGGCTTGGGCGGAGGGGCGAATCGCGAACGAAGTCGCGGTCGCCGCGACGAGAGCTAATACCAAGCTCCCGCTGCGTAAGAATGACATGCACTGCTCCTCACATGTACGGCGTTCAATTCTTCCGTGAATTCGCCCAGAACAACTGGTTCGACCCGTGAACGCCAAGGCTGGTCCAACCGCTGCGGACTCGACATCACAAGTGCGATTCGAGTCCAAGACGAAGCAGCAAGGTAGCTACCGTTTCTACGGCTCACCACCTTCACCGACCTGTCTGGTGGGACTATGAGGAAACTTTAATTTGGACTGATGCGACGTTTGAGATCGCCGTGGCTCTTGATTTTGTGGGGTCCAACCTCGGCGTCGAATCCGCCTCAGCTTGCTCGTCATTAGGGCAGAGTAGTGGATGGGCGATTTTCCACTTGTCCGCTCGCTCCTCGCCTTGGCGGGGAGAGGATTAGCAGCCTGTTGAAAAACGTAGAGTAGGCGGCTCGCCTGCTCGCAATTCGAGTTGAAAAACACAGGCGAGCCGCCTGTGCTACGACTGTTTTCAATAGGCTGTTAGGGTGAGGGGGGCTTCGTTCGTCGATGGGGCGGGGCCGATTGTTGGCGTGACCGACAAACGTAGCCTTCATCGCTCCGCGTGAAGTCAGCCGAGTCACCAGCGACTGGGAAACAGCGTCATTCCGCGTTCGGCTCTCTTCACGCGGAGCGATGAAGGCTACTTTTAGCGGGCGCATCATCGTTGTTATCCTTCTCGCGGCCAAGGATGAGTGGTTCGCAAGTTTAACTGCTCCCTAGAGGGGCGCGGTTAAAAAAACTAACGTGACCGGCAAGACTTGTCTGACCCACACCAATCCGCAGTGTGAACGTGGGGCGAAGTCGATCGACGACCTCGTTCACACTGCGGGTTGGTGTGCTCGGGTAAATCATTTCTTGCCGGTCGCCTAACTATGGCCGCTTGAGGTTTAGGCCCGTCATCGAGCTTGTCACGTCACCGCACTCGCAGCGATGATTGCTCGACGGAGCATCCGATTCAGATGTCGCGTTCATCTCCCTTTCCCCTCATGCAGAAAGCTTGCTCGTGTCGCATCTTCCCCAACAAATTGAAGAGCATTTGGAGACCTACACCGCTGGCCCGGCCTTACTGCGTGAGTCGGTTCGTGGCCTGACCGCGGAACAAGTCCGAACGCCCGCTCCGCTGGGGCGGTGGAGTCCGCTCGAAGTCGTCTGCCACATCGCCGATTTTGAGCTGATTTACGCCGACCGCATGAAACGCGTCGTAGCCGAAGAGCGACCGACACTGCTTAATGGGGATCCTGATCTGTTCGCGGCGAAGCTCGCCTACGGTCAACGCGATCTGGAAGAAGAGCTGGCCGTGATCGAGTCCGTGCGGAGGCAAGTCGCGCGGTTCCTACGAACCCTCGATGCGACCGCTTTTGAACGTGAAGCCATTCACAGCACGGACGGCCCGATCTCGCTGACCACACTCCTCAAGCGGATGGCCGGCCACATCCCGCACCACGTCGAGTTCATCCACCAGAAACGGCAGAACGCCGGGCAGTGCTGAGGGCCTGTTGAAAGACGTAGCTTGGACGCCCCCGTCCGAGCGAATTCCAATTCGACGCGGACGGACGAGGCGTCCATCCTACGGTTCTTCAACGGGCTTTTGTGTGCGGTTGTAGATCGAAACTCATTTCGGAGCGTCGCGTGCGATCGCCTTGGCAAGGTCGTCGATTGCCTGTGAGTTGATTTCCGTGTCGTGCGACTGGAGCCATTCGATGTCCGCGACCGCTTGGGCCCAGCGTTTCGTCTGGTAGCACACCACGGCGCGGTAGAACCGGTCGCGACCGGAATCGGGGTTCAACAGCAGCAGGGCTTCGAGATACTGCCGCATCCGTTCGGAGTCCTCTGCCCCGGCGGCGGTGCCGAACAGGTTGCGGAGCATGCGTTCCAAAATCGCGCGGGGGGACGAGGTGTCGAGAAACGACTTCTGCCATGCGTCATCGCTGAGCGACTCGAACTTTGTCTGAGCGGCGGCTTCCGTCAGCAGTTGGCCTTGCTCGAAGACATCAATCAGTTGCGAGGCCCCTTCCTTCGGTTCATGCCGCACGAGGAAGTGCCTGGGCATTCCGACACCGACGACGTTCAGTCCCATGCGCCGGGCGACCTCGATGTAGAGGACCGACAGCGTGATCGGCAGCCCTTCGCGGTCATCAAGGACTTCGTTGAGATAACTGTTTGAGCGGTTGCCGTAATCGGTGCGACTGCCGTGAAAGCCCTGCTGCTCGAACAGATACTTGTTCAGCGCGGCGAGTCGCTCGGTCGGCGTCGCCTCTTTCTGCAGAGCGGCTTCTGCGCGACTGGCATGTCGCTCGACCTCCTTCACGTAGGCTTCGATTTCCAACTCGGGGTTGTCCAATTTGGAGATCAGCAATCCCGCGCGGAGCAGGTCCAGTGGCGCATCGGCCTTCAGTGCGAGCAGCTTCTCCAACTCGGCCAGTGTCCGTTTGAGTTGTACTTCTGCCGCGAGTTGCCTGACACGGACCGCCTGCTGTTCCAGTTTGGTCGCTTGTTGTTCGAGCAGTTCGACACTCGCTGGTCCTTGGCTGAGTAAGGTCGCTGTCGCGCTGATTGGCTTTGCGTCCGACGAGAGCTCCCCCACGAGTTGCGTGACTTGCTCAACCAGTTCCGACGAGGGCTTGTCGGAGGCGATCGACTCGGCGACGCGAAAGCCTTTGAATTCCGCTTCCGTCTGACGGAATTTGCAGAGGCCGACACGCCCCGTTTTGTATTCGGTGTCGGCGACCTCAATCACCAATTCGTCGTTGAGATAACAGAGCAACCGTTCGGCCTCGACGCGCACCTTCAGCGAGTTCCAGCCGGTCTTGTTGAGTTGCGGCGGTCGCAGTTCTTTCAGCACCTTCCAGGCGTAAACGTCCGGTCCATCGAAGCGACTCAATCGAACGCCGCCGTTGCTGGGATAGAACCCATAGTGCCGGTCGCCTCCATCGGAATAAAAGACCAGTCCGGCGGCTCCGTCGGCTGGCTCGAACTTCACTTGCACGGCGATCTCATACGGAACGGAGGGCGCGGCTTGAGTTGCCAGGCACAACGAACGTCCGCCCAATCCGGCCCCCTGCCCGCTCACAAACAGATGGCCCGACCGCTGTCGCCAACGGCCTCCCCACGAGACCGTCCATTCCTCAGGGTCGAGAGCACCGATCGTCAGCCAGCGGTCCATCGCGACCGGATTCGGCTTCGCGAGTAACGGCTTGAGTGCGTTGACCGGCACCGCGAAACCGAGGTTGTCCGTCTTGAGCGACTTCAACGTGAGCAGCCCATGCACGCGCCCTTTCAAGTCGAGCAACGGTCCACCGCTATTGCCCCGTTCGATTGGCAGCGCGACCTGCAACATCGCCCGCCCGTCGATCTCGCGTCGCCCCGACAACACGCCGCTGACGATGCTCCGTTCGAGTCCCGCCGGGTTCCCCATCGCCACGACCGGCTGTCCTTCTTGCAACTCGTCCGAGTCTCCCAGCGGCAGGGCCTGAAGTTCCGTGGCATCAATCTTGAGAATCGCCAAGTCCTGCGAACGCTCTGTGGCGTGAACGGCCACCACGTCGAACTTGCGTCCGTCAAGCAGCGCGACGCTGATCGGACGAGCCTCACCCAGCACATGCAAGTTGGTGGCGATCAACCCGCTCGCGTCGATGATGAACCCGGCACCGAGTCCCTGCTGCTCACCATTGCGTCCGCGAAACGTCACGACCACGACCGACTTCTTCACCTGAGCCGCCAGCTCTTGCACGGTCCTGTCGGGTGCGGTCGCGTCTGGCGCAGGCTTGCTCGACGCAGGCGGTTCGATGGCGGGCTTGTTCGGCTGCACATCTTCAGCCGCCGCAATGGCCACCGCGCTGATCAAACCACACAGACACAACCGTCGTGCAAAGCCCGTCATGCGTGAGTCCTTGAGAATGAGGTTCATCCGTAATTTGTTTGGGGGGGGGAATCACCGTTTGGAGCAAAGCCGATGTCGGCCCGATTCTTCATCCTGAAGGGATGCCAGCAGAGTTTCATCTGGCTGGCACTTGGAACCTTCTCGCATCCCTTCAGGATGCTAATCCACTTTCGAGGTCTCGTCACCGGAGGTGTCGCGGACGCTCAACCTCGATCAGCCGCCTTTCCGCACAATCCAACCGCTTGACTCCTCCAACCTTCGACCACAACCCTCCGTGCCGAAAGGGGTTGGGCGTCGCTCGCCCGACAGAAAGCCAACGGTCCGATTGTATTTGCAGGGCCGGGTAAGCTTCAGCGTCCGCTGCTGCGAGTCTGTAAGGCGACCGGCAAGACTTGTCTGACCCACACCCACCCGAAGTGTGAGCGAGGGCGAAGTCGATCGACGACCTCGCTCACACTTCGGGTGGGTGTGTTCAGGTAAATCATTTCTTGCCGGTCGCCTAATTGGAATGGCGAGAACACCATTCACTCTCCAGATGCTCGCCGTGAATCATCCGAACCCACTCAGCCAAAAACAAAAGCCCCGACTTGTTGCCAAGCTGGGGCTTCTGCATTCCAACGTTTGCGGTGGCCAGCGCAGCCGTCAGGGGACCTGCGTCACCGTCTTTTTCTTGATCGTACTGGACGTGGTGACGAGAGAATCAATCCCCGGTCCACCGTTGACGACCAGCTTTTGCACATTGCAAAGCGTGAGAATCGCCGAGTCAGTACCACCGCCCAAGTTCAGACTGACGGTACTCGCATCGACTCCCATTACGGTGATCGCATCGTCCCCTTCGCCCAGTGTCGAATTCAGAACCAATTTTCCTGTGTGGTTGATTGAGGGAAGCGTCTCCAAGCCGTTCAGCTTCGTTCCATCGACCCCTGACACAGTAATCTTTCCGGATGCAAGCGACACCGTGACTTTGTTTCCCATTGTATCGCCCGTCAATGTGAGCGTCTTCGTTGCTCTCACCACTCTGTAGGTCACAAGCACGTTACCTCTATCACCACCACCACCACCACCGCCGCCGCTGCCATTCAACGTCCCGGTGATCCGATACTGGCCAAGGCTCCCGTAATCGTTATAGCCGGTTGCGAGTGGGTCTCCCTTAGGGACACCTTCGATCTTCAGAAAGTATGTTCCGGCGGTGAGGGTCCGATTAATCGATGCGGTCAGCAAGTCGGCAGGGTTGCTTGACTCGATCAGTCCTCCTGCTGAGTCGAACAGCGCCAACTGGATGTCGAGCATCGTGTTCTCT
>CAMAYU010000096.1 GCA_945862235.1 Schlesneria paludicola DSM 18645
AGATCGTTGTGACCCCAGATCGTTGTGACCCCAGATCGTTGTGACCCCAGATCGTTGTGACCCCAGATCGTTGTGACCCCAGATCGTTGTGACCCCAGATCGTTGTGACCCCAGATCGTTGTGACCCCAGATCGTTGAAGTCTACGAGCTGAGTTGGAGTTTACTCACCGGTCCACTGCGGCGGTCGCTTCTGGAGGAACGCGGTGATTCCCTCTTGAGCATCGTGCCGCAGCGCATTGTCGGTCATCACTCCGGTCGCTCGTTCGTAGGCGGTCGGCTCGTCGAGAGCCAGTTGGTCATAAAATGCGCGCTTGCCGAGGCTCAACGTCAGTGGGCTGCTCGCCACGATCGCGTCGGTCAGTTCACGAATGGTTGCGTCGAGTTGATCGGCGGCGACCGCGCGGTTGATCAGTCCCACGGCCAACGCCCGCTCGGCCGAGATCGGTGCGCCGGTCAACAACATTTCCATCGCGACTTTCGGTGGGATGCTCCTCACCAGCGGGACCATCGGCGTCGTGCAGAACAGTCCGATCTTTACGCCCGGCGTGGCGAAGCGTGCTTCGTGCGCGGCGACGGCCAGATCGCAGGCCGCGACAAGCTGGCAACCTGCCGCCGTCGCCAGTCCCTGCACCCGCGCGATGACCGGTTGCGGCAAGCCTCGAAGCTGCTGCATGACACTCGAACAGCGCGCGAACAGCGTTTGGTAGTCGGCTTCCGCGCGACCTGCCATCTCACCGAGATCGTGTCCCGAGCAGAAGACCGGTCCCGCCGCGCCCAGCACGACAACCCGAGCCGTGCGATCGGCCGCGATCTGTTTGAGAGCCAACCCGAGTTCCGTGAGCATCGCCTCGGACAGCGCGTTCCGCCGTTCGGGGCGATTCAGTGTGAGCCGGACCACGCCAGCATCTTGTTCGACAAGCAGCATGTTGAAAGCCTCGTGATGTCAGTCCTGTTTCCGCCGCGCGGGACATTTCAATCTCAGTAGTCCCGCTCAAGAATCTCGGTAGGTGAGCCATTGGGCGTCAGCCCCCGGACTCTTCTTTCGCAGAGTCCGGGGGCTGACGCCCAATGGCACTCACTTTGTCATTCACTCCGTGAGCGGCACGGCGCTAGCCGCCGGTTCTTTGCTTGGAAATACAACTCCGTTTACCGGCGGCTAGCGCCGTGCCGCTCAAAGTGAGTGCCATTGGGCTGACGCCGCCCGGCTCACCTGCGTAATTTCTCTGCGAGTCAAATTAGCACCGCCCCAGCGCGGGACGTTCTTAGCAGGCAAGTTGCGACTCAGCCAGTTCGGCGGGCGGGGCGGAGTCACTTCGGCAGCGTCGGCTTCGACGTGTCGGGGGTGATGTAGCCGGACAGTCCTTCCTTCAGGAACGCGATCAGATCGACCTGTTCTGCGTCGGTGAGGTTCAGCGGCACCATGTCGATATCGAGCTGCGGGTGCGGGTTGCCCCCTTTGTTGTAGTGTTCGACGACCTCTTCCAGCGTGGTCATGCTGCCATCGTGCATGTACGGGGCGGAGAGTTTGATGTCGCGGAGCGTTGGTGTCTTGAAGGCGACCGTGTCCGCTTCCTTGCCGCTAATGAGGACTCGACCGGCATCCTTGTCGGGGCCTTGCACTTTCGTTCTCAAGCCGATGTTGTGGAACTGATCGTTCGTGAAGTTCGGTGGCCGGTGGCACTCCTTGCAGTTGGCTTTGAAGAAGTAGAGCTTCATCCCGCGCACCGCCGACTCCGACATGCCGTGCCGGTCATCGCCGGTCTGATAGCGGTCATAGGGAGCATCTCCCGACAGGAGCGTCCGTTCGTAAGCCGCGATGGCTTTGATCAGCCCGTCACCGGTCGCATCGGTGTTAAAGACGCGGCGAAACTGCGTGCGATAGCCGTCGATCCCGTTCAGTACCGAGACCGCTTGCTTGAGCGGCATGTTCATTTCGCCGGGAGCCTGCAACGGCCACAGCACCTGCTTTTCCAACGTCTTCGCGCGGCCGTCCCACATCTGCGTCTTCTGGAGAGCGACGTTGATGAGGATCGGCGTGTGACGGCCCACGCGTTGTTCATCGACTCCTTCCGAGAACGGCTCCGCGCCACCGAAGCCGCGCCGAGGATCATGGCACGTCGCACACGAGACTCGCCCATCGGAGGAGAGCCGCGTGTCGAAGAAGAGCTGCTTGCCGAGCGCGATTTTCTCGGGAGTCGGCGCGTTGTCCTGCGGGTGAGTCACCTCGGGCAGCCCGAGCGGATCGTCGGCGAACGCGGCATTGATCAGGCCGCTCAGCACGAACGC
Organism: Schlesneria paludicola DSM 18645; assembly: GCA_945862235.1. Classification (GTDB taxonomy): domain Bacteria; phylum Planctomycetota; class Planctomycetia; order Planctomycetales; family Planctomycetaceae; genus Schlesneria; species Schlesneria paludicola_A. Next base: position 2,287 of record CAMAYU010000096.1, read on the forward strand.
CAGCAGAAGCGAACACGCGACGAGGCGTCGCACGCTCGTCGAGTGGTTTGAGAATTGGCGAGGCAGTTCCAACGGCAACCGATTCATGACGCGACTCCATTCGCGAGGCTGAGGGGCCGCGAATCTAGCCGCAGAAGCTCACACTCGGAAGACCGGGTTGAAAACGTAGGGCAGGCGGCTCGCCTGCCCTCGATCCACGTGGTCTCCGCTCTATGGCCGTTCCGCAGCACAGCGGTTCTTGAGGAATGGCACAGGCGAGCCGCCTGTACTGCACGTGAGGAAGCTTTCACAGCCCTGCCCATTCTCAAAATGGCCAGCTATGCTCCCCGCCCCTTTGGAAGCTCGGAAGTCCCTCACCGGAGAGCCTGTCGTGTCTGACTCCGCGAACAATGAAGTAATTGCTTTGACCTCGTTTACCCGCAAGCAACGCCGTGTGTTGGGCGTGTTGCTGGAGAAGGCGTTCACCGTTCCCGACCAATACCCCATGACGCTGAAGGGGGCGACGACCGGCTGCAACCAGAAGAACAATCGCGCCCCGATCTCGACCTATGACGAGAACGACGTCTCCGAGGCACTCAATGAGTTGCAACGCCTCGGTTTCGTCGGCTGCATTCAGACGGAAGGGGGACGCACCGAGCGGTATCGCCATTACCTGCGATTGAAGACCGCATTCACCGGCCCACAGCTCGCCATCCTGACGGAACTGTTGCTACGTGGCCGACAGCAATTGGGTGAGTTGCGAACACGGGCCAATCGCATGGCGGCGATTGAAACTCAAGAGGACCTTCGTCGCGAATTGCAGACCCTGCTCGACGCGAACCTGATCCGTTCCAACGGGCCGCTCGAACGACGCGGCATTGAGGTCGATCACAACCTTTACCCAGCGGACGAAAAACACGACGCGCTCTCCACCTTGAGCGACATCGACGAGCGTGATGACCACGATGAACGGCCCGCTCTCGTTTCCATGCGTTCCGCCAGCGCGACGCATCCCGTGTCGATGGCCTCCGACGAGCGGGTCCTCGCACTCGAATCGACCGTGCGCGAACTGCAAGGCGAACTCAGTTCGATCCGCGACGAGTTCCGTTCGCTACAAGACCGTTTTGAAGATTTGCGACGACAGCTCGGCGGGTAATGTTCATAGCATGACGTTTCCGACAATGTCGAAATCAGGTGAGCCGGGCGGCATAAGCCCAATGGCACTCACTTTGAGCGGCACGGCGCTAGCCGCCGGTGGATGGTGTTGTGTTTCCAAGCAAAGAACCGGCGGCTAGCGCCGTGCCGCTCACGGGGTGAATGACAAAGTGAGTTCCATTGGGCGTAAGTCCCTGGATTCTTTGCAGCAATCACAAGAGTCTGTGGGCCGACGCCGTCCGGCTCAATACGCTCTGTCGGAAACGTCACGTCTGCCCGATAGTCCCGGCCCGATTCGATCACGGAGCGTCTCATGCCTTTGTTTGGTTCTCACTTATCGATCGCGGGTGGCTACTACAAAGCGGTGGATGCGGCGGCGGCGCTGGGCCTACAGACGGTGCAGCTCTTCACTAAGAACAACAACCAGTGGAAGGGGAAGCCGCTGGCCAATGACGACGTGCGGTTGTTTCGCGAGGCAGTGGAACGGACCGGCATTCGTCGGCCGTGTGCTCACAATAGCTATCTCATCAACGTGGCCAGCCCCGACGATGTCCTGTGGCAAAAGTCGATCGACGCACTGGTCGATGAGTTACAGCGAGCCGAAGCGCTGGGACTCGACGGCGTCGTGATGCACCCCGGTGCGTTCGTCGGTTCCTCAGAAGAGGCCGGTCAACGGCGGATCGTCACGGCGCTGGATGAGGTTCACACGCGCACGGTTGGTGTGCGGTGTCAGCTCTGGCTCGAAACAACCGCCGGGCAAGGGACGTGTCTCGGTCATCGCTTCGAGCAGATCGGCTTGGTGTTGCGTGAAGTCCGCGATTCCGAGCGACTCGGCGTCTGTGTCGATTCGTGCCACATCGTTGCCGCCGGATATCCACTGCAAACGCCCGCGGAGTACGCCGCGACGATGGCCGAGTTCGACAAGGCCATCGGCGTGAAACGTATTTGCGCTTGGCATCTCAACGACAGCAAGAAGCCGCTCGGTAGCCGCGTGGATCGGCACGAACACATCGGCGAAGGGTTTCTTGGTGTGGAGCCGTTCCGACACATCGTCAACGACCCGCGTTTCGCCGACGTCCCGATGTACCTCGAAACCGAGAAGGGCGAACGCGACGGAGAGCAACTCGACGCGATCAATCTCCGGACGTTGAAAGGCTTGCTGGAAAAGCCGTAGCACGGACGCCCTCGTCCGTGATTTCTACTTGGCAGCCTGTGGAGAAACGTCGTGACATCGGCTTCCAGCCAGTGATTCCTCGAAGAAGTATGACTGGCTCAACCTGCCTTCCTCTGCGGTCTTCCAATCTCTCGCGGTGTTCCAGCTTTTGCGACTTTGAAATTCATCTGTGATGAATGACCACAACAATCAGCGTGTTCGCAACATCGTTGAGAGTGTCTACCGCACCGAGTCGCGGCGAGTGTTGGCGACGTTGATTCGGTTGCTGGGCGACTTCGATTCGGCAGAGGAAGCGTTGCATGACGCGTTCGCCTTGGCGGTGGAGCAGTGGTCGCGGGACGGGATGCCGGACAATCCGCGAGCGTGGTTGGTTTCGGTGGGGCGGTTCAAGGCGATTGATTCGCTGCGTCGCCGCTCGAAGTTTGGCGAGTCTCAGGCGGAACTCGCGGGGCGGCAGGATGACGTGGCGGAGTTCAACGCGGCGCGGGCGGACGAAGAGATCGAGGACGACCGGTTGGGGCTGATCTTCACTTGCTGTCACGCGGCGATTGATCCGCTCGTGCAAGTGGCGATCACGCTGCGCGAGGTTGGCGAGCTGACAACCGAAGAGATCGCCAGTGCGTTTCTGGTGGCCCCGGCGACGATGGCTCAGCGCATTGTGCGAGGCAAGGCGAAGATTCGGGACGCGGGGATTCCGTATGTGATCCCGTCAGCCACTGATTTTCCGGAGCGACTCGATTCCGTGCTGACGGTCATTTACCTCGTCTTCAATGAGGGGTACTCGGCGTCGTCTGGAAACTCCGTGACTCGCGGCGATCTGACCGGTGAAGCGATCCGGCTGGGACGATTGATCTGTGAGCTGCTGCCCGATGCCGAGGCGTTTGGATTACTGGCGTTGATGCTGCTCCATGAGTCGCGCCGCTCTGCACGCACGGCGGACAACGGCGACATTGTGCTGCTCGAAGATCAGGATCGCTCGTTGTGGAACCGCGAGCTGATCGGCGAGGCAGTCTCACTGATTCATCGCGCGCGCTTCGGAACCAGTCGGGGCTTACACAATTCAAGCGGCGATCTCGGCCGTTCATGCGGAGTCATCGACCGCAGCCGACACCGATTGACAGCGAATCGTCGAGTGGCACGACCTCCTCTTGCAGGCGGCGTCCTCATCGGTCGTCGAACTCAATCGAGCGGTGTCCGTCGCCATGCGCGACGGGCCGGAAGCGGGACTGGAGTTGATCGACTCGATCCTCGCGCGAGGCGATCTCGGCGACTACCACTTAGCTCACGCGGCTCGCGCCGATCTGTGCCGACGGCTGGGCCGGAAGGACGAAGCGAGACGGGCCTACCGTCGAGCACTGTCATCAACGGGCCGTTTACCGAGACGAAGGAGCTGGTCGCCGGTTACTGGCTGTGGGAAGTTGAGTCGAGGGAGCAGGCGGTCGAGTGGTTGAAGAAGTGCCCCTGTCCGATGCCCGAAGAATCGGACATCGAAATTCGTCCGATGTTCGAAGCGGCTGACTTCGGTGAAGAGTTCTCTCCCGAACTGCGTGAGAAGGAAGCCAACCTCGAAGCGGCGCTATCGATGGAGAAGGCGACCGTCGCGCCGTATCTGTTCTTCGGCGGACGCTGTGAGGAGGCGTTGGAGTTCTACAAGACCGCGCTCCATGCGAAGGTCGGCATGGTGATGCGGTTCAACGAGAGTCCTGATCCGACGCCACCAGGAATGCTCGCACCGGGGTTCGAAAACAAGATCATGCACTGCAGCTTTCAAGTGGGCGGCACGACGGTCATGACCTCGGATGGCTGCGATGCCAAATCGCAATTCGTTGGCTTCAAGCTTGCGCTGAGCGTCCCGACGGAAGCGGATGCCGACCGCGTCTTCAACGCGCTGGCCGCTGAGGGAAAGATCGAGATGCCGCTGATGAAGACCTTCTGGTCGCCATGCTTCGGCATGGTCGCAGATAAGTTCGGCGTCGAATGGATGATGCTGGTGCCGGGACCGAAACATTCGTGATCGCATTCAGCGCGGCGGGACTTAGCAGAAAGATTCACCGAGCATTTGGTGTCGCGTCCCCACCGACCTCGCGTTCGGTGGAACGATGTTTTTTCACTCGCAGAGACAGTTGGCAATCACGGCTTCACCGAGACAAGCTGGATCGGGTCGAAACCCAACACCTGCAATCCGATCGGGTCGGCGATCTTTCTGTCTCCATCCTTCTGTCGAGCATGAAGAGGCAGAGCCAGAACAGAGGGCAGCTGGAAAATGAGGCCGTGAAGCGGACGAAAATGTCTCGGACGAAGGAGACCGGGTGCCACACCATGACAATGAATCGGCAGCGCCAGCCGATCTTGACCCATTTTTTGAATTCTCCTAAAAGCCCGCCCGCTTTGGCCCGTCGCCGTTCGGTCTTCGGTCGAAGCTGCTGGTTCCGCTCTCTCCACCACATCCCGTTCGACGGCACTCGCCCTCACTTTCAGTTAGGAAGACGCACATGGTCCGTTCTTCGTTTGGCTCAGCCTCATTCTGGGGCGGTCTCGCGCTGCTGGCGGTGTCGAGTACCGCTTCGGCACAATGGATGCCGTTCAGCGGCAACAACTGTGGCTGCAACACGCGGCCCTCGCTCTTCGGTCCGCCACCGGTGCCGTTTCAGTCGGCCAGCTCGATGTACTCGTCGGCCATGATGCCGATGCAACGCACGGCGATGGCTTCCGAATCGGTGCAGTGCGGTCAGCCGATCGCCTGCACCATCGAGCAGCCGATCCAAATGCGACAGATGGTGCAAGCCGTTCGCGTCGAGCCGCTGCAACCGGTCGTGCATCCGGTCTACGACACCGTGCAAGTCACCGATTACCGTCCGGTCAAGCAGAAGGTGTCGAGGCCGATCTACGAGACCGAGTACGTCGATCAGAATGTCACCGTGATGCAATCGGTCACGCAGCAGAGGACCGTCAACGTACCGACCGTCGATTACCAGAATGTCACCGAATACAAGAAGGTGCAGAAGCAGGTTGGCTACTGGGTCACCAAGAACGAGGCGACAGGCAAAGTCAGCCCGTGTCAGTATGACAATCGTCCGACGATGCTCGGCGCGATGAATCGTGCGGGCTACCAAGCGCGGACGGCACTCACGCCTCAAACGAAATCCACTCGGCAGTTCATCCCGCAGACCATGACCTGCACGGTTCCTTGCACGAAGAAAGTCGCGGTCCAAGGGATGAAGCAAGTGACGTACAACGTCACGTCGATGGTGCCGACGCAAACGACTCGCAAGGTGGCGATGAGCAAGGTTCGCCATGTGGAAGAAGAGATCACGGTGATGAAGCCGTTCACCGTGGCGAAGACGATGCAAGTGGGGACTCGCATCAGCTACGCCCCGGTTGGCAGTGGTGCGGGCGGAACAGGCGTCGCGTCCGGACTGCAACCGACACCGGATGCGCGAGCCTCCGCGAAAAATCCCGATGGGACTCCGAAGCGGACGGCCGACGGAAAGATCGACGAGTTCTCACCTGGCCTCGCCCCCGATGACTTCAACAATCGCAACGGCGGCACTCCGAAGAAGATTTCGTACCCAACGCCGCTCGAACAAGACGCGGTCGATCGTGGTCACTTGACCGAGACCACCGTTCCCGCACGGCAAGCCGCTCCCGTCCAACCGACCTTCAACGCGCCGAGCATCGTGCGCGTCAGCCAATGGGTCGCACGAACCCCGCTGCCAGCCGTTCCTGCGACAGGCAAGTCGGGTGCGATGTCTCTCGCCGGAAACGTCCCCTGATTCGTCGCGGTCGATGACTGACCGGACTGCTCTGCGACACAATTCGATGACCTCCCCCGCAACGCCCGCCTTTTGGTGGGCGTTGCTTTTTTTCAGGGACGGTTCAGGTCGGCTGATCCTTCTCGGGCAAGGCCGTTGATACAATCCGGCCCTTGCGGCGAAACCGGTTTCACCAGAGCGAGGTAGTCTCGGTCGCCGATGCCCTCACGCTACTTGTTGAGAACAAAGGCGCGAGGACGTTTCGATACTTGTTCCTCTCCATCGCCTGCATGACTCAGGCAGATTCCAAGTCTGCCCGATGTCTGCAATCGACAGCCAACGGATCGCCCCCTTTTCCAATGGAACCTGCTCACCCAGGAAGCTACTCATGCTGACAACCCGCCCCGCCGTGACCTCCTCGTTCTCCCTGTTCCGTTCGGTGCGATTCGCCGTGGCGCTGGCACTCGTGGGAAGCTGCCTCGTCACGGGAGCTTCGATCCCGGTGTTGGCTCAAACCGATGAGTCGAACGAAATCGACTACCCGCTGGCCCTCATCAACTCGGCCAGCGTGCAACGGCTGCGTGACAACGCGGGCTTCATGTTTCAAACGGCTCAGCAGGAGAAGAAGGTTGAGGCGCTCGACCCGTGGATGGAATCGATGCTCAAGGACTTGAAGGGGATCGATCGCGATCGGCCGTTCGGAATGATGCTCTATCTTGCCCCCGGTTTGATCGGAGCGCCGATCGGCATCTCGTACATTCCCGTCACCAATCTGGATGACGCACTCACGACACTGGCCTATGGCTCGGGAACGATCGCGCCGGTCGATGGCAAGTCGGGGCGCCACGAGATCAGCTATGGCGAGCGATTCAAAATCCGGACGCGGCATCGTGGCAACTACCTGTTTCTGGTTGGACCCGACGGTGCCGAAGACGCTCTCGACCGCAACTTTCCCGATCCGGCCAAACTCAGCGCGCGGCTGTCGAGTCAGTACGACATCGCCATCTCGCTGCTCATCAAAAGCGTTCCGCCGGGAATGAAGTTGTTGTTCGTGGAGTTCCTCAAAAATCAGACTCAGGCCGAGTTGCAACAGAAGGATGGAGAACCCGAATCGGCGTACCGCCTGCGTCGCGCCAATGGCGAAAGCTGGCTGGAACTGGTTGAGAAAGTCGTCAATCAAGGTGAAGAACTGACCATCGGCGGTCGCATGGATCCCGAGCAGCGTCGGGCGTACATCGACTTCGAGATCGCTGGTACCTCCGACAGCAAGCTCGCCAAGTTCTTCCAAGACATGGCGGGGAAGCGAACCTATTTCGGCAACCTGCTTCAAAACCCAGCCACGCTCACGATGTCGATTTCGTGGTTGCTTGACGCCAAGCAGAAGGGCCTCTTCACGCAGTTCTTCGAGGTCGCGAAGAAGGAGATTTCTGAGCGTGCCGACAAGGATGGCGTCGCAGGGGTGACTCCCGTCATCGACCCGATCTTCAAGGCGCTGCTCGCGTCGGCCGAGGCCGGTCACATTGATGGCTTCGTGCAGCTCACCGGTGACGAACCCGGCAAGTTCGCGTTGATCGGCGGCACCAAACTGATTGCCAGCCGCAACTTGCCGACTCAAATTGCCGAGCTGCTCCAATTCGTGAAGGACAACCCAAACGGCAACGAACACATCCCCAAACTCGAATTGGCGACCGATGCCATCGACTCGCATCCCGTCCATCGCATTCAGTTGAATCCGCCCGACAAGCCGGGGCAGAAGATGTTCGGTGAGACCTCGCACCTCTATCTCTATGTGACTCCCCAAGCAGTCTGGTTCGCGTTCGGAGGCGATGCCGCACTGACGACGATGAAGGACGCCATCGCTCAAGCCGCGCTGCCTCAGGATCCGATGCAGAATCGCAATCGCGTTCCCTTCCAGTTCGTGACTCACGCCAAGAACTGGCTGACCGTGGCGAGCGAGGATTCGCCGCGTCAGGTCACGTTCAACGAGACCGCACTCGCCTCGTTCGAGTCCGAAAACGACGCGATGCGGCTCGACGTGCGACCGACCGACACCGGTGTCCGGCTGCGAGTCGAGTTCCAGGAAGGCTTCATCGCGCTGATGGGCCGAGGTCTCTCGAAAGGGATCGACGAAGGAGCCTTCAATGGCCCACCGCGTGGACAGCCACGTCCCGGTCGTCGCGGCAATCAGAATCGACCCGGAGCGTCAAACGTCCCGCGCACGTCCGAGTGATTGCCGGTGGTTCGCGACCGACTTCACGGCACTCGCAGGGTAAGCGTCTCGCTTGCCCTGCGAGTGCCGTTTGGATAAGCGGGCAAGCCGGAGGCTTACCCTACGGCTTGCTATAGACCGGCACCTCATTGGGGCAAAGTTCGCAGCAACTGTTTCGCGCGGCTCTTCCAGCGACCGTGCTTGCGGGCGATGGCGGTGGGACTGCCGTTGATGTCCTGGAGGAGCGCTTGCAGGTGATCACGCGCCAGTTGCGAATGGCCTTGCCCCGCGAGTAGTTTGGCCAGCAGCCAGACAGCCTCGGGTTGTCGCCAGCGTTTGACATGCCGCTCGAAATGATCGGTTGCGGCGGCCGTCTCGGACAACTCCACGAGAGCCTTTCCGTGTGCGAGTGACACGTCTCCAAACTTGTACTGCGGATCCTTCTCCAGAATCTGTCGAGTCCAATCGCGAGTCTGTTCGTGTTGTTTTTGAATGGCCGCAACTTGGGCCGCGCCCCAGAGCGCTTGCAGGTTGAGTGCCTCTTTCTTCAGGGCATTGCCGTAGGCCGCCGCCGCCATTTCGTAACGACCGACATCGCGCAGAGCGTCGCCCCACTGAATGAATTGATGAGGATTGCCGATCCGGATTGCCGCTGTTTCGAGCCGCGCGAGTTCGGCACCGCGCGTCCAACGTCTGAGGAACGACGGAGGGCGAAACTCGGTGGAGGGAAGATAACGCAGCACGAAGTACAGCACGGGACCGACGCCCTGCACGACGAACAGCACCCACAGCCAGAGCATCCGATCGGGTTCGGTCTTCAGACAGTGCCAGACCATCCAGATCCAAAAGGCCGCGTACAACCACGTCGTGAGCTGCATTCCCAACGCAGCAGCGACCCACCACATCGCGCCCGATTGGGGATTGGTCAGACCGGCGAAGTCGTCCGAAAACTGAGCCAGCATTTCTGTACCGTGATCATTGAGTATCGGAGGGCGAGTCTCGCTCACCTGCTGGCGGGCAGGGGCGTCTCTACTCGGTTAGTTCCAGCAGGTGCGCGAAGTCGGGATCATCACGCAACGAGGCAAAGTCGGTCTCATGCGGGACGAGCTTGAGGAAGCTCCGGTCCATTCTGAGGGCACGTCCCAGCCACGAGAGTGCCTGTTCCTTGTCGCCTGCCAGCGAGTAATAGCAGGCCAAGTTGTACAGCACGACAGGGACTTTGGGATGAGACTCGTAGGCCAGCCGCAGGGTGTCGATCGATTGGTCGAGACGATCGATTCGCTTGTAGCACCACGCCATCCCCATCAGGGCGTTCAGGTCCTTGGGGTCGATGGCATGAGCCATAAGAAACTGATCGAGCGCCCGCCGGTGTTCGGACTTGGCGCGAAGGGCCTCGCCCCGCAGCAAGTGGAAATGGAACGCTTGCTCGCCCGCGTCGTCGATCTCGTCGAGTTCCCGCAGCGCTTGGTCGGCCAAGTCGAGCATCAAGTAACCTTGAGCGGCTTCCATCCGGCGTTTGAGTCGCCTGCTGGCATCAAAGATCACAACAAACCTCCCGGTGAAACAGAACGCCCCGCTGCGGTTTTATACTTCATGCGGCTTGAAATGAGAGGTTTCCGAGCGGGGCCGCGTACGCCCCCCGGTTCTTCCTGCGAGGGCTTACCAGCCTGTTGAAAAAGTCGTAGCACAGGCGGCTCGGCTGTGTTTCAACTAGAAAAGCAAGCAGGCGAGCCGCCTACTCTACGTTTTTCAACAGGCAGTTACGCCGCCCCGCTCAGATGTCTCATCAATGACCGCGCGAGGTATAGCGGCCAGTTCGCGGCGAATCCACTCGCGTGAGGGGAGTCAAAGAACAGAGTCGCCCGGCTGAGGAATGCCGGGCGAAAACGAAGGGAAGGACTTCGCAGGACTTACTGTTTGGGAAACTTGATGTCGGCCAGTTTGTCGAAGTTCGGGTTCCGATAGACTTCGGCGAACTTCATTCCGAATCCGTACTGCAGCTCCCACTGGGCGCGTCGGGCGTAGGGGGTGCGCGGGTGGTTCTCGATCACCGCTTGATACTCCGCCCGCGCGGTTTCGTTTTGTCGCTTAAGCTCGTCCAGATCGACCTTGGTCTGCTTGACCTGTTCCTTCGTCGGCTCCAGAAGCTCCGGTACGCGGTGAATGTCCCAGTAGTTGTTGTTGTCGTCCTTGGGTCGTGGCTTTTGCACCTGGTGCTGGTCGAGCGACAGCAAAAGTTGGAAGAGTCGCACGCGGTAGGCCAAGCATTGCGCGTGCATCAGGTCATAGTTGGCTCGCCACCGTTCAGACGGCTCTTTGTCACGTAGTTTCTTAACCGTGTCGAGTCGCTTTACGGCTTCGTTGAGCAGACCCATCGCTCGCATCGCCCGCTTAAACGTAGTCTCGCCTTGAGTGGCGAAGATCGCCGGATCGATGCTGTACCAGGTTGACTGCATGCGCAGTTCCGCATCGGTGTGTGGATTGAGGGCCTTAATGACCTCCCACTGCGTATCGCGAAACTTGCTGGAATCGCGGTCCTTTGCGTACTCCACGCGCGAGCTGAGATCGGGGAGATACTCCTGCATATCGAGCAGTTCAAACTTGCGCTGTTCGACGGAACCCGCGCCGCCCAGATTGTCCTCATTGCCCGGTAGCATGAAGAAAATCCCGCCTGTTTGTTTGGCGAGTCGCACCTGTTCGTAAGGGCCAACGCCGCTGGAGAAGGCGTCCCAACGTTCGTGGAGTCCATCGAACTGCAAACATTCAGGAAACGGGGTCTCGGGACCACGGTTGATTCTCAGCCAGTGAGTCAGGCCAAACTTGGGATCGATCCACTTGGTGTGAGCGTAGGGATAACCGAACACCGAGTAGTGGCCGAGGACATAGACCGGGGCTTCCGCGTTCTTACACAAGTGAATCGTCTCTTCGAGGTGTTCACCGTCGTCACCCGATTCGTCGGTGACGACGATCAAGACCAGCTTCCGTTTCGTGCGGGCAGCGATCGGCTGGTACTTGCGAACGGCAGCGGTGATCGCGGCGCAGGTGTACTCGAGACCGCTCTCATCGACTTTGATTTTGTCGATGGCCTTCTTGATCTCCTCTGTATTGAAGGTGGGCTTTAACGGCACGGTGTGTTCGGAGATTTCCTTGCCGAAACTCATGACCGACGTGAGCAGCACTTCGTCCGACAGCTTTGTCTTGCTTCCTTCGTGCTTCTGGACCAAGCCAAGTTCTTCGTAGACCTTGTAGAAGCGTTCGCGAATCTCCTTCTGGTCGTCCTTCATGCTGTCCGACTCATCGAACAACCAGACCACGAGAACTTTGGACTCGCGCATCATGCGGAGCATTTCCTGGGTCATCTGCCCGAGTGCCGCGCCGTAGCCTTCGACCACGCGGCCCGCTTCGCCCGAGACCTGTCCGGCTCCCAAGTCCTTGCCGATGATTCCCAGCCCCGGCACCGACATGGCACCGATGTTGACTTTGACCACCGGCTCTTTGAGGCTTTGGGCGTCGTCGAGTCTCTGGCTCGCGACGACTCCGCCGTTGCCGCCTCCACCGCCGCCGCCACCCACCGCAGCAGCCGCTCCGACCACCTGTGACCCGGTGACGAAGTTGACGGTCTCTGCCACTTCTGTGGTTTGCTCGATTTCCTGTGAGAACTCTTCTTGCAGGCGTTCTTCGGTGAAGACCGAATCGACGACCATCTGCAACTGCTGGAGCGGCGCCTTGAAGACGACCAACGAGAGGCCGAGGAGCAGCACGGCATGGACGGACAGGGAAATGAGCAGCCCGACAGCAGCCGTTTTGGGGACGGGGAGACGGTGGGTGTCAGAAGACAGTTCCGAAATGGGATTCATGAACACCGAACTCCGGGGACAGAGGCGATGAACGGACGGAAACAACAACAGGGTGACCGCTCCGAGAATTCGGAAACGCCTCACCATGATGAGAAACGGCTGCAACGATCAACCGTTGGCACCATCCTCAGCCAAGGTCGTTCTGTGGTGGGAACCGCCAGCGGAACGCTTGGCGTCACCCTCCAGTTCGTCTGTTTGAAATCCCATTCAAACGCTCAGGGTCGGGATCGCAATCCCTTTCGACAGGCTCAACTCTCAGGCGAGTGGCAAGAGAAAGTAGCCCCGACACTCCGTGGCGGGAACGGTTCGTGTCACGGAGTGACACGTCTACTTTGAGTCAATCAAGTCTTGCCGTTCGCCTAACTCAGGCCCGGTTCAAATGTCGCGTCGCACCGGATCCTTGTCGATCATCTTCTTGACCTTCTTCTTGGTCACGGGGTCTTCGACTTCGATGAACTTGGGTCCCATCTTTTCTTTGCCGCCACCCATGCCTACGGGGTTGGGGTTGTAGGTCGATTCCTTCCATTCCCAGCCGAGTTGCGTGCTCAGTTCGCGTTCGGCCATGAACTGCCAAGGTGTGCCGGGATGTTCGTCGATCACACGACGCAGGTATTCGAGTGCCCGCGTGGCCAGCTTTTTCGTGGCGGCACCGGAAGAGATTTCTTTGGAGTCCTTCAACAGCCACTGGTTGCTGCCGGCCTTCTCAAACTTCTTGGGCGAACTCTTCATTTCTGCGAGCATGGCGTTGTAGCCGAAGCTGCGTGCTCGCAGAGCCAGCACGCGGCCCATCGCAAGGTCGTAGCCAGCGCGCGAACGGGCGTCCTTGATCTTGGCACGATCCTTTTCACCCGGTTCGAGGACACGCATCAAACCTTCCAGCTTGTACTCGAATTCCGCCAGCGGCTTTTGAGCATCGCCGATGGCGACCCGCAATACGGTGTCGTTCTCGGCAGGGAAATCGAGACGGGGCAGTGGGACACTGTCCAGCGTGAGCAAGCGGCAAACTTCCAACAGCGCCATCTTGGCTTTGTTCTGACTGATCTCTTTGTCGATCATCGGGATCGGCCGGTAATCCGGGGCGTAGTTCCGCATGACTTGGGGATCGAGCTTGATCGAACTGCGACCTTCGTCAGTGATGAAGTACAGCCCGTTGGTCTCGGCACACAGTCGCGTCAGCCCGTAAGGCCCCATGCCGGAGGACATGTTGTCGAGGTCGTAGCTATTCGCTCCCCAGTAGGGGAGCCGGACTCGTTCGGGATACAACGTTTCGGGGCCACGGTGCATGACGCCGATCACCGTCTCGCCGGTCTCCAACTCGAACGGGGCTTCCGTTGTCTCTTTGCCAAATGGAGCGGCATCGCCGACGCAGTAGCAGCGCATCCCGTATCGCTTGGTTTGAGTGATCGCCTGTTCGAGGTTCGTCTTGGAATCGGAGCCGGCTTCGTCGGTGACGATGATGATCATGACATCGCGATGCATCTGCGTGCGATAGTTTTGGTAGTGCTTCGCGACGGTGGCGACGGCAGCGAACGTGTTCTCGTTGCCGGATGACTCGGACTTGATGTTCCGCACCATCTTCACCACATCTGCAGGGTCATCCAGTGGATCCTTGGTGAGGATGTTGGTCTTCTCACCAAAGGTGACGACGGCACTCTTGAGTACCTTGTCATTGGAGACGTTAAGCGACGTGAGTTGGCCGTACACGTTTTCGATGCGGTCGGCGATCATGGTGCGGCGTGCCTTCAGCGACGGCGAGACATCGAACAGCCAGACGACGAGCGTCTTCTTGTCTCGGAGCGTGGTGGCGATTTCCCACGTCAGGCGATCCACGGCCCCTTCGACACCCGCCGAATGTTCGGTCGCACCTTGAGTTGCCACGGACGCGAGCACGTCCGTTTTTGCCGGTTTGACGATCTCGTCGGTCTGGGGCGCGGCGACGACCAAGTTCTCGGAGATCGAGCGGTCCACCTCTTCTTGAGGGTTCCGAGCGACACTATTCGCAGCTTCTTGAGATGTCGCCAAGCTGGTGACGGCCGTATCACCGCCAATTTGATCTGTGAGTGTGGCGTCGAACTTCAGTGTCGATTCTTCGCTCTCTTCGAGGCTGCTGGTGACCTCGGTGAATTCCTGCAACTTCACGGAAAACTTGACCAACGCCAACCCGCACAGCAGCAGCAGGTGGATTCCGAGGCTGACCGAAAACGCCATGACCAGCGCTTTGGGAAAGCGGCTGTTCTCGATCTCCATCTCGAACACTTCGGTCTGCTTGACGTTCAGATTAGCGCTCATGATCGACTCCTCGCAGATGGGCTGCGGCCGGTGACTTCCGAAGAAACGGGTCTTGCGGATCGTGCCACGGGCGTTGATAAGTTTTGAGACCTGTTCGGCCCACAAATCGCGGGCGAGTCTACTGATTCAAACTGGGGGTTGCAATTCGCGGTTTCGTGCCGCAACGTGCCTGACGAACACATCATCGGCAGTTTCAAGCGGTCGGCCGCACGAGTGCCATCCAACGCCGTGAACGACATCGAAGTCCGGCTAACAAGACTAAGCCGGAGTTCGCAATCTACCTGCCGGACTCGAAAAACGTTCGTCTCGTCCTCTAAAAGTACGTCACGAATGTCTTGGGCGAACATGATTCTGACACACCAACCCTGAAAGGTAATTCGATGCGGTTAGAAGAGGTCGAGGTCGAGACAGTCGGAAACCTCCGCCTCTACGTGCGCGATTTTTCTCCGTCTCCCGGTCGGCTGGCGGGTCGATCGGAATGGAGCGGGGACGCGCCACTGACGGGATGTTCGTCGCGCACGCTCGTCTGGATTCACGGGCTGGGAGAACACGGCGGTCGCTATCTCCATCTGCCAGAGTTTCTGAACGAGCGCGGCTGGAGGATCATTCTCATCGACTTGCGAGGGCACGGGCGCTCGACCGGTGTGCGAACTCATGTCCGGTCGTTCGATGAGTACGCGGCGGATGTGGCGGCGGTTTGGAAGCGGTTCGGGTTGGGAGTGGGTGGCGCGGTCGTGGGTGCTCACAGCATGGGAGGCCTCGTGGCGCTGCGGGCGGTGCAAACAGGGTGCGTTCAGCCGGAGGCACTCGTACTGACCTCGCCGCTACTGGGAGTAAAAGTATACGTCAGCCCACTCAAGCGGTGGCTGGGGCGACTCCTCGTGAAGGTTCATCCGGAGGCGAGGTTCCGCAACGGACTCGATCCCCGCAACATGACGCGCGATGAAGGCTTCGCACGCGAACGGCGAGCCGATCCGCTGATCGTGAAGACGGTCACGGCGAGTTGGTTCTTCGCGATGGAGGCCGCGCTGTCCGAAGTCCATCGCGATGCGGAACGGATCACGGTGCCGGTCCTCGCGCTGCAAGGTCTCTCCGATCGCACGACGGACGGCGATCTCGTGACTCGCTGGCTGGGACAGACCACGTCGCGCACAAAACAGTTGATCGCACTTCCCGATCACGTTCACGAACTGCTTCACGAAGCGGACTGGCGCGGCACACTGGAGCGAATCGTCGAGTGGCTGGAGACTTGGGGGGCCGCTCGTGTCTAATGCCTCGAACCTTTCCGGCTTCGGCTTTCATCGAGCCAAGAGGGCATTTCAAAACATGTATGTGGCTCGAAAAACTAGCCCGACGCGCCAGCGAGGGCTGGGCATTCGATCATGGTGAAGCCCTCGCTGGCGCGTCGGGCTAGTTTTGAAACGCCCTCTAATCTCACAACTCGTCTGATATCACGGTCTCTCTTGGCGACTTTCTGATGGCATCGGCTCCCCACTCGAATGGCAATGCGGCGACTCGCTCGACGGAAGCTCGCGCACTGTCGAGTCGCAACCGGATTCGCTGGATCACGGGTGTTCTCGCGCTGTCCGTGTCCATCGGTTTGGGGATCGCCTACTTCCTGCTGAAAAGCTTGACGGCGGACTGGGGTGTGCCGGAACAAATCGCCTTTCGCACCGGCGTCGTCTTCATCGGTTTCATCGGCTTGATGCAGATCGCGGTGGCGATGTCGGCGACGCGCGGTGTGATGGCGACACCGCGATTCGGTAGCCACCGGATGCTGATCCCTTCGGAAGGCTTCGCTTATCTCGGGATCATGTGTGTGCTGTTCACGGGTGCGATGTTGACGAAGCAGAACACGCTGCTGCTGGTCTTCGCGATGATGGCGGGGCCGTTTGTGGTGAACGGCTCGCTGACGTTTGGCATGTTGAAGGCCACACGCATCGCCCGTTCGGCTCCGCGCCGCGCGATGGCGGGTGAGTTGTTCGGGGTTGAGGTGACGCTGACAAACCGCCACCCGCTGTTGGCGTTGTGGATGATGGCCGTCCGCGACGAGATCGTTCACGCGGTCGAGACCTTGTCTGTCAGCGTGTTGTTTGCGCGTGTCGCGCCGCGCAGTTCGCAGACCGGACACTATCAACTCCGATTGGCGCGACGCGGCCTCCATAAGTTGGGTCCGCTCCTCGTGTCGTCACGTTTTCCGTTGGGACTCGTCGAACGCAGTCGTCAGTTTGCGGAGCCGGGTGAAGTCCTCGTCTACCCACGCATCGGTCGGCTCAATCCGCTTTGGAAACGCCATTGGGTCGGTGAGGCGGAATTGGTCGCTCGACCGCAGCCTCGACCGGGAATCTTTCATGACGAGTTCCATCGGCTGCGGGAGTTCCGCACAGGCGACAACCCGCGCGACATTCACTGGCGCACATCGGCCCGGCGCGGCGAGTTGATTCTGCGTGAGTACCAACAAAACCGTAGCCTCAATCTGGCCGTGGTCGTCGATCTGTATCAGTCTCCCAAGTCGCGCGGAACACTCGCCGGATCGAACGCGGATAACGACACACTCGAATTGCTCGAACGGACGTTGAGCCTCGCGCTGACGTTGATCATCGAACACGGTCGCGACTGCCGGGACGGGACGCTCTCGCTGTCGGTGGCGGGAGCAACCGCGTTCCGTTGGGAGGGGCAGAGCGTCTCGGCCAGTCTCGAATCCCTGTTTGACGGACTGGCCTTGATCGAACCGGGAGCCGCCATCGAGACCCGCAGCTTGCTCGACGAGACGCTGCTGCGCACCACGGCCTCCACCCAGATCGTGCTGCTCACCACCCGACCGGTTGATGTCGGTGACGCCTTGGGACCAGCCGCTGGCAGCCCGCGAGTTCACACTTTAAGGGTTGCCAGTCTCGATCAGATCGAGGCCGTCCTGCACTTTGAAGATGAGCCGGTGGCGACACCAGACTTGCTGGAAGATCCCCGCGAGGGCAGCGTCTCAGACCAAAGTAGCCTTCATCGCTCCGCGTGAAGAGAGCCGAGTCAATGGAGAGGTCAATGGAACAATCAACGTTAGAATTCACGCACGGCTGTCTTCACGCGGAGCGATGAAGGCTACTTTGAAGGCAAAAACTAAAACTTGGCTCAAAGAGTCGCGTCTTCAAACTCGAAGACTCCACGCACCCGACACGCACGACATTGACTTCACCGGGCCTGACACATGGACCTTGCCACCGTCTTCAAATTGAGCCTGTATGGCCTGACGGCGCTGGTCGGGTGGATTCTCGGTGCGGCGGAAGACCGCAGTTGGTTGCCGTATTACTCGTTGCCATTCGTTCTGCTCGGCTTCTGGTGGTGCGAGGTATTCGGCAAGTCGAGGGCGCTGGGCGCAGCGCATCACGCGCAGGGCGAACGACCGCCGCGCGGCATGTCGGATCAACTGGCCAATGCCTGCGGTGTCATCGCGATCACGTTTGCGGGGCAAGAGTTCGTCAGCGGCAACCACGAAGGGAAGCTGCTCGCGGGAACGCATCTGCTGGTCTACCTCACTTGGATCGTGTCGCTCCAGCACAAGACGACCTACCGCTGCTGGCTGTTGCTGGCGCTCGGCGTGCTGCAAGTCGCCGTCGCTTCGGTGCTCACTCCCGGAAGTTGGTTCGGCGTCTGTCTTGTGGGCTACATGTTCGTGGCAACATGGACGCTGTCCGTTTTCTCGTTGTGCGTCACGGAAGAACGATTTGCCGAGAACGTCGGCCGCGATGGCGGCGGGGTCTCGCGGAATGAGTGTCTCGCGGTGACCGCACCTCACGTCGCGAACACGTTCATCAGCGAGACGATCAGTTCGATTCAGCAGGGAAATTACGTCCGCTGGTCGTCGTGGCGTTTTACGTGGGGAGTCGTAGGTGCTTCGATTGCCGGTCTGATGGTGAGTCTGTTGCTCTTCGTTTTGATCCCGCGTGCGTGGGTCGGCGCACCGGTCAGCTTCGACACCGGTGGCGACGTGTTCAGCGCGACGCGACGATCCATTTCGGGATTCTCCTCGGACGTGCGGCTCGGCGATTTGGGGACGATTCTGGAGAGTGTCGAGCCGGTCATGGAGCTGCGATTGACGTTCCCGCGCACGGGCAACTTGATGTCGCCGCAAGCGTATGCCAAACGCCTCGGCACTCCCGAGCCACTGTTTCGCGGGGCCGTCCTGACAACTTATTTGAATCACCGCTGGTTGCCTGACAGGCTAAGTGAGCAGAGTCCACAAGAGATCGCTCCGACGCGCGAATCGACCACCGTCCGGCAGGAGATTCGCCTCGAACCGATCTCCACCGACGTCCTGTTTTGCATGGGCCGCCCGACACGTTTGATCGACCAACAAGGGCGGTTCAGTGGTCGGTATCGAACGTTGACGGACCTAGCCTTCCGCGGCTCAGGCTTTCCTCGCGTCGGTGCCGTGCGCTACACGGTCGATTCGGAATTGCCGGTCGCGCATCAGGATGACTCCGCCGGCTTGGATGTCAGCCCCGAGATATTTGCCAAGTATCTGTCGTCTGGCTATCTGCGTCGCAATGGTGACATTGCCGCCCGATTGATCCGCTTGAATACGCTCGCCAGCAGAATTGTCGGCGACGAGACCAAAGCGCGGGGGCGTCCCATCACCAACTTGGAAACAGCCCGCGCACTCGAAGCTCATCTGCGAGACTCGGGCGAGTACAAGTACAGCCTCAGCCTGTCGGTTCAAGACACCCAGATCGATCCGGTCGAAGACTTCCTGTTCAATCGCCGGGAAGGGCACTGCGAGTACTTTGCCTCCGCCTTAGTTCTCATGCTGCGCTCGGTCGGCATCCCCGCGCGGCTCATCACCGGTTTCAAAGGGGGCGAGATGCGTCCCGATGGAACGCTGGTCATCCAGCAGCGATTCGCGCACGCGTGGGCCGAAGCGCTCATCGACCGCAAGGTCTGGGTCACCCTGGATGGGACTCCCGACTCAGAGCGAACCGCCAGTGTGGCTGATGTTGCCGCGCGGCGTTCCGTCTGGACCGATGTCTCTTCGCGCGTCTCCAACCTTTGGAGTGCCAACGTCGTCAACATCTCGATGGACACGCAAGAAGAGGTGCTATACGGCCCGGTCCGCGAACTGGTCATGATGATCTGGGAGGGACTCGTGTCGGCCTGGCTTTCGCCCGAATCGAGCGTGGAAGCCTTCATCCAGTTGGTCTTCAATCCACGCAACTGGCTCAGCTTCGGAGGAGCCGCCGTACTGTGGTCGGGTGTGTCGTCGCTCTGGTTTCTCCGGCATCACCTGTTCCGACTGGAGTGGAGCTGGTTTCGAAAACAGCGATCGCGTCAGTCCAAGCAACGGCGGTGGGTCGAGTTCTACGAACGGTTCGTCCGATTGATGAAATCACACGGGCTGGAGCGTGACTCCACCCAAACGCATCACGAATTCTCGGCTCGCGCCGCTGAAACATTTGCTGCGGAGCTGCGTGCCGCCAGCCTCAACGAAGTGCCTTTGACTCTCTCACGCTTCTTCTGCCGAGTCCGCTTTGGCGACGAGTTGCTCTCCGAAGCGGAGTCCCTCGAAATTGACTCGCTGCTCACTCGACTCGAGGCGGCTCTCGCCGCGCGATCACCGAGAGGAGAAACGTAGGGTAAGCGTCTCACTTGCCCGTGAATTCCGTTAAAAAGCGGGCCAACCAGAGGCTGACAGTGCCATCGCCTTTTTGAGTTTGTGGGATGGGGTGCCACGGTCACGGAGCTTCGACGTGGCCGTCAGAGTGAGAAATAGCCTTCAGCTCCTCGCACGGCCACGTCGAAG
>CAMAYU010000097.1 GCA_945862235.1 Schlesneria paludicola DSM 18645
GTGACCATACGCGTGAGGAAACACACGTTCCCATTCCGAACACGACCGTTAAGCTCACTCGGCCGATGATAGTGCAAAACAGCGCGAAAGTAGGTTGTTGCCGGGTTTTTTAGCGGCTTGCAGAAATGCAAGCCGCTTTTTTTATGCGCTACTCTGATTTCGTCGCGCTACTCGACGATTCGTTTGCGGGCCGGGGTGACCAATTTCCCCCGTTTTTTTCGAGAGACAGTGTGTTTGTTCTCTGCCGCTCGGCTGGTACCGGATGCGCCGCGCGTCGCCGCCAGTTCCTGGCCGAACTGGGCCTGCTTCAAAACGGCAATGACTAGCGGCGGCGTGAGTCCCGGCAGAGTCGGCATCGGCGTTCAGGCGACCGGAAGCAAATGATTTACCCGATCACACAACCCCGAAGTCTGGGTAAAGGCGACTTGCCGGTCGCGTAAGTTCGGAGCTACAGAGTGGCCGCGTCTTCAAACGAGCCGAGGAACTTGGATTCGGCCGCTCCAAAGTTCGGCAAGATTGGAGCGGCGTTGAGATATTTCGATATGGGAATGAGCGCCCGAATCATCCCCGTGAAACTGACGGAATTTCTGCCGCAGCGTCCCTTTCAGATTGTCTCGGTTGGCGGCGGAGATCTCGCGGCCGTTCTCTAGAATCTCGGTGGGGATGTTCAGGGCTTCCAAGAGATTTCGCGTGGCGATCAGATTGGACCGACACAAACGTTTCTCCAGCTTTAAGTCGGTCGCGGGCCCCCTCCCAACACGACATTTACATTGAATCATGAAACACAACCATGATCCATGGTCGGGAAACACGCCCCAAGATTGGGCAACGGCATAATGGTGTCTCCTGCATGAATGAGGAAAATAGAACGTTCGGGGACCGACGGCATCCGGTGGTGTCGTAGCCGAACGGGTTCAAACGCGCCGAGCGACCGCCACGCTATCCGCTCCAAGCGTTGGCTGCACCGTCCCTGTTATCGTACGGGTCGATTGGGGATTATCACGGCCGGGTGATCGTCACCGTGTCGCTGCCCTTTTCATTGCCGGTGTTCAGGACGACTTAGGCTTTGAAGCTGGTGATGTTGCCGGGGTTGATGAGGTGGGCCGCCGTCAGGAATTTCAGCGGGCTGGCGGGGTCGATGCTCCCCACGACCGATTCGGTTTCGGTAGTGTAATCCGGGCTGGCACAGTCGCGGATGTCGTAATACGACAGATTGGGGTCGGTGCTGGCGGTGCAGGTGATGCGGGCCTGTTGCGTGGCGCCGTTCCAACTGGTCGTGGCGACTACGGCATCGGGGGGCGAGTCGGGTTCGGGAGACAATCGGGGGAGCGTGTTGAACAGGCCCCCACCGCCGCGCGATAGTCGCGCAGTGCGATGTTCGCCTGATCTTGAATGGCGTTGCGGCGCTTTCGTACGAGCGATGTCTCCTGCTCGGCGCAGTTGCGCGGTGGTATAGGCCGTCTTCAGAGCCGCCAGATCGGTGAGAAACGTCGCAATCGCATAGCCGCCGACCAACGTCAGCGGGCCGGTGAAACCGGGGATCGCCGCCGCATCGATCTTGGCCCAGAGCGACTTCATGTCGTCCATCGCATCGGTCCCCGGCCCGACGTGATCGACGGGACCAGCGGCAGCGCGGCGACATACGGCGTCTGCCCCAGAAAACCGCGCACCTTCCGGTTGAACTCCGCCGCTCGTAACTGCCCCGCCTCCTTCTTGAGTCGGATGTCCTCGCGAGAAATTACTGACTCAACAAGTCGAGTGTTCTTTCATATAGCGGCGGGCCTTGATTCCCGACCTTCGCCTGTCCAGACTGCGCTGAGTCCTTTCCATTTGCCATCTCGTGCTGAGGAGCAATCTGATGTCGCAATTTGTGCGTCGGTTGATGTTGGCCAGCTTGCTGCCGTGGCTTGCCGGTTTCGAATCAGCGTTTGCACAGAACGCTTCGCCCGTGGTTCAGGCAACCGAAGAGGCGCCACTCGACCTTCCGCTCGTCTATCGTTCGCCGCAACAAAGCGTTCTTCTCATAAACTTGAGCAGTCCAAAAGAGCTCGAAACGGCGGTGGCAGCCTGCCGTGTGAATAAGCTGGCCTTTGAGCAAGGCGATTCCTTTAACAAGCATCGGAATGATTACTCGAAGTTCCACCTCATCGTCGGTGGAACCAACTGTATGGACTATTGGGCGAGCCGGCTGCCTTCGATCACATCGAATGGTTCGTGGCCGAGGGGGGCCACCTCGTTCTGTTCGGCACATTCAATGGTCGCAATTGCGAACACCTCAACCGATTCGGCATCAAGACGGGTTTCGTTCACGCATGGGAATTTCGGACGGTGCCAGGCCGTGCGGATGTTCTATTCAAGGGGTCGGAGACTGTCGTACCCACAAGCGGGAAGTTGCAGAGTACTGGTCATTTCTCAATTGAAGTACCTCATGTGAGCCTTTTAGAGCGAGGTCCGGCTAAGCAAACGGTCCCGTTCTTGGGTTCCGCTCTTGCGACTCTGGCTTACAAGAAGGGCCGCGTCACCTTTACCCAAGCTGAACCCGGCGCTCATGAAGACGATCTTTGGCTGGTCACAGCGGTCATGACATGGGCCGCGCGTGGTGCTCCGACATCCATTGAGCAACTTGATCAACAGGTTGTTCTGGATGAACAGGCGTTGGCGAATCGTCGTCGTCCCAAGGTGTTGGCAGTCCCTTCGGATGCGGAACAACGAGCTGCTGAACAGACCATCCACGAAGCACTCCGTGATGAGTTTTCGACAGCGACGAAGTCGGACCGCAAGCCGGCGCTGGCCGGTAAACTCATTCAGATGGCTCAGACAGAATCCAATCCAGCGACTGTGTTCGTCTGTTTCAGGTTGGCTAGCGACTTGTACGCGGAGTCTGGGAATCCGGCCAAAGCCTTCACCACAATCGACCAACTCGGTGAGCGGTTTCAGATCGACATCGCCGACATGCAACTCGAAGCGGTTCGTGTGGCGTCAAAGACAATGCGCGATCCCATCTCTGCGGGTGAGCTTGCGAAGGCGTGCCTTGACCTGGCAGATGACCTCGCCGCTGTCGGCCGATACGACGTGGCGACAACCGTCGCCAACTTGTCGAAAACAGCAGCACAGACCGCGAAGCATCGGCACTACCAAAGTCTGATTGTTCCGCTGACTCGTCGCCTTGGTGTCATCCAGAAGGAGTCGGATCGCCTCAAAGCGTTTCGTCAGGCTCTCGCAGCGGCTTCGGCAAATGCCGAAGCCAACATGGAAATCGGGAAGTTTCAGTGCCTGACGCTCCGCAACTGGGAGGTCGGCCTGCCGCAACTGGCTCAAGGAAGTGATCCTGTTCTGCGCCAACTTGCGGAAGCGGAACAGAAAGGGACTGACGATCCCAACGCTCAGGTGGCGCTCGGGGATTTCTGGGTGGCACAGTCGTCGAAGCTGACACCGGCAACGCGCCCGGCTGCACAGTCCCGCGCGCGGTTCTGGTATTCGCGAGCCGTCTCGGAAATGTCCGGTTTGGAAAAAACGTCTTGGAAAAGAAGATCGCGAAGATTCCCTCGACCAATTTTGAGCTTCGGTTTGCACTTAATGTTGAAGGGCGATCCGAATTGCATCTGACGAAAGATCGCATGAGTTGGAAGCAACTCGCGTCGACCGCCCCGAAGACAATGCAGATCAACACTCAATTTTGGCCGGTCGCCACACAGAGTGAACTCAAGAACTACGGATCAACCCGTTACTTTCTTGAGGACGTTGATTTGGAAACGGCAGTTCTCACCAAGCTGCGTGGACGCAGCACCATCGAGTTAAAGTCATCCTCTTCAAGCGAACTGCTGATTGAGTTGAACGACGCACCGGATGGAGGCGCTGACTGCGAGTTCCTGTTGAAGTTTGGGAATTGATTCGCCGGGCCACGGCGGGGTGGTCCTGCTTGATTGCGAGCGGGAGGCATGTTGGATGTGCCACGGCTTCGGAGTCTGCGAAGAAGCAGTGTTCTTCGTGAGGTCGTCCCACAGCCGGCGCTGATTCTCCGCTGGCTCCGAAGCCATGGCGCGACTCACGCCTCGACCAGGCGATGAATCCTCCGGAACGGCTTCCCGTTCCAGTCCTGTGGCGTTGGTGCGGCGAAGGGCGAATTCGGTTTAGCCGATTATTTTGAGGCGTACTTATCGGCGGGGGGAGTCCGGTGTGGCTAACCTCTGGCAACTTAGGAACGCGGTCGCAATAACTTTTCGATGAGCCGCCGGGCGCTAGCCCCGGTTTGTGTTATCTGAACCGGGGCTAGCGCTCGGCGGCTGATAGCCGCCTGTTTCACTTCTTCTTCTTCTTCTTCTTCTTCTTCTTCTTCTTCTTCTTCTTCGAGAAGTTATTGCCGCTCCCATTCCTGAGAGCCTATCCGAGAACCTCAGCAAACATCTGAAGTCTCCGAAGACTTCGGATGTTTGCTGATCGGTTCTGACTCGATCCCTCGGAACTCGCTGCTTGATGGATCGCTGACTCACGGGCCTCGCTTGGGAATTGTCACAGTGACTGATCGGATATTCGTCGAAGCTTGCCGCCCACGGTGGGCCGCTAGCAGCCTGTTGAAATACGTCGCTTGGACGCCTCGTCCGAGCAAGAGCCAATTGGAATCGGACGGGTGAGGTGGTGTCATCGCACCGCTCCGCACCGCTTCCACGAGCCGCTTGGCCAATAGTTCAGGAAGACTTGTCCGACGATATCGCCGTGCGGGATCGGCCCTAACTCGCGGCTGTCGAGCGACTGGCTGCGGTGGTCTCCCAGGACGAAGTACGAGCCGATCGGAACGGTTTGTTTCGAGAGGCTGATCGCGTCGCTCTTCTCATCCTGCACAACCGCATACCGTCTCGGGCCATACTGCTCATAGCGGGCTTTCTTGCCGTCCATCTTTACTGGCGGTGACTGGTCTCCCTCCGGCATCGGTTCCTGCGGGAGCGGCTCATCGTTGATGAAGACCTTTCCTTCCTTCATCTCAACCGTCTCACCGGGTAGTCCGATGATCCGCTTGATGAAGTTTTGTTTGCGGTTCTGCGGGTTGCGGAAGACGACGACATCGCCGTGCGTGAACGATGTCGTTTCGACTCCGACCTTGTTCGCCAGCACGCGGTCTCCGGGAAGGAACGAGGGAGTCATGCACGCCGTGGGGAGATAGTACGCCTCGACAACATTGGACCTCAGGAAGAAGGCGAGGCCGATCGCGTAGGGGAACGACGTCGCGATCATCAGGCCGTAGACCACAGGCCGGTTGTATTCTTGAGGCTCGTAGTCGATGGCCGCCATGCTGCGAGCGATCGCTTTTGCGTCGAGCGACGACCAGATGTTGAACGCGATCAGAGCCACGACCAGAGCCGCCAGTCCCGTGAAGACCACGGTCGCGTTTCCCAACAGAGCCAGCACGGCAACCACCAGCCACGCCATCATCGAGACGCAGTACATGACCAGCCCTCGACCGACGCGACCGCAGTAAATCTGGCCCAGCCCGCAGCAGAAGGACGAAAGCCACATCGCCAGTGACGGCTTACGAACGTGAGACATCTCGCTTGTCATTCGGCACCTCCGGATTCGTTTCTCCCGACGCCACCGAGTACTCGGGAGTCGGTCCTAGCAATACATGCACCACACCATAGACCCGTACGACACAGACCACTGCCGCCGCCGTGGCGACCAGATACGAAACGTTCTGCGCCGAGAGACCGCCACGAAGCGGAGTGGCATTCGTTGTCTCTCGCTTTGATTTCGCAGCTCGCTCCACAGCCGACATGACATCGCCGACAAACGTGTCGGGCGGCGAAACATCTCGTTTCGCGGCGAGCCACATTTCCAGCGGGTCATCGTGACGATCCCGTTGCTCGTTCATCTGGCACCTCGTTGTGATGCGGG
Source organism: Schlesneria paludicola DSM 18645 (assembly GCA_945862235.1). Lineage (GTDB taxonomy): Bacteria > Planctomycetota > Planctomycetia > Planctomycetales > Planctomycetaceae > Schlesneria > Schlesneria paludicola_A. The sequence goes on from CAMAYU010000097.1 coordinate 5,887, forward strand.
TTGAGGGGACTCTGCCCCGCCGGGCTGCAAGTCCTTCAATGCATGTCTCAAGTTTTCCTTGGCCCGACTGAGCCGCGACTTCACCGTACCTAAGGGGACTCCTTCGATGACCGCGATCTCGGCGAGCGGCATGTCTTGAATCTCTGCCAACACAAACGCCGTCCGCTGTTCGAGCGACAACCGGTCGAGTGCCGCATCGAGTCGGCTCCACGTTTCACTATCGACCACGTCCATTGCGGGAGACACCGCATCGGAAACCGGGTCGCCCAGCTCTCTGGTTGTCTGCGACCGACGCTTCAAAAAATTGCAGCAGCGGTTGCGAGCAATCGTCAGCAGCCACGTCGAAAACTTCGCCCGCTTTGGGTCGAACGAATCGAGATGAGTGAACGCCGCGACGAAGACCTCCTGAGCCAAGTCGTCCATGTCCGCCGCGTTCCGAACCAGATTCGTCACGAACCCGAACACAGAACGCTCATGCCGAGACACCAGCAGCCGATACGCGGCCGTGTCCCCCGATAGCACTTGCGAGATGATCCGTTCGTCGTCGTGCATGCGATCCCATTGCGATTGGCCGTGCCTCGCCAACTTATACAACTGGCAGTCGCATATGGTTCCACGAAAAACGGGAACAGAGGCCAGGCCGTGTCATCCAGCCGCTTCATCGTCGGGGTAATGCCACGCGACGACGGCGTAGAGCAGGGCCGTGACTAAGGCGGAGCCGCTGGAGGTCAGGTACATCGCGGTGAAGCCGTGATGGACGATGATCCAGCCGAGGACTGGGGCGAAGACGAGCGAGCCGAAGTCGGTGAAGCCGAGGATGATGGCGGTTCCCGAGCCACGGCACTCTTTGGGGAAGGCTCCCGAACCGAGTGAGACGACGGCGGGGAAGAGCAGGGCGTGGCCGAAGCCGCAGACGATCGAGGCGGGAATGAAGTGCCACCACTCGGTTGCGAACGCGAGCATCGCGTGACCGACGACATGGCCGAGGAGGCCTCGCACCAGCATCCAGTGGCGGCCGATCGTGCGGCTCCAGTTCGACACCAGCAGTCGAAAGACAAACGCCGAGATCGCGTAGCCCGAGAAGAAGGCCGCGATCCCGTCGATGTGCTGTGACGTGGCAAACCGCGTGAGAAACGTCTGCGTCGCCGTCACGCCCAAGCCCATGATCATCGCCGTCAGCACCACGGTTCCCGGCCAGAAGCGGATCAGGAGTCGAAAGGCGGGCGGGGACGTGGCCGTTCGCGGGTGAGGCTGGTCGCGCGTCAACAGCACGATGATGACGAGGTACATCAGCCCGATCACTGCCGCGCCACCGAAGAGGATCACAAACTGAGTCCGCTTGTCCGGGACGAGCCTGAGTACGACATCGCCGATGTTCGAGCCGACGATCATCCCGACGAAGCCGCTGCTCCCGAGGTTGCCGATGATCTCGGTGCGACGCTCGGGCGGAACGTGGTTCTGAATGTGCGTCATCGAACAGGCAAACATCCCCGTCAGCCCGACGAAATAGGCCACTCGCGCGAGGTAGATGACCCACGACAAATCCGCGGGCACGAGAAACGAGGCGACTCCCGCGACAAACAGCATCGCGCACAGCGGCCACATCCGTCGCGTGCCGTAATCGTCCAAGACATGTGAGACGCTCAGCCGCACCAACACGGCGACGGCGGTCCCCAACGCGACGATGATCCCCGTGTCGCTCTCCGTCCCACCGAGATGATTCACCAACTCAGCAAACCGAAACGTCAGCGCGTTCCCCATTATCAGGGCCGAGTTCGCCAGATAAGCCAACCAAAACGTGCGACCGTACACGCCCGACATCTGGTCGGAAGAACCGGTCGCGGCAGGCAATGGGGAAGGGGAGGGCATGACATCCATGACGTGGTTTGACTGGCGAGGCGTCCCTGTTGTCACCGATTGTTTTTTCGCCGCCGCATCCAATAGTTCGGGCGTTGTGCCCCGTGGCTGACCGCCAGGACGAGAACATGGTCCGCACGGGTTTTATAGTGCAACGAATAGGGAAAACGATGCATTCGTGCGCTGCGGATACCGAAGCGAACATCCGCTGTTTCAGCAAACGGATATCGCTCGGGATTCTGTTCGATGTTCTCGAGAATCGAGTAATACTCGCCCAAGAACTCTGCTCCGACTCCCTGATCTCGCTCGTCGTACCACACGGCGGCGGCACGAGCTTCCTCAGTGGCCTCGCGCAGCACAACCACGTTCATTTTGAAACTCCAGCCGCGATGCGGGCATCGAGAGCCGCTTGAACAATCGCCACAGACTCCCGCCAATCGCTGGCCGTCGTCTCACCGGCGTCATAGGCGCGCGACCGTTCCGCCGCGACCGCCACCCACTCGGCCTCGATCGAAGCGGCCTCGTCGTTGGGTTCGAGGCTCGAAATCAATTCTCTGGCCAGAGCAGCTCGCTCGGGGCGTGGAAGGCTCAAGGCTTCTTCCATCACCCGTTCAACAGCACCTAGCTCCATTGTTGAGGTTGTCATGACGTACTGCTCCTATCATGGTTTAAGAACTGCTCACCCGCCATAAGCACTATAGCGTCTCAACCCGCGCGACAAAGCGAGCCGGTTGAGGAACAGCAGGATCAGCACCCACGCGACGCCGGTTCCCAATTCCAAGGCCAGAGCGGCGTGATTGTACTTGTGCAGCATGATCGCGGCGGGGACATAGGCGAGGTACTTGAACGGCAACAGTAGCGTAAGATTTGCCACCCACGGCGGGAGCCAGTCGAGCGGCAGCATGTGTCCCGAGAGGAAGTAGCTGACCAGCATGTAAACGAAGACGAGCGAGCTGACTTCCAAAAACCAGAACGCGACGAGGCCCATCAGACTTTCGATCAGGAAGCCGATCAGAAAGGCGAGGACCAGCGAGACGCACCAGCCCGCGAGCGTGATCCCGTCGGGCCAGCCTCGGAAGTAGTCGCGACAGAGCCAGAAGACGAGTCCGAACGGAATCGCCGCCATCACGTAATAGACCAGTTTGTGAGCGACCCGGTGCCAGAAGAGGTAGTCGATCAAGTCGATCGGCTGGATGAGAAACTTCTTGATCGAGCCGTCTCGAATATCGCGAGCGATCCCGGTCGTCAGCCCCGGCATCGACGAGAAGGCTCGCCCCACCATGACCAACAGCGAGTAGGCCACCATGTCGCCATACGTGTACGCATTGATGACCTTCGTGTCGCCGGGGCCGCTGGCCTGATAGATCGCTCCCCACAGAAAGACCTGCGTGACGATCGGCAGGAAGCGGACCAACGTCGCGAACATGAAGTCGGCCCGGTAAACGAGCCGCTCCTCAATCGAGGTTCGGAGGATGCACCACTTGACGCGGAGGGAAGATGACATTGAGCCAGCCTTGTCGCCTCGCCCTGTCTTTAGGGACGAATACTGGCGGGGAGAGGATTAGGGTGAGGGGTTCTTCAGTCCGCTGAGACGGTCTCGTCCTTCCGCGCGAACAGTTCCGCAATGACATCCTCCAACGGACGCTCTTGTACACCAACATCTTCGATCGTGTAGCGGTCGAGCAGGGCGGCGAGAACCTTGGGGATGTCCTGTCTCGGGACCTCCAGCTTCACGCGTGGAGGCATTCGTTCGACGATCTTGCCGTAGCGTTCGAGGTCTTCAGGAAGCTCGGTCCCGGCGAACTGAAGTTGAATCTGTTTGACGCTGCTGAAGCGGTCGAGGATTTCGTCGAGCGGGCCGTCGTGTTTGATCTCGCCCTCATTGATGATGATGGCTCGACGGCAGAGGGCTTCGACATCCTTCATGTAGTGGCTGGTGAGGAGCACCGTCATTTGTTGCTCCTGTTGGTAGTGCCGCAGAAACCCTTGCACCTTTCGCTGTGAAACGACATCGAGGCCAATCGTCGGTTCGTCGAGCAGCAGCACTTCTGGTGAGTGAAGCAGCGACGCGATCAGCTCCATCCGCATCCGCTCGCCGAGCGAAAGTTCTCGCACCGGCTGGCCGACCAGTTTGCGTACCTCTAGCAGATCGGTCAGTTCGTCTAGGCGACGTTGAAACTGCGCGGAGTCGATTCCGTAAATCTCGCGATGAAGGATGAAGGACTCTTGCGCGGGCAGGTCCCACCAGAGTTGGTTCTTTTGCCCCATAACCAACGAGAACCGTTTGCGATAGGCGTTGTCGCGCTGCCACGGCACATAGCCCAGCACGGTGGCTGTTCCCGAGGTCGGATAGATCAGCCCGCTGAGCAGCTTCAGCGTCGTCGTCTTCCCCGCTCCGTTCGGCCCGAGAAACGCGACCATCTCACCTCGTTCGATGGTGAAGCTGACTTCTTTCACCGCCTGCACGACGTTGTACTCGCGTTTGAACAACCCGTTGAACGACGCCTTCCACCCGGCCCGTTTGCGGTAGACGCGATAATGCTTGGCGAGTTTTTTTACTTCGATGATGGACATGGGCGGGATGATATCGGTGCAGAGGGTGTTTTCAACGCGAGGTCTCGAAACGAACAAGCCCGAACCACAGGGCGGCTCGGGCTTGAGTTCGTGTTTTCCCAAGATTTCGCTCAGCGAGCGGCGGTCTTGGCGGCCTTTAACTGCGAGGAGTAATCGAGAGCAATCTGCAAGACTTCGTTGTTGTATTCCGTCTTGGCGAAGACCGGCTTGTCAGACTTCGTTTCGTTCTCTTCCTCTTCCTTCTCGACTTCCTTGGCGGCCTTGTCATCGTCCCGTTCCCGCTTCATCGCCTCTTCGTTGAGCGACACCGTTTTGCGATTTTTGCGAGCGAGATAGCGTTCGATGTCCTTGGCAACCTGCTGGAACTTCGGGTCAACTGCAACTCGCTTTTGGCTCGCTTCCTTCAAAGCCGCGACAACTTGCGGGGTGTTGTAACCGTACGCTGCGAATTTTGCGGGAGCGATGTGATCGAAGGCGAGAGCGTTTTCCAAGAAGGACTCGCCCAAATCCATGTGGTCGATTAAGGACGGCAGCACGACATCGGACTCGACGCCACGATTCTGAGTGCTGTCGCCGTTCACGCGATAAAACTGGTTGATCGTCAGTTTGACAGAGCCTCGGTCCTTGCTCCCATTGAGCATCCGAAACATCTGACTACTGACGGGCATGACGTTTTGAACGGTCCCCTTACCGTGCGTCGTGACATCGCCAATCACGATCCCGCGACCATAGTCCTTGATCGCCGCCGCGAAGATTTCCGAGGCAGACGCCGACAGGCGATTGCAGAGGACGAGCAACGGGCCGGAGTACTCGACCCCCGGCTCTTCGTCATCGTGGCTCTTGATCCGGCCGTTCTGTTCCTTCACTTGAACGACGGGGCCACGGTCTATGAAGAGGCCCGAAACTTCGATCGCCTCACTCAACGCACCGCCGCCGTTCATCCGGAGATCGACGACGATGGCATCGACGCCACCTTGAGTCCGGAAGTCATTCAAGACTTTCAGGACATCGCGAGCAGTACTCTTGAAGTCGTCCTTGCCCTGCTGAGCGCCGCCGAAGTCGCGATAGAACGACGGGATATTGATGACGCCGACACGCCCCTTCGTACCGGGAACGCGCTCACCAGTTTGGATGATCTCTCCTTTGACCTCTTGCGAGGTGAGGGCAATCGTCTGGCGAGTCAATTCGTATACGACGGTCTCACCCGTCTCCTTAAGAACGCGCAGTCGTACCTTCGTCCCGCCGTCACCACGAATCAGCCGAACGACTTTATTCAGCTTCATCTCCAGAATTTCTTGGAAGTCTCCCTCCTCTTGACCAACGGCGGTGATTTTGTCGCCGACCTTGAGACGCCCGTCCTTTTCGGCGGCACCTCCCGCGACGATTTGCTTCACGACGGTCACGCCATCCTCCGCTTGGAGGGCCGCCCCAATCCCTTGCAGGCTGAGTCGCATCTGAATCTCGAAGTCCTCAACGGATTGCTTCGACATGTAGCTGGAGTGAGGATCAAAACAGTGGGCCATCGACGAGAGATACATCTCGAGAACTTCGTTGTCCTCCATGTCGTGAGCGCTCCGCTTCACCGTGTCGTAGCGTTTGTGCAGTCGCTTCCGGCCGTCTTCGGCTGACACCTTGTCGAGCTGCAACGTCAGCAGGTCATACTTGACTCGCTTGCGCCAGCGTTCGTTGGCTTCAGCCGCATCGGCCGACCATGCCAACTGATCACCGTCGATCACCATCGACTCATCGAGAGCGAAGTCATGCGGGGCGTCGATCAGCTTGTGGGCCACCGCCAACCGTTCATCGAGTCGCTTCAAATAGAGTGCGAATACTTCGTAACCGAAGTCCGCCTTGCCTTGCTTGAGATAGTCGTCCAAGTGATCGCGATATTTCGCAAACCCGTCGATGTCAGGCTTCACGAAGTACAGTTTCTGGGGATCAAGCTCTTTGACGAACCGCTGCACCAGCATCGCGGAGATGCGGTCATCCAGCGGCTTTTGGCTGATATGAAACTTGCTGATCATGCTGGACACATACTTAGCCGTGTCTTGGTCGGCGGCAGTCGTTGTCGAGGCTTGCTGAGCAAAAATCGTCGTAGCAACGAGTGCCATTAACCCAACGGTTAACGCGGTTTTGGCACGCGACAATGGGGAAAGCAACATGAGATGTTCCGGTCGTGGGGAGTTGAGAGCGGACAGCGATTGCAGGGATTGGGCTACCTTGGATCAAGGCTGCGCGATGGTAGTCGAAGCCCAGAAATCCGACAAGAGGCGCTGCGACGCGTGGTCGGCGGCGAGAGATCTGACAGAAAATACCAGGTAGTGGAGTCGCTGAAACCGTCAGGCTTCACAGAGGCTGTATTCTCTACGAGATTCGCCTACCCCAAACGAGATCCTGATGCAGCAATAGTCAGCGTCGATGAACTGCGGTGGCGGCTGGAATGTCACGGAGACTTGAGGTGAATCAATTCCTGTCACCTGCGGAATTGCGTACTAATAACCCGTTCACACATCCACGGGGATTCGACGCCTGATCGCTCCATTTGCCACGCGATTCGTTGTGTTTGTTCACGGGTGAACGGCGGGCAGGAATCACAGGACGACTTCAGCGCGTTTGGCCACTGCGAGGAATCGCCCAATTGCTTTACACCAAAAATGAAGGGAGAGGCGCCGTGGGGACGATTCAGGCTATTCTTTTAATTCAACTGTCCGAGTTGTTTGAATGCAAGGAGTGGGCTGTGTGCCAATCCCTAACCTAATGGGTGAGCGGTTCCCGCCCTTCGGGAAGTCATACAGTCGAATTAAAGAGTGTTACGATCGTTTGCAATAGCCAGACTCGGAGGCTAGGCTCCTGCCAAGCGTGTGCGTTGTTGTTTCGCCACCAGTTTAAACCGGAACAAGTGAGGTTATATGTCACGACCAGAATCTGAAATCAGCGTTGCCGACCTTGAACGAATTCTCGATGCGCGCAAGTCGCAGGCCCAGAATTTGGTCAAGCGGCGGGATGCACTTCACAAGGAACTGGCCGAGATTCAGGAACAACTCCAAGGAATCGTCGGTACAGAAGTGACGATCAAAAAGAGTGGGGCCAAGCGGGGGCGTCCACCTGGAAGCGGCAAGCGCGGCCCTGGCAGGCCTCGCGGAAGCAAGAATCGCGGTGCCCGTCCCAAGAATGAACTCTCGCTACGCGATGTGATTTCAGAGTTGTTGAGCAAGAGCAAAAAGGGGCTAACCTTGGAAGAGTTGACTCCCAAGGTTGTAGAGGCTGGATATAAATCAAACAGTTCGAATTTCAGCAACATGATCTACCAAAACATTTACAATTCGGAAGGGATCGTCAAGGATCCGGAAACCGGTTGTTATAGTCTCGTTCAAGAGTGATTGCGGTCACGCGGTGCTAGAAGTTTCCTAGGCCGCGAGGTGTGTTTAGGCGAGCGGCAAGACTTGTCTGACCCACACCAACTCGAAGTGTGAACGAGGGCGAAGTCGATCGACATCCTCGTTCACACTTCGGGTTGGTGCCCACGGGTAAGCCATTTGTTGCCGCTCGCCTTACTGTCTCGCGGGTTGCGATAATGCAAATTGGCGGGCGGAGAGTGTCTTCGCCCGCCGTTTCTTTTTGCTGTGACCGTGCGCTTTGGCTTACGGCAGTTTGGTTTGAGATTGGATGTTCGGCGATGACAAATGTGTCAGAAGGTACCTCGTTCGCCATAGACCAGTCGGCGGCGGTGGCTCTCGTCATGGAACTCATGGCAGTCACTGGTCGTAGCAAGCACGAAGGCCAGGTCGTCGCGTTCGTCCGAGAGCGGCTTCTTGCCGCAGGCGTTCCCGAGTCTTGCATCGAGACTGACACCGCCAACCGTCGAATTCCGGGAGGTGGTGAAACGGGGAATTTGATCGTGAAGTTGCCCGGCACGAAACGTGGGCCGCGACGGTTGTTGATGGCTCACATGGATACGGTGCCCATCTGCGTGCGGGCGAAGCCCGTGCTGAAGGGAGACGTGATTCGATCATCCAACCCCGCGTCGGGTCTCGGTGGCGACGACCGGGCAGGGGTGGCTGTCGTACTCACGGCAGCACTCGAACTATTCCGTCGGAAGCTAACGCACCCTCCCGTCACGCTGTTCTTCTGCGTCCAAGAAGAGATCGGCTTGTACGGGGCGAGGTATGTTTCCGCGAACAAGCTTGGCACGCCCAAGTTTTGCTTCAACTGGGATGGCGGCGACGCGAACTACGTCAACATCGGGGCAACTGGCGACTATGCCATCGAGATCGAAGTCGAAGGGATTGCCAGCCATGCGGGCGTTCATCCCGAGCGCGGTGTCAACGCGATCACGATCGCGTCGCTGGCCATTGCCGACCTGACGCAGAATGGCTGGCATGGACTCATCGAAAAGGGTAAGCACCGGGGGACGAGCAACGTCGGGATCATCCACGCGGGTGAGGCGACCAATGTTGTTACGCCCAGCCTCTCGCTGCGGGCCGAGGCTCGCAGTCACGATCCCGTCTTCCGCAAGAAGATTGTTGAGGCGTACCGCAAGGCATTTGAACTGGCTGCGAAGTCGGTCAGGTCGTCCGACGGCAAGACCGGTCGGGTTACCTTCGGCTCGGATCTGAAGTACGAATCGTTCCGGCTCAATCCCGAAGAACCCGCCGTCTCGCTCGCCAAACAGGCGGTCGAAAAGATCGGCCTCATTCCCGAACTGTGCATCGGCAACGGGGGGCTGGATGCCAACTGGATGACTGCTCACGGTTTTCCCACCGTCACCCTCGGCTGCGGACAACACGATATCCACACGACCAACGAATGGCTCCATGTCCCCAGCTTCCTGCAAGGCTGTGAGATCGCACTCCTCTTGGCGAGCGGTGAGTTGGGCTGAGCGACCGGCGCACGCGATCTTGCGGAATGTGCGGAACAGACTCATTCCCGTTCCGGGTGGATTGGATCGCACCTCTTAGGCAAGCGGCAAGAGTTCGCGTACGCGCAAAGTAGGCTGGACGCCCCGTCCGTCCGAGTTTGCCCGGAAGAGCCGGACGGGCGGGGCGTCCAGCGTACGTGTCAGCTACTTCCTATCGCTTGCCTTATCCGCCTGCGACTGCGCCAACGATGAGGAACGGTTCAACACCCGACGCGACAGCGGGGGGCAAGAGCGTATCGGGCGGCTCGTGCGAGAAATCTTGTTCGCACGTGAAGAACCGCAGCAACGGGCGGCGTTTGTGCGTGACGTGATCGCGAATCGTACCGCTCAGGACCGGATAGCGTGCCTCCAACGCATCAAGGATTGAACCGGACGTGACGCAGCCCACGACCTCGACCGTGACTTCCGAAGAGTTTGTCTTGGCGAGGTTTTTGAGGTGAAAGGGCAGAACGACTCGCACTGAGGAAATTGTCGCGTCGGGTGTAATCACGGCAGCGTTTGAACCTCTATCGAAAGGACGGCCGGAAGGTTTTGAACGATCGTGTTCCATGAGTCGCCTCCGTCGGCCGACGCATAGACTTGGCCACCCGTGGTCCCGAAGTAGACGCCGCAGCCGTCGAGCGTATCGACCGACATCGCGTCGCGCAGCACGTTGACGTAACAGTCGCGCTGAGGCAGTCCGTTGGTGAGCGGCTCCCAATCGGTCCCTCCCGTGCGGCTGCGGAAGACACGCAGCTTGCCCTCGTGGACGTAGTGCTCGGAATCGCTCTTGATGGGCACGACATAGACCGTGTTCGGTTCGTGAGCATGAACTTCAATCGGGAAGCCAAAGTCGGTCGGCAGGTTGCCACTGACGTTGGTCCACAGATCGCCCCCGTTGTCGGTTCGCATCACGTTCCAATGCAACTGCATGAACAGCACGTCCGGGCGAGACGGGTGCATCGCCAAGTTGTGAACGCAGAAGCCGACTTCGGTATTCGGGTCGGGCATGTATTTGGATTGAAGCCCCTTGTTGATGGGCGTCCATGTTTCGCCACCGTCTTCCGTGCGGAAGGCACCGGCGGCCGAGATGGCGATGTAGATGCGCAGAGGGTTCGATGGATCGAGCAGGATCGTATGCACGCCCATTCCCCCAGCACCTGGATTCCATTGGGTACTCGACGGATGGCAACGCAGTCCCTTCAACTCGTTCCAAGTCTGACCGCCATCGGTCGTCTTGAAGAGGGCCGCGTCTTCCGCCCCCGCGTAAACCGTGTCGGCACAGGTCAGAGACGGCTCCAGATGCCAGATTCGCTTGAACGCCCACGGGTGCGGCGTGCCGTCGTACCAGAGGTGAGTCCCCGTCTCGCCGTCGTAGAGGAACTTGTTGCTCACCGCATCCCACGTCTGGCCGCCATCGTTCGAGCGTTGAATGACTTGGCCAAACCAGTCGCTGCACTGCGACGCATAGATCCGGTTCGCATCCACCGGCGACGCCTTCATGTGGAAGATTTCGAGACCGCCAAAGTACGGTCCGTCAATCTGCCAGTCCTTCCGCGCCCCATCCGACGTGAGAATGAAGGCTCCCTTTTTCGTGCCGACGAGAACGCGAACTTGGGACATGGGCGAGGCTCCGGAAAACGAGGGTACAGTGTTCAGAAAGACTGGCCATGTTCATGGGCAAGCGGGAATCGGCCGAGCAACCTAACAAATCGTCAGCGGCTTGAGCAGGTTCGCACGCACGATTTCGCCCAGCTCTGTCGCGTGGGGCAGAGCAGAGCGACCTCATGCCGCACCCACGTCATTCCACGTCATCGAACTCACCTCAAATCGGCTGGCTGCAGCCTGCACCGCACCCCACATCGCGACCAGTCGAGTGAGCCGCGCTTCGGGTGGCACTCAACGCGGGTAACGATTTTTGAGGAGGATTAAGAAGTCTTGATGCGGACAGCGATTGCGCTGTCAGATGTGTGTTCTCACGCAGACACCACATTGAGGAAAGGAATCCTCGCATGTCGCATCAAGACGATGTCCATCTTCGCAAGAATATATCCACAATCAAATCCATTCTGGAGGTCGCCGTCCCCGAGAGCGTTGCTTCGTATCTCCGGCACGGGAACGCGGCACGGGAACCCGCGTGGTTGGCATCGGTCGCCCTGACGTGCTTTGGTTGGGTGACGGCGGGGACGCTCGGCGAACGTGTGTCTCAGGGGTGCCGGGTTGTGGGCCAGGTGTTTGATCGCGAGGAGACGATCACAAGGCAGGGATTGATGAAGGCGCTGGGCACTTGCGGTCCAGATTTGGTGAAGATGATGATCGGGTCTCTTGCGAACCACGTTCAAAGCCTCAAGGGGTACTGGACGCAGCAGGGAAAGGTGAACGTCGCGGTTGACGGATCGAAGTTCGCGGCACCACGGACAAAAGAGAATCAAGATTATTTCGCGGCGACCGCGCAGAAAAAAAAGAAGAACAAAAAGTACAAGAAGGCCTCCGACCGACCTAAAGCCTCGACGGTGCAGGTCCTGCTGACTGTTTTCTGGCATCTTTCATCCGGCCTGCCGCTGCAGTGGACGACATCGGCATCCAACGGCAGCGAACGGAAGAATGCGGCCCAGATGCTGGACGATCTTCCCCGCAATGCTCGGCTCATCGGCGACGCGGAATACGTCGGCTATCCGCTGTGGTCCAAGATCCGCAATTCGGGTCGGTCGTTCCTCGTCCGCGTGGGATCGAATCGGACACTTCTGAAGCAACTCGGGGAACATCGGGTGGAAGACGGCTACGTGTCCTATTGGCCCGATGAGGTGATGCGTGCGAAGGATCCGCCACTCGTATTGCGGCTGATCCAGATCCGCGACGGAAAAAGAGCAATCTATCTGGTGACCAATGAACTCGATCTGGACGATGAAACGGCAGGCGTGTTGTATTCTGGAAGATGGGGGATCGAAGTGTTTTTCAGAACGGTGAAACAGACCTGCGAGCGGGCAAAGCTTCACTGTCACCGACCGGAGAATGTTCTGACGGAACTGAATTGGACGTTGTTGGGGATCTGGTGTGCGCTCTTCGCAGGCAAGCAAGCCCTGCGGGAAGAAGATCGCGCTCCCCAAGAGATCAGTCCCGTAAAGGTCCTCAAGGCATTCTCCAAGGTCGTGGAACTGATCGCCAAGGCGGCTGAGCCCGTCTCACTGTTCCAGAACGAACTCGCCAATGCCGTCCTCGCAGACGAGTCCGAACGCACGAGCCGCAAGAAAAGTCGCAACTACCCGCGAAAGAAGAAGTATCGGCGATGCGGTGCACCCAATGTCGAATTGGCGACCGCAGAACAACGACAGCAGCTCAAACAGCTCAAAGTCTAAAATCGTTACCCGCGTTGCGTGGCACCCGGCGGCGGCTTTGGGCTGCCAGTGTCTTCGCGAATGTCACAACAGCCAGAGTCAGACGAAGAAGTCCCAAGGCAGGCCGTGGATCGTCGGCAGGTCCGGGTCTGTCAGTTCTCGATTCGAGGCGTACCAGCGGGCATTCGACCATTTCCAATTGGTGGCCTCGGCGACCAGTCGGGGTCGCACGGTACTTGGGGGCAGGCACCCCGGCTGTTTTGCAAATGGACCGGATGTCAGGACCGGTACATTTGCGAGGCTCGGTTTGACTCAGGTCAAACTCATCCTTAACATCCTGCCCGACTGAAGTCCCGGTGGCCGACGCCCGATGCAAGCTGAGTGAATGACGATGACCAACACCTTTCCGTACATGAACGACTCAACCGTCACATCCAATGCCCCGAGCATTCGGATTGAGGTCGTGATTATTAGCGGAGTCGATTAGCGATCTCGGGGTGGTGACGTTACGAACCATGACAAGCCCTCAGGTCGCACCTGAGGGCTTTTTTGTTTCCGCAGTCCACGTTGAAAGTCGAGCCATGTCCCGCATCCAGATCTACGACACGACACTCCGCGACGGCAGTCAGGGCGAGGGAGTCAACTTCTCGCTTCAGGACAAGTTACTCATCACGCAGAAGCTGGATGAGATCGGGGTGGACTTCATTGAGGGAGGCTATCCGCTCTCGAATCCGAAGGACGCCGAATACTTTCTCCGCGTGAAAGACCTGCCGCTGAAGCACGCGAAGGTTTGTGCGTTCGGCATGACGCGGCGCAAGGGATGTGCGCCCGAGGACGATGTCGGCATGTGTGCCCTGCGCGACGCGCGGGCTGCGGTGACGACGATCGTGGGCAAGACGTGGGACTTGCACGTCTTCGAGGTCTTGCACATCGATGAGGCCGAGAACCTCGCGATGATCCGCGACTCGGTCGCGTTCCTGAAGGCTGCCGGGAGCGAAGTCTTCTACGACGCCGAACACTTCTTCGACGGCTATCGGGCGAATCCCGAGTTCGCGTTGAAGACGGTCCTCGCGGCTCAAGATGCCGGCGCGAGCATGATCATTCTCTGCGACACCAACGGCGGACGGCTGCCCGAGGATGTCGCCGCAGCGGTGGATGCCGTTCGCAAAGTGTTGACGGTGCCGGTCGGAATCCACGTTCACAACGATGGCGATCTGGCGACAGCCAATTCGTTGATGGCGGTCGAACACGGCGCGATTCAAGTGCAGGGAACGATCAACGGCATCGGCGAACGCTGCGGCAACGCGGACCTCATCAGCGTCGTCGGCAATCTCGCGTTGAAGAAGGGCTACGAAGTCTTGAAGCCGGGCGGGGTCGCTCATCTCACCGAGCTGTCTAGGTACGTCTACGAGATCGCCAACATGAACTTCCGCAACGGCCAGCCGTTCGTCGGAACGAGTGCCTTCGCGCACAAGGGCGGGATGCATGTTCACGCCGTCAACCGCCTGGCCTCTAGCTACGAACACATCCCGCCCGAGACCGTCGGCAACGAGCGGCGAGTCCTCGTGAGCGAACTCTCGGGCCGCTCGAACATCATCGCGAAGACGACCAAGTACCAGATCAATCACGACAACGCGTTGATGTCGCGTATCCTCGAACGAGTCCAAGACCTCGAAAACCAAGGCTATCAGTTCGAGGCTGCCGAGGCGTCGTTCGATCTGCTCGTGCGGAAAGAGGCGGGTGCCTACGTGCCGAAGTTTCAGCGGATGCACTACCGCGTGAACGTCGAAACGACCGCCGGGCAGGGGACCATCACCGAGGCGACGGTCAAACTGCGAATCAACGGCCACGTCGAACACGTTGTGGGCGAGGGCGATGGCCCCGTGAACGCTCTCGACAATGCCCTCCGCAAGGCGCTGGCAGTCACCTACCCGAACCTCAGCGAGATGCACCTCGTCGATTACAAAGTCCGCGTCATCAACTCAGCTGAAGGGACCGCCGCCCGAGTCCGCGTCGTCATCGAAAGCCGCGACCACACGGATGTCTGGAGCACCGTCGGCGTCAGCGAAAATGTGATCGAAGCCAGTTGGCTCGCCCTCGTCGATAGCGTCGAATACAAGCTGTACAAGGACGCGGAAACGAACTCGGCGAACGTCTGAAACCCGTCAATGATCGGAGTGTGTGCCATGAGTGTCACCCTGTTGGATGAAAGTCTGCTCGATGACGTGCGCGAGGGAATCACCATGCACCTCGCGCCGCTCAACATCGGGCAGTACCACCAGATGATCCGCGATGGAATCCTGCACGACGGCGAGCCCATCGAGTTGATTCAGGGAACATTGGTGTACAAGGACCGGCGAGATAAGTTGGGAGGCATCATGACGCACGGCGCACGACATCTGCGGGTTCTGAAGAAGCTTTCGGCGATCTTGTCGCGATGGGCGGAGGGGAAGTCGTGCCACCCTCAAGCTCAGGGACCCATTACGGTGAGCGAGACCAGCGAGCCGGAGCCGGACTGCTGCCTCGTGCGCGGGACTCCCGACGACTACGCCGAAGCGGTTCCCCACGCCGACGACGTGTTGGCCGTCTTCGAGGTGTCCTACAGTTCACTCCACTCGGATCGCCGCACCAAACAACGGCTCTACGCCGGCGCGGGCATCCCGTTCTATGTCATCCTCAACCTGCAAGACGACGTGATCGAAGTGTTGTCCGAACCGTCTCTGGACGCGTCGCGGTACACGGTCCAGTCCGAGCATCGCGACGCGGAGACCGCCACCTTGTCACTGAGCCAACACGGCCAACTCTCGTTCACCGCCGAAGACTTGTTCTAACAATCTCATTCAGTTGACTTACAAACCCCATGACCACCGAAATCCCCAAGCAGTACGATCCCGCCGCCGCTGAAGCCAAATGGCTTCCGTTTTGGGAGGAACGCGGCGACTTCAACGCCGATCCCGATCCCTCGAAGCCGCCGCATGTCATCATGATCCCGCTGCCGAATGTGACCGGGGCGCTGCACATGGGCCACGCGCTGAACGGCACATTGCAGGACCTGCTGACTCGCTGGCGACGGATGCAGGGGTACGAGGCCCTCTGGATGCCGGGGACCGATCACGCGGGGATCGCCACGCAGGCGATGGTCGAGAAGCGGATGCTTGCCGAGGAGGGGCTGACGCGCCGCGACATCGGGCGCGAGGCACTGATCGAGCGCATCTGGAAGTGGAAGGACGAGTATGAGGCTCGCATCCTCTCGCAACTCAAGCGGATCGGCGCGAGCTGCGATTGGCGTCGCGTGCGGTTCACGCTCGACGAAGTCTGTTCGCGCGCGGTGCGACAGACGTTCTTCAAGATGTTCCAAGACGGACTGATCTTCCGAGGCAAGCGGCTCGTGAACTGGGACTGCTTCCTCCAGACGGCCGTCGCCGACGATGAGGTCTACGAAGAGGAGACGGATGGGCACTTCTGGACGTTTAATTATCCGGTGGTGGAAGAGGTTGATGGTCGATGGTCGAGGGTTGATGGCCAGACGGGGAAATCGATCTCCGACGCCGCGACTTCTTCTTCTTCTTCTTCTTCTGACTCTCAACCCTCAACCATCGACCTTCAACCCCTCACCATCTCGTTCTCAACCACTCGTCCCGAGACGATGCTCGGTGACACGGCCGTGTGCGTGCATCCAACCGATGAGCGTTACATGCACCTCATCGGCAAGCACGTTCGTATTCCGGTGAATGGCCGCGTGATTCCGATCGTGGCCGATGCACTGTTGGCCGACAAAACGCTCGGCACCGGCTGCGTGAAGGTGACGCCCGCGCACGATCCGAACGACTACGCCTGCTGGACTCGCAACAAGGAGCAGATGGGTGAGCCGATCAATCTGCTCAA
>CAMAYU010000098.1 GCA_945862235.1 Schlesneria paludicola DSM 18645
AAGCCGGGAGCCATCGCCCACGTTCACGCATGCTGTCGATGCCGCTTGGCGGACTTTTCGATCAGCGCTCGCGCACGATCCTCGTCTTCACGCCAGACGATGACTTCGGAAGTCGCGATCGGCAGTCCGGCGAACGGTTCATTGACCTCCGTGGCGGTGGCGTGAATGCCCTCCGCAACCAACATGCTCGTGACGATCTGAGTGTCCGCGACACTGGGTGACGAGTAGACGACGACCGCAGAACGGCTGATGGTTTCTGTCATGATTCGACTTTCTTGGGATGAGGAGTTCGATGTCGTTCAGCAAATCAAATTGTGCAGGTGAGCCGGGTGGCGTCAGCCCCCAACCTTTTCAACCATACAGTCCGGGGGCTGACGCCCAATGGCACTCACTTTGTAATTCACTCATTTTGAGCGGCACGGCGCTAGCCGCCGGTTCTTTGCGTGGAAACACAACTCCGTTTACCGGCGGCTAGCGCCGTGCCGCTCAAAGTGAGTGCCATTGGGCTGACGCCGCCCGGCTCACCGGTCGAGATTCCATTGCAGGTCTGATTGGGTCGTTAGTCACTGCGGTCGATTACGTGGGGGCGGACGCGGGACGACGGGTGGTGTCGTCGATCACGAACTGATGTCCCTGCGGGTGAACGGACAGCACGGGGCATGTGGCCAGTCGTACGAGCTTTTCGGCAACCGAGCCAAGCAGCAGATGAGACAACCCGGTTCGGCCGTGAGTGCCGATGACAATCAGGTCGATCTGGTGCTGCGTCGCGTACTTCATGATCTCTTCGACGGCGATGCCAATCACGGCCGCCCGCACCGTGCGATGCGACTGGCTCCAGTCCGGCTCCAGCACCTGAAGCAAATGCTTCTCGGCGGCCTCCACCTGCCACTGCTGGTCGGTTGTGGCCAGCGTCCACGAGGAGGCGTTATCGGGGAACGGCATCGGGTTTTCCGGAACGACATGCAGGAGATGCAGCTCAGCCCCGAACCGGTCGGCGAAGGCCATCGCATACTTCTGCGCGTGCTTCGCCGGTTCACTGAAGTCGGTCGGAAACAGGATGCGATGAATCGAATTGGACATGATCGGCTCCTTCTGGGGATCCCGCAGCGGCGAACACCGGTTCGACGAATTCCACTGCTGAGTTTTGTCGGTCTCGTGACTTCTGTGATTCCATCGTCACCACGCGCAGCCACATTGCGGTTCGCGGAGTGTGATGGAAGCGGGCGACTTCGCAGGGTGCAGCGTCGGCTGTCGCAGACAGAGTACGGGACAATGTGCCTGTCGCAGCACGCCTTCGGCCACGCTGCCGTGCAGTTGAAACTGAATCGGGGTGTGTTGGTGTGAGGCAATCACGATCAGATCGGCTTGCTCCTGCCGAGCCACATTCAGAATCGTCCCCACCGCGTAACCCAAGGCGATGCGAAACGACAGCGGGATGTCACAGGCCAGCGCTCTCAGTCGTTGAAATTGCTCGCGGCAATGCTGAACAGCCGGACGATCTTCCGCCAGCAAGTCCTCATCCGCTTCGCAGCCAGGACAACTGGACGGAGCCAGCACATGGACCACGACCAGTTCGGCAAACTGATCGCGAGCAATGCTGCACGCGAGCTGGAACGACTGGTCGGAGTCCGGGGAGAAGTCCGTGGGATTTAGAATGACATCGAACATGTTCATGGGAGTTCCCTGTAAGTCATCAATTGTGACGAAGCGAATTCAAGAGTCCCTCGCGCGTTCGCCGGAACAGGTCCACCAACGTGTCGCGGATCGAGCCGCAGTCCTCACACCGTGGGAGATGCCATTCCACTTCGCTGAACACGCACGATGTGTGCCAATGAGTTCTGAATCACACCGGGTGATGCAGTCGGTGGCGATTCTCGACTCGGCGGTTCCGAACGCTCGTTCCACCGAGTCATTCGGTGGCGATACTTTTCCAGCTGACTGAAAGCAGGCCAACTTCTGTCGGGAACGTCGAATCCTTCGACGATCTCGATGCCTCCTTGTTGAGCGTCCGTAAGTCGGATGCGTGCTTCGCCTGAAACCGACCGCTAATTGGGTAAGTCTCGCCCTGTTGTTGGAGAGGCACTTCGCGGTTGCCAGCGAAGCTGCCACTCTTTGATCAGGCAGTACAGACACGGGATGACGAACAGCGTGATCAGGGCGACGCTCATGCCGCCGACGCTGGGGATGGCCATCGGCTGCATCACGTCGGAGCCGCGACCGGGATGGAGAAAGATCGGGGCTAGGCCGAGGATTGTTGTGACGGAAGTCATCAGGCAAGGGCGGATGCGTTTCAGGCCGGCTTCGACGACGAGGTTGCGAACGTCATCGACACTCTGCGGCGGTTTCTCGCGGAAGAGGTCTTCGAGGTAGGTCAGCATTACGACGCTGTCGTCGTCCGACACGCCGATCAAAGCGATGAAGCCAACCCACACGGCGACGCTCAGATTTGCGCCGAAGAAATAGAGGCCGATGAAACCGCCGGAGACTGAGACCACGATGTCGATGAAGACCAGAAACACCAGCCACCATTTCCCGAAGCTGAAGTACAGCGAGAAGACCATCGACAGCAGCACCAGCGGCATGAGCAGCGACAGACGCGCCATCGCGCGCTGCTGGTTCTCGAATTGACCGGACCACGTCCAGTAGTAGCCGGACGGCACGATCAGACTCGCCTCGGCGTGTTTGCCGGTGGCGACGAGTTCGTCGCTCAGTTTGCGTTCGGATTGCAGCAGGCGTTCGGCGTCTTCGACGACGCTGATTTCGTCGCGGTCGCGGGTGTTGAGCGTGACGTAACCCACGAGCAAACCGTTTTCGCTTTTGATTTCTTGCGGGCCAATGCTGAACGTGAGTTTGGCGACTTGCGCAATCGGAATGTGAGCGCCGGTCGATGTCGGGACGAGGATGTGTTCCAAGTCATCGAACCGTTCGCGCAGCTCGCGCGGATAGCGGACGCGGATGGGGTAGCGTTCCCGGCCTTCGACGGTGGTTGTCAGACGCTCGCCGCCGATCGCGATTTCAATGACGTCTTGAATGTCGCGGATGCTGACTCCGTACCGTGCGGCGGCTTCGCGGTCGATCTCGTATTCGAGGTACGGCTTGCCGACGAGCCGATCGGCGACGACATCCACCGCGCCGGGCACCTTCTTGAGAATCTGCTCCATTTGCAGGGCGATTTGTTCGATCTCCTTCAGATCCGCACCGTAAATTTTGACTCCCATCATTGCGCGGAAACCAGTTTGCAACATCACCAGTCGCGTCTGGATCGGCTGCAACCACGTCGGCAGCACGCCGGGGATCGCGGCTTTCTGGTTCAGCTCTTCGAGGATTTCGGCCTTGGTGATACGCCGCTCTTCCGGCCAGACATAGCGCAACGCGGGACGACACCAATTGAGCCACACTTGCTCGCTGTGCCAGCGCGGTTGCGACAGCATGCGCCAGTCGTCTTCCGGTATCAGCGTGACGATGGTCTCGATCATGCTGATCGGAGCGGGGTCCAGCGATGATTCGGCGCGGCCGACCTTGCCGACGACGTCGCGGACTTCCGGGACCGTGCGGATGGCGAGGTCTTGCTGTTTGATGACCTCTTCCGCGAGGGTGAGCGAGGCCGAGGGCAAGATCGACGGCATGTAAAGGAGCGAGCCTTCGTCCAGCGGCGGCATGAACTCACGGCCGATGCCGGGGAAGGTCTGTTCGAGACGCTGCCAACCGTTGGTCTCCGTGATGTCGAAGCCGACGACTCGGCACGTCGCCGAGATCGGAATGCCGACGAAGTCAAAGCCCAGCCATACGGTGCCCCCCAACGCCATCAAGCACACCGGGATCGTCAGAAACGTTCCCTTGTGGGCCAGCACCCAGCACAGTGTCGGACGATAGACCTTGAAGATGGCTTGCGAGACGCGGTTCTCTTCCAGTGGGATGAGTTGTTCGCGTCCCATCCGGTAGACCAACGCGCCGACGAGTAAGCCGACTCCCAGCGCCGTCGGCCAGCCGGTCCAGGTTGTGCCGAGATCGAGACCCCACACGAGCGCCAACCGCAACGCAATCATCGCGGCCACGCCAGCCAGGCCGCCAATCAACAGCGAACGGCGACGCGACCACGTCACCGGTTTCAACAAGTAGTAGCTCAGCACGGGAACGACGGTGATGGCGAGGATGACGGACGCGGCGATGGCGAACGTCTTCGTGTACGCTAACGGCCGAAACATTTTTCCTTCCGGCCCGGTCAACGCGAACACGGGAATGAACGAGATGACCGTGTTGACGACCGCCGTGACGATGGCACCACCGACTTCGGTTGAGGCTTCGCACACGACATCGAAGTACGTCTTGTCTTGGCGGACGCCGCCAGTGTCGGTCGATCCGGACGCTGGCAGCGTCCGCCACGAATCGGTCGTCAGCCGCCGATAGATGTTCTCGGTCATGATGATGCCCATGTCGCTGACATCGCCGATGGCGATCGCCAGTCCGGCCAGCGACATGATGTTGCTGTCCACTCCCATCCAGTACATCACGCCGAAGCTCATCGCGAGTGCCAGCGGCAGCGTCGGCAGCACGGCCAGCGAACTCCTCAGGTGCAGCAGAAACAGGATGACGATCAGACCGACGACGATCGACTCTTCGATCAGGTTGGCTTTCAGCGTGGCCATCGTCTCGTAGATGATGTCCGTGCGGTCGTAGTACGGCACCAGTTTCACTGGCACCGCCTTGCCCGACGGCAGCGTGATCCGCAGGCCCGGCTCGATCTCGGCGATCTTCCGTTTGACGCGGTTGATGACGGCCAGCGGATTCTCGCCGTAGCGCATCAGCACCACGGCTCCGGTCGCCTCGCGGCCGGCCTTGTCGAGCGTACCGCGTCGAAACTCTGGGCCCAGCTGCACCGTCGCCACGTTCTTGACGTAGATCGGCGTGCCCCCTTCCTGACGGATGACGACGTTCTCGATGTCCTGCACGCTGCGGACGAAGCCTTTGCCCCGGATGAAAAACTCGTAGCGGTTGCTCTCAACGACCTTGGCCCCCACGTCGATGTTGCTGCGGCGGACGGCTTCGTAAACCTCCGGCAGTGTGACGCGGTGTGCGCGCAACTTTTCGGCAATGACGTCGATCTGGTACTCGCGCACGAAGCCACCGAGCGTCGCGACCTCCGTCACGCCCTCGACCGATTGAAGCTGATACCGGATGTACCAGTCTTGCAACGACCGGAGTTTGGAGAGATCGGCTCCCTCTGCTTCCAGCGTGTAGTAGAAGATCTGTCCCAGTGCCGTCGCATCCGACCCCAGACCCGGCACGACGCCTGGCGGAAGCCGCGACAGCGACACGTTCATGCGTTCGAGTACTCGTGACCGCGCCCAGTAATAGTCCACTTCGTCCTTGAAGATGATGAACACCATCGAGAAGCCGAAGCCGGAAAATGACCGGATCGTCTTCACGCCGGGCGTGCCGGACAGGGTCGTCGAAAGCGGGTACGTCACCTGATCTTCGACATCTTGTGGCGAGCGGCCGGGCCAATCGGCCAGCACGATGACTTGCTTTTCGCCGATGTCGGGAATGGCGTCGATCGGAATGTTCGTCACCGCGTAATAGCCGATGCCGAGCATCAACAACGACGCCAAGATCACGACGAACCGGTTGTTGAGGCACCAGCGAATGATGAGGTTGACCATGATGCGGTTCGCCTGCTCGGATTCTTCGGCGGGACTACTTATGAGTTTAGAGCGTCTTGAAACGCCCGCCCTCGCTGACGCTTCGGGTTACATTTCGTGCCCGCTCGGCCTGTCTTTCATGGACGGTGACGCGCCGCTCATGCCGCCGTGGCCGGAATGCCGTGACGTGCCGGTTTGCCCTGTGGGGTACAGCAGGCTCGGCATGCCTTCGATCTGCCGCTGGCTGTCGAGCAGGAATCCGCTTTGCGAGACGACATGATCTCCCTCGTTGACGCCGTCGAGCACGACAAAGAATTCGCGCCGCTTGCCCGACTCGTCCATCGAATGAGCGCGCGGGCCGAGTTTGAGTTCGACCAATTCATACGCGCCGTCACCGGTTCGCCGATAAGTGATCCGCCGCCGGCCGGTTTCGAGCACTGCCGAAACGGGAATGGCGAGCACACCTTCGCCGGAGCCAGCGGTCTTCGTCGGGGCTGGCTTGGCTGTGTGCCCTTTGTGCCCTTTGTGCGACTCCGGCTTCGCCCCCTTCGTTGCCGCCGCCGGTTCTATCGCGTGAGCCGTGTGGTCCTCTTTCTTGTCCGTAGCGACTGCCGGGCCATCCGATGACTTGTCCTCAGTCACATCTAGCTTCCCTTTCGACTCGCGGCTTTTCGGTTTCGATCGTCGTTCCGGCACCTTCTCCAACGGCATCTCGCAGATTGAGCACTTGCCCGGTTCGTCTTGCATGACTTCCGGGTGCATCGGGCACACGAACTTCCCTTCGAGGCCCGTGGGTGCGGGAGTTCCGTCCGGACTCAGCGCCACATGGATCGTGGCCGTGGCGAACATTTGCGGCTTGAGCAGCCGATCGGGATTCTTGAGGTTGACCCGCACGCGGATCGTGCGCGTCGCGTCTTCCACGAACGGGTCGATGAATGTCACCGAGCCGGAGAACGTCTCACCGGGGAAGGCTTCCAGCATGACCTCGACCGGCTGACCGAAACGGATCCAACCCACGTCGTACTCGTAGATGTTCAGGTACAGCCAGATCGGGTCGAAATTGGCGATCTTGTAGAGTTGGTGACCTGCCGCAACGTACTGGCCCACGCGCACGTCTTTCTCAATCACCGTGCCGCCGAGGGGAGCGTAGATGGTGAGATAGGTTGTCGGCTTGCGCGTCCGTTCGATTTCGGCGATCTGTTCGTCGAGGATGCCTAGCAGCCGGAGCTTGGTGCGCGTGGTCTCTAATCCCGAGTCCGTGGAGTCGCGTCCGGCGGGTGAGGCCTGTACCTTCTTTTCGCGCTCGTGAGACTCCAACGCCGAGAGGAGTTCACCCTGGGCCAGGTTGAGCATGGGGCTGTAGATCTCGACGAGATGGTCTCCCTTCTTCACGTCGAAACCCGTGAAATCCGCGAACACACGATCCACTCGACCCGCGACGCGCGACGTGATGAACTCCACCTGCCGCTCGCTGTAGTCGAGCTTGCCGACCGTGCGAATGTCCTTAAACAGCTCACGCCGCTGGATCGGTTCGACTTCGAGACCGGCCCGCGTTTCCAGGTCGTCGCGCGCGTTCGGCAGCTTCGAGATCGGAATCAATTGCATGCCACAGAGCGGGCAACTGCCCGGATTCGGCAACCGAATCTGCGGGTGCATCGAGCAGGTCCATACATCGGAAGTGGACGAGGTCCGCACGGCTCCGCGCGGCCAGAACGAGACGACCAGGATCAACACTGCCAGCGCCCCAACGGCGAATCCCAGCCGAATCAAGATCCCTTTCGCAGTCATGGTTCGGTCCTCGCTTTCTGGAAGAGTGGTCTCAACAGCTTGCCGACTTCGATGATCGTGACTGGCGTCAGAGCCAGCAGGAAGACCAGCAGCCACTCCCACGAGAGATGAGTGGCAACCTCGAATACCGGCTGTGCGAACGGCAGTGTCACAACACACAGTTGGAGCAAGCCGGAGATGACGATCGCCCCGAGCAGGTGCGGGTTCGAGAACAGTCCCAGTTCGGGCATGGTGTAGCGCTGGCTACGGCAGCCGATGGCGAAGAAGAGTTGAGCAAACGCGGTGATGCAAAAGGTCACAGTCCGGGCACGGGCCAGATGTGCTTCGTCTCCCTGATAGATGATCCAGAAGCCCAAGGCCGCGACGGTCGCGACCAGCGTGCCGTGAAACAGAATGAGCAGACCGCGTTCTCGCGTGATGACGGCCTCGTGCGGCGGACGCGGTTGGCGAGTCATGATGTCGCGCTCGGGCGGCTCCATGCCGAGAGCCAGCGCCGGCAGCCCGTCCGTCACGAGGTTGATCCACAGGATTTGAATGGCCGCCAGCGGGACTGGCCAACCAATCAGAGCGGCGAAGAACATCAGCAGCACTTCGCCGGCGTTACACGACAACAGGTAATGCACAAACTTCTGAATGTTGTCGAAGATGCCGCGGCCTTCCTCAACGGCGTTGACGATCGACGCAAAATTGTCGTCCGTGAGGACCATGTCGGACGCTTCCTTGGTCACGTCGGTGCCAGTCACGCCCATCGCGATGCCAATGTCGGCGGCCTTCACAGCGGGCGCATCATTCACGCCGTCTCCGGTCATCGCCACGATCTGACCGCGCTGCTTCCAAGCGTTGACGACTCGCAGTTTGTGCTCGGCGGAAACACGGGCATAGACGGAGATCTGATCCACTTGGACCGTCAGCTCTGCGTCGGAAAGGTCGTTGAGTTGCTGCCCGGTGACGACGCGACCATCCGCCGCCGCGATGTGCAGTTCGCGGGCGATGGCCAGCGCCGTCGCCGGATGATCGCCCGTGATCATGACGGGGCGAATGCCAGCTGCGCGGCACTTCTCGACCGCCGCTTTGGCCTCCTCGCGCGGCGGATCGATCATGCCGACCAACCCGGCGAAGATCAGCTTGGATTCGTCGTAGTCGTTGCCGTGTGTCTCCGGATGTTCGCGATACGCCAGCGCCAGCACACGGAGCGCGCGGGACGCCATTTCCGCGTTGCGATTTATGATCAGGTCTCGACGAGCCTTGGTGAGCGGTTCTGCCCGGCCGTTGTGCAGCTCGGCCGTGCATTTCGCGAGGATCATCTCCGGCGCACCCTTGGTGTGCATGACGGGTGTCCCCGTCGCCCCGCGCACGACGACCGACATCGCCTTGCGTTCCGAATCGAACGGGATTTCGTAGAGGACGTGATGCGCGCGGTCATGCGCTTCGATGCCCGCCTTAAGCGCGGCGACGATCAGCGCTCCTTCGGTCGGATCGCCGATCACCTGCCACGAGTCGGCACCGTCACCGCGCGGACTGACCGTTGCATTGTTGCACCGCGCGGCCGTGGTCAGAGCTTGAATGAGATCGACCTCATCACGCGGGTTGATTGCTGCGAACCGGGAGGGCGAGGCTCCCGCCGAGCCGTTGTTTTCGGCGGCAACTGCACCCTGCGGCTCGGCGGGAGCCTCGCCCTCCCATTTGAGGAACTGCCCATGCGGGGCATAGCCCGCTCCCGTCACTTGGAATCGCTCGCCTCCGGTGACAATCTCACGCACGGTCATCTCATTGCGAGTCAGCGTCCCGGTCTTGTCCGAGCAGATGACTGTCACAGAACCCAGCGTTTCGACGCTCGGCAATTTGCGGACGAGGGCATTCCGTTTGACCATGCGTTGCAGGCCCAAGGCGAGCGTCAACGTCACCACGGCGGGCAATCCTTCTGGGACGGCGGCTACCGCGAGGCTGACGGATGTCAACAACGTCTCTAGCAAGTTGCCGCCTCGAGCTAGTTGCAATACGAAAATGAAAGCCACGATGACTAGGCACACGACGACCAGCACCCGGCCCAGTTCCGCGAGCCGCCGTTGGAGCGGCGTCGGCTGCGGCTCGGAACGTTCCAGCAACCCGGCGATGTGCCCCAGTTCGGTGTCCATGCCGGTCGCGACCACCATGGCACTGGCCTTGCCGGCCGCTGTCACGGTCCCCATGTAGACCATGTTGCGGTGGTCGCCCAGCGGCGCGTTGTCGTTCAGCAAACAGTTTGCGTCCTTGTCCACGGGAACCGATTCGCCGGTCAACGCGGCTTCCTGAACGCGGACGCTGAACGCCGTCAGCAGCCGGGCGTCGGCTGGGATATTGTCGCCCGCTTCCAACTCAATACGGTCTCCCGGCACCAATTCGCGCGCGGGGACCGATTGCAGGACGCCCTCGCGAACGACCTTGGCCATCGGCGAAGATAACCGCTGCAATGCCGCCAAGGCACGACCGGCCTTCTCTTCCTGAAGGAAGCCGATGATGCCGTTCACCAGGACAATCGCGAGGATCGCCGCCGTATCGGCCCACTCCCCCATTGCGCCGGCGATGATCGCGGCGACGATCAGAATCCAGATCACCAGATCTTGAAACTGACCGAGCAGCCTCTTCCAAATCGGCACCGGAGGCGCTTCCACGAGCACATTCCAGCCGTAACGCCCGCGCCGCTGAACCACCTCTTGAACAGACAACCCCTGAGTCAGGTCGGCCGCCAACTCCCGCGTCACGTCGATCATGGACAGGGAGAACCACACTTGAGGTTTGCACGTCCGGATCGCGTCGATGGTGGGGCCGTTGCCAGAATCCATGGGTCTCACTCCCAATTGCTCATGCTGGGTGAGCTGGGTGGCGGAAAGACGATCCCAGCCACGGTGTCCGTTCAGCAACCGCCGCGTGAGGTGTCAAAGAGGTGATGCAATCATGACCCTTGGCAACTCCAATGCCGAGGACTGATGACAGCCAAGAAGAAGACGCTGATGGGACAAACAGCCGTTGCCGACGGCCTACGGCGAAGAAGTCTTGTTGCTCGAGATCATGCGTGCATCCAGGGCCACGACGTTATCAGCCGTGGCCAGCAGCGGGTTGATCTCGGCTGTCGCCAGTTCTGGAAAGTCTTGAACCAGTTGGGCAAATCTCGCCACGACATCGCGGACTAAATCGAGGTTGACTCCCGGCCGTCCGCGATAGCCTTCCAGCAGCGGGAAGAGCCGCAGCGACCGCAGCATGCGGTCCACGGCGTGATCGTCGAACGGTGGCAATTCCAGCACCGAGTCTTTCTGCAATTCCGCCGTGACTCCTCCCGCACCCAGCAGCAAGACGGGGCCGAATAGCGGGTCGCGCGTCATGCCCAGCAGCAGTTCCACGCCGCGCGTCGCTGAAATCATGCGTTGAACGGCAACACCCTCAATCCTGGCGTGGGGACTGCGCTGCGAGACCCGTTCCAGCATCGTGGCGTAGCTCGCGCGGACGCCGTCCGCGTTGGCAACGTTCAGTACGACACCGCCGACATCCGTCTTGTGCGAGATGTCCGGCGACAGGATCTTCAGCACGACGGGGTATCCGAGTTGGTCCGCTTGCGACACCGCTTCCGCCGCCGCATGCGCCACACGAGTCGGCACGATCGGAATGCCGTAGTCCGCCAGCAGCGACTTGGAACGGACTTCTCCCAGCAGACCGTTCGTATCCGCCAATTCGGCCCGCCACGAGGCCAGACGGTCGGGTGTGATGAGCGGTGTTGTGACGGCTCGGCTTCCTTCGGCCGTCTGCGGCGAAGTCATTCGGTTCGACATCGCCGCCCGTCGCATGCGGGCCGAGGAAACCAAATGGTTCAAGGCGGACACGGCTTCCTCGGGGAAGTCGTACACCGGGACGGCGGCGTCTCGCAGCAGAGCTCGTCCGGACTGCACGGCCGGGCCACCGATCCACGAGGCGACGACGGACTTCTGTGTCCGCTGTCGAGCGGCCACGACCGCCTCGGCGATCCGCGCCGGTTCGGTCATCGTCTGCGGCGTGAGTATGACCAGCAGCGCATCGACGTTCGGATCTTTCAGCACGAGGTCGATGGCCTTTTGAAATCGCTCGACCGTCGCATCGCCCAGCACATCGACCGGGTTTCCATGAGACCAGCTCGGCGGCAGGGCATCACCGAGCGACGCAATGGTTTCGCCGGTCAGCTTCGCCAGTGGACCGCCCAGCGCCAGCCAGGCATCACTCGCCATGACGCCCGGACCTCCAGCATTCGTCACGATGGCGAGGCGGTCTCCCGGTGCATGGCTTTGTCCGACGAGCAACCGTGCGCAGTCGAAGAGTTCCTCAATCGAGTTCACCCGCTCTACGCCCGCATGACGGAGGGCGACATCGTAGACGGCATCGACGCTGGCGATCGCTCCCGTGTGGGAAGCGGCGGCGAGAGACGATTCTGCGAACCGTCCGGCCTTGTACGCGATGACCGGTTTCCGTTGTGAACAGGCTTTCGCGGCGGACAGGAAGTGCTCGGCATCATCCAGCCCCTCGATGTAGAGCAACAACGCCTCGGTCTGATCGTCGTCGGCGAAGTAGTCGATCAAGTCCCCCATGCCGACATCGGCCATGTTGCCGACCGAGACGCACGTGGCGAAGCCGATCTCGCGTTCGATTGACCAGTCGAGAATGGCCGTACACAACGCTCCCGACTGCGACAGAAACGTCAGTCGTCCGGGCCGGGGCATGACCGGCGAGAAGCTGGCGTTCAGCCGACTTGCCGGGCGCAGCACGCCCAGACAATTCGGGCCGATGACACGCATACGGGGGAACTCACGACGAGCGGCCAGCAACTCCGCGTCCAGTTCCCGACCGACCGCGCCCGCTTCCCGAAAGCCCGCCGAAATCACGATGATTCCGCCTACCCCGCGTTCGCCACAGTCGCGAATGAGTGTCGGAACGGTCGCGGCGGGCGTGCAGACGACGACCAGATCAGGCGTCTCGGGAAGATCGGCCAGCGAACCGAAAGCGGCCTCACCCCGAACCGTTCCGCGTTTGCGATTCACCGCCGACAGACGGCCCGAGAAACCGGCGGCACGCAAGTTCGCGAAGACGGCCCCGCCCACCGAACCCGGCTGATCGCTGGCTCCCACCACGGCGATGGATGACGGAGCGAAGAGGGAATCGAGTCCGGAGTGAGTCTGAAGACGGCCGTGGTTCATCCCGCAGTCCCTTCGGGGTTTGGCGGACGGACGGTGAACACCGGGCAGTGCGCCTTGCGAACCACATTTTCCGCGACGCTTCCCAGCAGCAGATGCGACAGGCCGGTTCGACCCACGGTTCCCAAGACGATCAGATCGATCTCGTTTTCGTCCGCGTATCGGATGATCTCGAAGACGGTCATTCCCACTCGGACCGCCGTCACGACGCGATGGTTGGCCTGCCATTGGCTGTCGAGCAGACCTGCCAGTCCACGCAGCGTGGTTTGCTCTAACTCGGCGATGATGGGCGGGCTTTCGACATAGCCGAACGTGGGCGTTCCCATCGCCGGCACGATGACCGGGACGTGGACATGCAACAGATGCAATTCCGCCTGAAGCTTGTCGGCGAGTTCGCAGGCATACTGCTGCGCATGCTCGGCCGGTTCACTGAAGTCGGTTGCAAACAGGATGCGTTGGATTTTCGGAACGGCAGACATGGTGGGTTACTCCCTCAGACTGGAATTGGTGTTAAGTTCGTGCGGGAGTATCCGTCTTGGGCTTTCGCGCAGCTTTCGCAAGCGACCGGATGTGGAGGGCTGATCGAAGTCATGCCCGCGCATTCTTCGAGGCTGGTGATCCCGAGAGCCGCCAGTTTGAGTGCTTCTATCTCCAAGGTCGAAACGCCGTGCGAACGAATCGCGACTCGCAGTTCGTCTTCTGGTTCTCCCCGCTCGATGGCTTGAACGATCTCATGCTCGGGGGCGACGACTTCAAACACACCGATGCGATCGTAGTAGCCGTTTCCACGACAATGCGGGCAGCCGACCGGATGTCGAACCTCAGTGGGCGGTTCCAATCCACACGCGCGGAACGTGGCCTGCTCGTATTCC
The DNA here is from genome assembly GCA_945862235.1 of Schlesneria paludicola DSM 18645. Taxonomy (GTDB): domain Bacteria; phylum Planctomycetota; class Planctomycetia; order Planctomycetales; family Planctomycetaceae; genus Schlesneria; species Schlesneria paludicola_A. The sequence goes on from CAMAYU010000098.1 coordinate 13,492, forward strand.
GTGGTGGCCGCCGAGCGACTGCATTCGGGACAGAGCCGTCTCACGAGCCGCTGCGAGACGATTCCGACGAGGTTGCCAGCCAACGACCGATTGTCGATATGCAGATCGCGGAGAGCTGTCACCGTTGAGGCCACGTCGCGCGTGTGGAGACTGCTGAAGACATACTTGCCGGAACTCGCGGCGCGCATCGCGGTCTCGGCCGCTTCGGCATCTCGGATTTCGCCGACGAGCACGACGTCGGGGTCGAGTCGCAACAGAGTTCGCAGTCCACTCGCCATCGTCGTGCCGTGGCGCGCATCAACGGGCATTTGGCGGAAGGTCGGGATGTTGTACTCGACCGGGTCTTCGATCGAGACGATGTTCCGCGATCCGTCATCCAGCGAGTGCAGCATGGAATACAACGTGGTCGTCTTTCCGGACCCGGTTGGGCCGGTGACGAGGACCAGCCCTTCGCCCCGCTTCAGAATCTGTCCGATCTTCGACTGGCTTTCCGGCGATAGTCCCAGTTCTTCCATCGGCCTCATCAGGCGGTGACGGCTGAGAACGCGCAACGAGATCGCCTCACCATCCAGCACCCGCGCCGTGGTGATGCGCACCTCAAAGCCACTGAGCGACTCGGGCAACTGCAGCCGGCCCTCCTGCGAGTGGAACGGGTCGGCAATGTTGAGATTCGCCGTGACTTTGAGTTGCGTCATCAGGACATGACCGACCTCGTGACTTAACCGACAATAATTGGACAACTGTCCGTCAATGCGGAACCGTACGCTGAAATCTTGGCCCATGGGATCGATATGAACATCGGACGCCCGCGCGGCGATGGCGCGCGAGATCAGCGCGAGTGTCGGGTTGCTACTCGACTCCGGAGCGGTGACCGCCGTGGCCGAGGCCGGGATCACCGGCGGTTGCTCCAGTGTCGTCCAGCGCTCCCATTCAACGTCCGCCGAGTGACCGTTTCGTCCGTTGGACGAGGCTCGCAGCGTGAGCACGGGGCACGATGCCCGACGGACAACTTCCTCGGCGACGCTTCCCATCAACAGCCTCTTCAAGCCGGTGCGGCCCGTGGTCCCCATCACGATCAAATCAACGTGTTCTTCCTCCGCCAGCGAGAGGATCGTGGGGGCCGGAGCGCCTTCCACTCGTCGCTCTTCATACGACAGCGGCGGCTGGCTCCGCTTCATCGTTTCGAGAAGTACTGCCACATCGTGTTCGAGTGGGTTCGGCTCCTTGATGACCGGTGGCTCGATGTACAGCGACTGCGGGAAATCGACATGGACGATCAGCAACGCACCTTCCGCTTGGCGGGCAAGGGCCGCCGCATGTTTCAGCGCCGCGATGCTGCACTCCGAGTAATCGGTGGGGACGAGGATTTTGATCATGGGAAACTCCACGGCTCATGAGTGAATGACACAACACATCGCGGGTGACACTCCTTCGGCACGGTTCATGACCAGTGCCGATCCGCGTCGCACAGCCCCGCCTCTTCCCGCTCGACTTGCTGCTGATGTTGATTTTCGGCTTGGTTCACCAGTAACCGTGCGCGAGCTTCGTCCTCGCTCCAGACGAGGACTTCCGAGGGAGCCGACGACGATGGGAGAAGCGGCCCCTCGGCCGCGGCAACGGCGGCTCGAATCCCCTCCGTCTCAAGCAGGCCTTGCACGATGAGGGCGTCCTCCACGGCGGGCGATGTGTAAACCACCACCAGTGAACATTCGTTGGTCTCGGTCATGATGAAAGTGTCCGACTGAGGGGAATGGTGATGAGGTGCCATGACGGTTTCACATCCGTGACGGGATCGTTTGCTGTTGGGACGCGCGCCGTTTGTCCTCGCCATTGGGCACGGAACGGTGCTCGTCCGGATGGACCGTGAGGACCGGGCAGGTTGCCAAACGGACGAGCTTCTCGGCGACGGAACCGAGCAACAGTCGGGACAGCCCGGTCATGCCGTGCGTCCCGATCACGATCAGGTCGATCTCGTGCTCGTTCGAGTAGTTCATGATTTCTTCGACGGTGTGGCCGACTTTCACTGCACAGACCGTCCGGTACTCCTTGGACCATTGCACGCCGACTTCTTCCGGAAGCCGCCGGATGGCGTGCTTGATGCGCAGTTGTTGTTCGGCATCGGTCATGGACCACAACGAGTCTGCCAGTGGCATCGTGAGTTCCGAGACGACGTGCAGCAAATGCAGTTCGGCACCAAACTGCTCGGCCAGCAACTTCGCATACTGTTGCGCGGAGTGAGCCGAATCGCTGAAATCGGTCGGGAACAGAATGCGACGAACATCGACAGCCATGATTTGCCTTTCGCGAACTTGGGAAAGTTCGCAAGCTCGAACGAGCCATTCCGTAACGCCGCTGCCAGGGAACTGTCCTCCGTTGATTCACCTGTTGAATCCCGTCCGAAGTTCCCTTGAACTCGATGTCCCCTGCTTCATTTTGCCGAAAAAGGACGGCAGCGGGACGGTCACTCTTGATTGTCGTTTGTCGTGAATTGACGGGCCGGGGCTCCCGTCCTACGGAGCCCAAGTCCGACGACCTTGTCCGAGTACGGTATGGCCACAGTCGTGACTGGATGGACCTTAATACGGGGTCGCCAACGGGGCCTCGCGCAGATAGGTGTGCGCGGGTTTCGGCTCTTTGATGGCGACACTCGGGACGACGAGAGTGGGGTGTTCGGTGCGGTGGAGAACGGCTTCAGTGACGGTTCCGACGACGACTTCGTAGAGCATGCCGTGGCCGTGTGAACCCATGATGATCAGGTCGGCTTGATGATCGTCGGCGGCGGAGAGGATTTGCTCTGTGGGGAGACCCGACACGAACAACAACTCTGCGTCGATCCCGTTGTCTCGGAGATTCGAGGTCAGCTTTGCCAGTTGCCGATACTCGTCGGGATATCTGCCCGGCAATGCCAAACTCGATGATGGAAGAAAGACGGGGATTTCGCCCATCGCAGAGAGCGCGGGGTACTCACTGATGCAGTGGAGCAGCCAGACCTTTGCTCCGAATGCCGTCGCCTGTTTTTCGGCAGTGGCGACGAGGCGGTCGCTGACATCGGAAAAGTCGATCGGGACGAGCAGATTCTTCACGGGACACCTCACGGGGTTGGGGCCGCGTCCGAAATGGAAGTCCGGTGCGGTCAGGAGTGAGCGGGCAGGAAGATCGCTCTGTCGTGTGAAGAGTCCCCCTGTCGTTAGGTGACCGTGAGTGAGGCAATCCGAATGCCGGTGACGTGAAAAAGTTGAGGCTGCTGTGGTTCGAGGCGGTGTTCGGTGCGACAGCGGTAGTATTCAGACGCCGCTTGTTTTGGAAACGACTCTCAGTGGTGGCCAGTTTTTGACCACATGGCAAAGCGACCGCCAGTCAGCCTGTGCGAGTCGGCCGATCATTCCGTCATGCGAACCAAACGCTCGAGATTGATGCCTACCGTGGTGAGCTTCGCACGCAGGGTCGAGCGGGAGATGCCCAAGATGGCTGCCGCACGGCTGATGTTGCCTTCGACCTGCTGTAACAATTCCGTCAACATGACCCGCTCGACGCGATGGATGACATCGTCGTAGAGCGTTTCGGTCCCGGCGCGAATCCGTTGGTGGATGAAGTCGATCAGTCCATCATTGGTTCCCAGATCGGATGTCGTTCTCGGGCTTGCGCCGGGAGGCAGTTCGGGGGCGTTCGCTGCGGATGGCGTCGAAAATCGGACGACCCCTGGAAGGAACTCGGACAAGATCACGGGGCCGGTCGCTTCGACGACCGCGTGCTTCAGGACGCTCTGCAGTTCGCGAAGATTGCCCGGCCACGGATAGTCGGTGAGCAGGTCCATCGCTTCGGGCGAGAGGCTTCGCACATCCTTGCCCAACTCGCGGCTGAACCGTTTCAGAAAGTGATTGACGAGCAGCGGCAGATCGCCCTCACGCTCGCGCAGCGGCGGCAGGTGGATCGTGTAGACGTTCAGGCGGTAGTACAGATCGCTGCGAAATGTGCCGTGCTCCATCATCTCGGTGAGATGGCGGTTCGTCGCGGCGATCAGCCGGACGTTGGTGCGGACCATCTCCTGTCCGCCGACTCGTTCAAACTGCTGGTCCTGCAAGACGCGCAGCACCTTCGTCTGCGTGAGCGGCGTCATGTCGCCGATCTCGTCCAAGAACAGCGTGCCGCCGTCGCACTGCTCGAACTTGCCGATGCGTTTGCGCTCGGCCCCCGTGAACGAGCCTTTCTCGTGCCCGAACAGTTCGCTCTCAAGCAGGTTCTCGGGAATGGCCGCACAGTTGATGGCGAGGAACGTTTTGTCCGCCCGCTTGCTGTACTGATAGATCGCCCGGGCCACGACCTCCTTCCCCGTGCCGCTTTCGCCGAGGATCAGCACCGTCACGTCCTGTCCCGCGACGCGGCCGATCTGGCGATAAACTTCCTGCATGGCTGGACATTGACCAACGAGCAGGTCGTCCACCCCCTGATCGGGTTCGGTGTCGCGGGCGATCTTGACGAGAGTTCGGGTCATGCGCGAGGTCTCCAGCGCGCGATCAACGACCGACTGTAATGCGTCAAGGTCCAGCGGCTTCAGGAGATACTCGAACGCTCCCCGCCGCATGGCCTCAATGGCCGTGTTGGCCGTGCCGTGACCGGTCATCAGGATCACCGGCACCTTGCCGTCCAACGTCTGCAAATCCTGGAGCAATTGCAGACCAGATGAATCCGGCAGCCGCACATCCGTGATGACGGCATCGAACGACTGCTGGCGAAACAGCGACAGCGCCTCGGCGGCGGTCGTGGCTGTCTCCAGCGAAAGCAACTCGGGAGGGAAGGCGTAGCGGAAGCAATCGAGAATGAGTGTGTCATCATCCACGACAAGCAGTTTCGGCATGGTGCCTTATTCCTTCGGAGTGTTCTGGCATCTCCGTCAGAGACGCCCAATTCATGTGCGACGTTTAACCTGCCGCGTAGAAGACAGCAATGCGAGGCCAGATTCAACACACTTGTCCCGCCCTATCGTCCAACATACGGAAACGGGCGTAAAAAACAGCAATGCGCGGTCAGATTCAACACCATTGCGGCGCGATCAACCAAGTTCGGCTTCGTCGAACAAGTCGCGTGGCTGCATGATATCACTCCGGATGCAGGACTCGGAACGTCGGATCGACAGGCGAAAGAAAGCCGTCGGGCTTCACCGTCAGGATACTGCTGTCGCATGTGTCCAGAACTTTCTCGGCCGTGTTCCCGATCAGCATTCGCGACACGCCGGTTCGACCCAGAGTTCCGATCACGACGAGGTCCGCACCGAGCTTCTGTGCCGTTCGGGCAATCTCCTGCCAAGCGGTCCCGAGCGACAGATGCAGGTGGACTTTATCGGGATCCGTTTCGAGCAACTGGACGAACGACTGCAGCCGCTGCCGCGAGTAGTTGTTGATGTCTTTGCGCATCGGGCTACCGTGCGGAGACCGCTTGATGAGTTCCTCGTCGAGCTCTTCGATGACGTGTAGCAGATGGAAATGGGACCGGGACAACTGAGCCACCCGCAGTCCCTCCCGGACGGCTTTGAGACTGCTGTCAGAAAAGTCAGTGGCCGCCAGAACCACCTTTGGAACACCTTGATGCCCTGCTTTGACGATCCAGACGGAGGACGGACAGTTGCGAACCAGACGCCGTGCGGTGCTGCCGACGAAGAGCTGCTCCCATTGCGATAGTCCGCGAGTTCCGGCTAGGACCAAGTCGTAACCTTCCTGCTGGACGGCATGGGTGAGTTCCAAATAGGGTGTTCCCAGTAGCGTCTCAAATGTGATGTCGAGATCGGGAGCATCGAGATCGGCGATCACCTGCCGCAGTTTCGCATCGGACTCGCGCCGGACTTCTTTATCGAAAAGATCACCGTCGCCGTAGAAGAAGTCACGGCGGGCTTCCACGGGCAGTGTCGTGACCAACTGCCGCAGGTCGGGGAGCGTGTGAGCCAGAACGATCTTGGCCCCGGTCTGCCTCGCAAGACTGACGGCCTGGTCCAGTGCCGCTTTAGAACAGGGTGAAAAATCCGTGGAGACAAGAATCTTCTGGTATCCCGCCTTTGTCACCAACTCGTCGCTTTGATTTGCAGTCATGGTGTTTCTCGTTTCGATGATCGCCGGTTCCACGTCTTACGTCTTATGGTGTTGGTCTGCCAGTCTTTTAGAGCGGATGGAGCATAGCCACTCCGCCTGAAGTACGAGGTCAGGTTCGCCGTGAGATCCACGGGAGCCAATGCCGGAAGAACTCGACCGCCTGCGGGTCTCGTTGAGTCGCGCTGATGAGGTACGCACCGACGGCCTTGCCTCCCGCTGCGTAGTAGCCGACGGCCACTCCCCCCGCTGCGGCCAACCCAATGGCGACACCCCCGAAGGCCACGCCGCCCACCGCGACTCCGCCCAGCACGATGCCGCCGAGGGCGACGCCGCCAATCGTGACCACGCCGCACGAGAGGCCGCCGATCGAGATCACTCCCGCCGTCAGACCTCCGATGGCGACCACGCCGACCGCAATGTCGCCAATGGCGATGATGCCTCGCGCGATTCCACGGTCCTCATCGTGAGCAGCATCGGGCCCGCAGGCCACCACGAGCAACGGGCAACCCCAGAGCATTCGCGTCGAGTGGTATCGAATCGTTCGCTTGGCACGCTTGGTTCGCATCCGGAACACCCGGTCTTTCTGAAAAAGGTTGGCTGGAGATCAAAGCGTTTGCGCCATCGACCGTCGCGAGAATCGCGGTCAGGTCTCTCGGCATCTTGTGTGCCGTCACGCAGACGCGGCCAACCGCGTCTCACTCCGGCGCGGCAGTTGCGTGAGGGCGACGTGACTTAACAGCCCGTTAAAAACGTAGGGTAAGCGTCTCACCTTGGGCTGCAAGTGGTGTGATTCCGAGACCAGCCGTCGCTGGCAAAACATCAACCAGTTGGCAGATTCTCAGCCACGTTTAGGAAAAGAAAGGTCATCATGAGTACCACGGGACTGCGTGTCTTCGACAGCACGATTCAGAAGTCCAACATCTGGCTCGACGACATCATGGACGAACTCGACTGGGATGATCGTAAGCGCGCCTATCGAGCCCTGGGGGCGGTCCTGCATGCGCTGCGAGACCGCCTGCCACTCACCGAATCCGCACAACTGGCGGCACAGTTGCCGCAGATGATTCGCGGGTTGTACTTCGAGGGCTGGGTTCCCTCCGCTCCGTCGCTCAAGGAGCGTCACTGGAATCAGTTCCTCGCTCACATCGTGATGTCGCTCGACCCCGATGCGGAACCCGAGGCCATCACGCACGCGGTATTGAAGACGCTCGCCAAGCACGTTTCTGCTGGCGAGATCACCGATGTGAAGCGTTGCCTTCCCGAAGAGATCCGCCTGCACTGGCGATGAGCGAGACCTTGCTCGCCGAGGATCGGCTTTGCGGCGAGGTCGCCGACATTCAGCCCTGTCGTTCCACCACATGAAGCGTGCAATGGGTTCCAAACAAAAGGTCGCTTCTGCCGTCGAACAATTGGCTCGCCAAGCGATCCGGGACTCGCTACGGGAGGTTCTTCGTCTGCTGGCTAAGGCCACTCGGCGTAAGCCCGATAATGCCGAGCAGACACATCAACTGCGGACTGCGACGCGCCGGGCCGATGCGGCGCTGCTGCTGTTTGTCGATTGGCTACCGCGACGACGAGGGCGGTCGATGCGGAAGCAGGTGAGCGAGATTCGCAAAAAGGCGGGAGCCGTCCGCGACTTGGATGTCCTGATCCGACGTTTGTCCCGGCAGGCAGATCCACTTCCGCCGAACACCTTGAACTGGCTCCAAAAGCGTTCCGCATCCTGCCGCCAAACATCCGCCAGTTCTCTGCGGCACTTCGGCCACAGTCGGCCAATGAAAACTCTCCCAGAGCAACTGCGAGCATTACGACACCGGATTCATTGGCGCGGCGAAGCTGAGCCGCCGACACTCGTTGAACTCGGCACTGAAGCGCTGGGACGACTTGCCGAAAAGTACTCCTTGGCAATCCAAGCCATCGGCGGCGATGTCGAGCCGAGTCAACAATTGAATCGGTGTCATCAGGTTCGAATCGTGGGCCGATGTCTGCGTTACACATTGGAACTTCTGCAAGGCGTGCTTTCCGAGAAACTGTCGGAACCAGTCTGCGAACGACTGTCGCAGCTTCAGGACACACTGGGCGAACTCAACGATCAGACCATGGCACTGCGATGTTTTCGCGAGTGGCAAGCCGACTGTGGCGTCGAAGAGTGCCGTACTTCGCTCGGCATACTGGCCGACCGGGAATCAGCCTCCATCGCTCAGCGAGTCGCCGCGATCATTGCGGAACTTCCTCAGGCAACCGAACAAGTACTTAACCTGCTGCGAGAGTTCATCCGCCAGTTGCCAGTGGTGAAACTCGTGGGAGCTCCGAGTTGAAGTCTGCGTAGTCGCCGTGTTCGCCCAGAACTTGGGATGAGCAGGATTTTGAGAATTGACGTGACCGACAGAAGTGGTGAGCCGGGCGGCGTCAGCCCCCGGACTCTTGCGATTGCCGCTAAGAATCCGGGGGGGGGCTGACGCCGCCC
>CAMAYU010000099.1 GCA_945862235.1 Schlesneria paludicola DSM 18645
CGGATGTTTCGTTCCAACATGCCGCGAATCAGTTGGCCCGCGTTCAAGCAGTCCGCTTGTTTGGCCGGATCAATCGCGGGGATGGAACTGCTTTGAGGCGGCATCAGACCGATCGCTTCCATCGCGAGGCCCCACGTATTGAACGACGCCGCGATCCCGCAGCCGCCTGGTCCCGGACAGGCCACGCGCCGGATTTCGTCCGCCTCGGCTTGAGGGATCGCGCCGACGGATGCCGCCGCCTGCGAGTCGTACACGTCGAGGATCGTCACGCTGCGACCTTGATAGCAGCCGGGCTGAATGCTGCCGCCGCTGAGGATCAGGCCGGGATAGTTCATCCGCGCCAAGGCCATCGCGAAACCGGGGCCGTTCTTGTCGCAATGATGCAGCCCAACCATCGCGTCGTAGCAGTGAGCCGACACGACGCACTCGGCCGAATTCGCGATGAGGTTCCGGGAAACGAGACTCGCTCCGCCTCCTTCCAAACCTTGCGTCAGGTTGTCGCTGACCGCCGGAGTGCCGAACGGAAAACCGAGCAACCCCGCCGCGCGGCAACCTTCTGCCACCTTGCTCCCGAGCGCGTAAGCGTGCTGGTTGCACAAGTTTCCTTCGAGCAACGGCACGCCGATCCCCACTTGCGGCTTGTCAAAGTCAGCCTCTGACATCCCAAGGCCGTGAAAGAACGCCGTGACTCCTCGTTGCCAGCCATGTGTCAGTTGGCGGCTATTCCAATTCAAAGCGGTCATGCAATCCGTTCCTGTTGAGCGTGAGAGGGCTTGTCGTTCGAGGGGCGGATTATTGGCAGGGACACGACCAGCCGCCAGCTTGCCCACCTGTTGAGATACGCCGCGACGGACATGAGGTCAGACAAAATCATGGATCACAAAATGATGAAGCCGAAATGCGGCTGCTTCGGGCCACGACGCTGATTCCAGTCAGACAATCGGCAAGACCTGATTTATCCAAAGTTGACGTGTCACTCCGTGACACGAACCGTTCCCGCCGCGGAGTGTCGGGTCTACTTTCACTTGCCGGTCGCCTCAATGCTGATTCCAGTGATGTTGGTTCATGGTCAAGCAGCCCTGCCTATTGGACTTCATCATTTTGTGATCCATCATTTTGTCTTCCCAACCTTTCTGCCCACTGCCATGTGAAGCCACAGTGTCGCGCATTGAACCGGAAACACCGATGTTGCCGGTCCTGCGGGGTGAGTGTCTTGAGGAAAAGCGGCTGCGCACAGACTGGCCACTCGCCTTGGGTTGACTCGGCCGGTAGACTGCCAGCCCGTTTGACCGTGTCTGGAGGGGCGCGGCCAAGTTTGTCAACCAACCTCTCCGAACGACTTGTTTGAGGACCGTGATCGTGGCGACTGCAACCTGCACATTGACTCCCGCTTCTCCGGCGACTGCGCCGGCTCCGACGACACCGCAGAAGTTGAATGGGGCCGATGTGTTTGTCGAGTGCCTCATCCGCCAAGGAACGGACTTGATCTTCGCCTATCCGGGCGGATGCAGCATGCCGATCCATCAGGCGCTGACGTACCGCGCTGCCGACATCCGGACCATTCTGCCTCGGCACGAGCAAGGGGGAGCCTTTGCGGCCCAAGGCGTGTCGCGCACGACGGACAAAGTCGGCGTCTGCATGGGAACAAGCGGTCCCGGCGCGACGAACCTCGTCACGGCGATTGCCGATGCCAAAATGGACAGCATCCCGCTGATCGCCATCTCGGCTCAGGTTCACACGCACCTGATCGGCAGCGATGCGTTCCAAGAGACGCCGATGGTCGAGATCTGTCGCGCGATCACCAAGCATCACTATCTCATCACGAAAACGTCGGACATCCCGCGCGTCATCAAAGAAGCGTTCCACATCGCTCGTACGGGACGGCCCGGCCCGGTGCTGATCGACATCCCCAAAGATATCCAGATGAACTGGATCGACGGCAAGCGAGTCGATGGCTCGTCATGGACGGACGACGGCCAGCCATGGGTTGTCGATTACGACCCGGCGATGAACCTCCCCGGCTATCATCCCGAAGTGCGCCGCGTTCACCCGAATCAGATTCGCGCAATCCTTAAGATGATCGGCGAATCCAAGAAGCCGCTGTTCTACGCGGGTGGCGGGATTATCCAGTCCGACGCGAGTGAAGAGTTCCAGAAGTTCGCCCGTAAGACGGGCATTCCTGTCGCGACGACGCTGATGGGGATCGGCTGCTTCCCCGCGGATGACGATCAATCGCTGCACATGCTTGGGATGCACGGCACCGCGTACTCGAACTTCGCCATCGACGACGCCGATCTGCTGATCGCGTTGGGCGTGCGATTCGACGACCGCGTGACAGGCAAGCTGAGCGAGTTCGCCAAGCACGGCAAGGTCATCCACGTCGATGTCGATCCGTCTGAGATTCACAAGAATCGGATCGCTCAAATCGCCGTCGTGGCCAACGTCAAAGAGGTGCTTCAAGGTCTGAACGCGATGATCGAGGATTCGGACATCCCGAAGATCGATGCGTGGTGGACGAAGGTCAACGAGTGGCGAGACAAGTACCCGCTGCAAGTCCGCGATTCGGGCGACTTCATCATCCCGCAATACGCGATCTCGGAGTTGTGGCGACAGACGATTGATCAAGACCCGTTCGTGAACGTGGGCGTCGGCCAGCATCAGATGTGGGCGGCTCAGTTCTACAAGTTCCGCAACGCGCGCCGGTGGCTCAGTAGTTCGGGCCTCGGCACGATGGGGTTTGGTCTGCCCGCCGCGATGGGTGTGCAGGCGGCGCATCCCGGTCGGCTGGTGATCGACATCGACGGCGATGGCTGCATGTTGATGAACGTGCAGGAGCTGGCCACGCTGAGGTGCGAGAACCTGCCGGTGAAAATCCTGCTGCTCAACAACCAACATCTCGGCATGGTGGTGCAGTGGGAAGATCGCTTCCACGCCAAGAACCGCGCCCACACGTACCTCGGTCCCGTCGATCATCCGGAAGCGACCGGCGCGGGAGCAGGCCCTCACTACGAAGAGACCTACCCAAACTTCGTCCAAGTTGCGAAAGGCTTCGGACTCGGAGCGGCTCAGGTCCGCAGCAAGCAAGAATTTCCAGCGGCTCTCAAGGCGATGCTCGATTACGATGGGCCGTATCTGCTCGACGTGATCTGCCCGTACCAAGAGCACGTCCTGCCAATGATTCCCGGCGGCAAGACGATCAAGGACATCATCCTCGACCCGCTGCCGTAACGCATTTGCTGGCGATCTCAATTCAGAACGGCCCGGCTTCCCACGAAGTCGGGCCGTTCTGTTTGATGAGTCTCACCAACTTTCAGTGACGTTCGTCAGCGGGCTGGCGGACGCGAATCCAGTGGTCGTGGAACGAGATGCCGGGGTGAACTTCGACCTCCGGCATGTGGCATGAAACGCACTTCTCTTTGGGAGACTGCGGACACAGTTTGTCACCGGCATCTGACTGAGAATGGCAGGCGAGGCACGTCGCCACGTAATTCTCGGAGACGCGATCGACAGTGCGATGCGGATCGTGGCAGGTTGTGCAGCGCAGCCGTCCTTCGGCTCGCTTGTAGCACTTCGAGTTGAGCAGCCCGACTGGTTGAAACCGTGCGATTTTCGGATCGGCGATTGAGGGTGGAGCGGGCAGCATCTCGGGCGTGCGATGGCACTTTCCGCAGAGTTGAATTTCTTCCGCAGACGACACCGTTCCTTTGGCTAATCGAATTCCTTTGTCGGAGGAAATCTCGTGACCGGGCCGGTTCGCTTCCATCGCCGCCGCGTGGCCGCGTCCGGGACCGTGACAACTTTCGCAGCCGACGTTCGCGCGCACGTCGTTCAGCTCGCGCCCACGAATCTTGGCCGTCGTCGTGTGACAGCCAATGCAGTTCGTCGCCTCGCGACCGCGATAGACGCGCCCCAGGCAATCCACCGGCTCCGCTTCGATGAGCCCCGCCTGACCGGGTGTGACACCCAATCGCCTGTCGGTCGCAAAATACGAGACACGATGTTCGAGCACGGTCGGCTCACCAGACTCGGAAGTGAGCAAACTGATCAGCGTTGTGGCGTGAGTCCCCGAGCCAAGTGCGAACGGAATCGGTAGCCGCTCGCGCCGAGTCCCGTTCTCAAACTCAGCGACAAGCTGTCGTCCCTCCGCTCGAAACGTGAACGTGCCACCCCGCTCTTCGTCGCGGAATGAACGATCACGGAGCATCTCGAACTGTTCGGCTAAGTCTCCGCTGTGAAAGGTCTGCGCATGACCGCTGCCTGCGTGGTCAGCAACCTGCCCAGGATGACACTGCGCGCAACCGACATCATCGATGTAGGCGGGTTGCAGCGGATTCGACCAAGTGTCGGAGTCGCTCGATGAAACCAAGTGGCTGTTTTTTTTAAGGCCAACCGAACCGATGATCGCACCCGCCACGAAGGCCAGCACGATCACTCCGCCGCCGACTTTCCAGTTCCACAGCGACATCGGTACCGGACCTCATTGAAAAGCTGGGGAGCCGGTGATTTACGACTGGCCGAGTTGTTGCGAGCGTTCCGTCGCAGCTTGGACGGCGTTCATCAGGATGCCACGCAAACCGCCCTGTTCGAGCGCGTGCAGCCCGGCGATCGTCGTGCCGCCGGGACTCGTGACCGCGTCCTTCAACGCGCCGGGATGCTGTCCCGTGGTGAGGACCATTTGCGCCGCACCGAGCAGCGTTTGAGCCGCCAGCTTCGTGGCGATGTCGCGCGGCAGACCGACGCGCACGCCGCCGTCGCTCAACGCTTCAATGATCTGGTAGACGTAGGCTGGCCCGCTCCCCGACAAGCCCGTGACGGCGTCCAGCAACTTTTCGGGAACCTCCACCGCAAGGCCGACCGTGGACAACAGGCCGCGCACCAATTCGCCATCCTGCGGTGAAGCCGCTCCCCCGCGTGCGAACGCGCTGGCTCCACTTCCCACGAGGCACGGCGTGTTTGGCATGACGCGGATGAGTCGCGCGGTGGCACCGAGTCCGTCCATCATCTTCGCCAGCGAAACTCCCGCCGCGATCGACACGATCAGATGCTCGGGCTTGAGATGCGGTCGCAGATCGGACAGCACGCCGCTCATGTGTTGCGGCTTCACCGCTAGGAAGATGACCTCGGCGCGAGCGAGAACGTCTGCACCGTTCGCACCCGTCGCTGCGCCAGTCTGCTCCGTGAAACGCCGCCCCGCTTCGAGGCTCACATCACACGCGACGACGAGATCTGGCGTGGCGACACCCGCCGCGATGAACCCGCGTGCCAAAGCCGTTGCCATCTGCCCGGCACCAACGAAACCAATGCGCATAGCGGAGTCAGTCACGGAAAAGTCCCGATCAGTAGGGTGAATGGCGCGAGCGGTTCTGGTCTCGGAGAAGTGGCCGGGGCGTCGCCCTCGCTGATGCCTCGCACGGTCGCAATTGACGCAGCGTCGTTTCAGCGCGTGGGCAACAGCCATTCTCACACCGCACGAATCACCGCCGCTGCACTCTGGCCCATGCGGGTGCGGTTCACCGAAAGAGCGACGCTGTTCGTGATGTCGAGCGGTTCGTCGCGGACGATGTTCAGCGGGCAGAGCGGATCGGGAGTGCGGTAGTTCAGCGTCATCGGCAGGCGACCGTAGCGCATCGCCAACATGCTCCCCGCCAGTTCGACTGCGCCGGCACCGGCATCGAAGTGGCCGAAGTAACTCTTGAGAGCCGTGACGGGGATCGACTCCGCCACCATGCCGAGCGCCGTGTGATAGGCCCGCGCTTCGGCGACATCATCGCGGCGAGTTCCCTTGCCGTGCGCGTTGATGTGGCCGAGGTCTCGTGCGGACAACTCCGACTGACGCAGTGCCGATTGGATGGCTCGTGCCAAACCGAGGCCATTCGCTCGATTGGCCACATCGCGCCCATCGCAGCCCGCGCCGACACCCAGAATCTCGCAGTAGATCGGCGCGCCGCGGCTGATCGCGTGTTCGTAGCGTTCGATGACAAACGCAGCGGCCCCTTCGCCAGCAACCGTTCCGTCACGATGAAGATCGAACGGGCGACAGGCGTGTGTTGGGTCGTCGCCGCGAGACAGGCTTTCGTACAGGTTCAGTCTCGCGATTTCGAGCGGATGAATGTACGAGCTACACGCACCGACAATCATCACGTCGGCGGCATCGCGTTCGATGGCGCGCACACCTTCCGCGAGAGCGAGGAGTGCGGAGGACTCACAACTGGTGATCGTGTTGTTCGGGCCGCGCGCGTCGTGCTCGATGGCGACATGGCAGGCGGGCATGTTCGGCAATTGCTTGAGCAGCCACAGGGGAGCGATCTGCCCGAGGCCGTCTTCTGCCCACTTGGAGAACGTCTGGCCTTCGGCCATCAGTTGCATGTGTTGAGCGGCGTCGGCCAGTTCCTCGGGGGTCGTCGAAATGTGACCCGCTCCGAATTCGACGCCCAAGCGTTCGGGATCGACATCACCGCGATTCAGCTTCGAGTCCTTCATGGCCATCGACGCACCGGCGACACCCAACTGGATATCGCGGGACATGACCTTCAGAAATTTCCGCTGGTAAATGTGTTCGAGGGGATCGAAGTCACGGACTTCGGCCGCCAACTTGGACGGAAGGTCACCAGCGGGGAATGCCGAGAGGGCCGCGATACCCGATCGACCGGCGATAAGGTTCTGCCAAAACGAATCGACACCGATCCCGATTGGCGAAACAACGCCCACGCCCGTCACGACCACGCGCGGCAAACTGGTTGAAGCCGTCATAGCTCTCCCCCGTTGGCTGTCGGCTGCGAAACTCAGTCCGCGCAGGCGTCAGCACCCAAGTTGAGCGGCATTCCATGCCCTTCACTGCCTTATCAACCGACCGGTCCCACCCAGTCGGCGCTCGTCCGTTCGCTCTTGCGAGCGAGCGGCAACGATCAGCAGCGTGAAATTACAGGCCCGATGTGACCTCGCATCGCGGGCATACGGCCATTACAGCCGCAGAGCTCACGATCAGTAGACCTTGCGATCCGATGGTCGATTATCGGTTAATCTCGCCGTGTTCGGTGAGTCACTGTCTGGCGAAATCTGGAAACAGCGGTCGCTCGACAGTTCGGCTTCATTCCGATCAGTGCAACCCCTTTTGAAGGCTACGACTTCCGGAAAACTACCGGTGACTCGCCCGAAATGAGGCGACACACCCAAAACATCGTCTTGAAAGAATCAGTACACCCAAAATTCAAAGGTCTCTCCTCCCGACGGAATCAGGTGAGAGTCGGATTCAACGATCCCTTGCGAACAAGCGACCGTCCCAGCGAATCCAGACTTCCACGACTGCGGCCCCCCGCAGAAACCAATCGAGTGAGGGGCGGGATTACAGTCGAACATTGGGGGGAAGTCAAGGTGCGAGTTTCGCCGCTCGCCTCGGCGCGGTCACGCCTTGCGGATGAACTCGGCGGCGAAACTGCGGACTTTCTGGCCGTTGAGGACGTGAAACATCCGGAGTTGCTGGACCGTTTCCTGGCTGAACTTTCCCAGCGGGACGTGGATCAGCTTCTTGCCGTACTTCTTAGCGAGGCGTCTCCACGCAGGGCCGGGTGGCGAATAGCTGAGGAGCGCGACGTGGCGTTCGTCGGCGTGATAGCAGGCGGCGGCGAGGAGCCGTTCCTCCAGCGTGTCGGTGAAGTCAAAGCGGCGGTTTGTCCAGATGTCGGGAACCGGACGCGGCGGAAACAGGAAGACCGCTCCGCCGTAGCTCGCCTGACCGATGCCGGGGCCGACGAGATTCTCAAGGTAGTTTGTCGCGAACAAAGCGAGGGTCGATTCGTCGTGATGTTCGGCGTGCCAGGTGACTCGCCACGGATAGTCGCGCGGATCGGCGGGGCTATCGAACAGCATCACGACGCAATCGAGGCTACCGCGTGTGGGAGGCAAGACCTTCACAAACAGGTCGCCCGTGTGCCAGTTTCGCAGCGTCTCGCGGATGTCGAGACCATCTTTGAGGCTGGTCGTGAACTTCTCGCTGCGAGCCAAGTCGGTGCCGAGCAACCCCAGTGCGGCGTCCTTCACATGCGTCCGAAACCGTTCGATCGAAACATCTTCGGGCGGCCAACTGCACTGGTGATACGGGTTCCACTGCATCTGCCACTCGTCCTGTTGCGGCTTCGGCGGCTGCGGTCTCAGTTTGCAGGACCGCCATTCGATGGCTTGCCCCGGCAGGCGACTCTTCAAGAACGCGACATCGCCGTTTTCCAACCGACCGCGGTGGATTCCCAAGCGAACGAGCGGATACGCCAGCATCTCTTGGAACGGGTACAAGCTGGCTGTTTGAGCCAGAGAGATGGCGAACTGATCGCCGCCGATCTGTTGGGCGGCGACAATCAACGTGTAGAGCGTGGGAGTCAGTCGGCGTTCGAGCAGCGTCAGGTTGCGGACGTATTGCAGGTAGACCCGCAGCAACTTGGGCGTGATTTTCCGTGCCCGTTTGCCGAGATCGTGTTTGTAGTGATCGCGAGCAGCGAGCAGCATCGCTTTCACGCCATCGATCGACAGATTTTCATCGGCCTCAAGGTCGGAGCGGGCGAGTTCGTAGAGACCCGTGATAAACGGCAGCTCTCCGAGCCCGAAGAGCAGCGTGTTCGGATCGGCCTGAAAAATCTCGGTCTCGGAGACGAGATCGTGCCGAGTGAGCGCGGGCGTTCGTTCGACAAAGGCTTCGCGCACCCACGGCCAATCGACGATCGAACAGACGAACAGGACTCGCTCGTACTTCGCTTCAAGCTGCCGCAGCCGTGCCGCCATGTGCAGCACGCGTTCTTGCGGTTGCCCTTCGTGCGGGCGGTCGAGGCACGGCAGCACTGCCGACGCGAACTTTTCAGACGAGACCTGCTTCAGCGCGTACGGATCGGGCAGACCGGCGAGATAGCTGTCGAAGATCGACGTTTCGAGATCGACGAAGGCCCGCGGCATCCGTTCTTGCAGAGCGATTCTCAGAGCCGTGATGACTCCCTGACACGGGTCGATCGGAACGTAACTGAACGTTGTGTCGCAGTCGTCTTCCATTTCACCCTGTGCGTCGTCGTCGTCGCCAACCCAGTCCTTCGCGGAGATGTCCTGTGGCTCCTCCTGCATCACCAGCGTGATGCTCGGCAGCGACGTGATCGCTTGCTCAACATCGTGCTGAAACGATGGCGGCAGCGGCACTGCTAGGCAGTCGAATCGCTGCGACAACATCACCCGCCGGACTTCAATGGCGAAGTCACCGCTGCCGTGAATGATCGGCAGGCAGAACACGCGGTCGCTGAATTGAAGGACGGAGGAAAGAGACATTCGATGCTAGCCGTTCAGTGGAAGAGAACGATTCTTGTGGAATGAACCACCATGATGGAGGGCCGTGCAAAGTGAGAAGTGCAAAATTCCAAGGGAACGTTTCCTCCTCGTCATTTTGCACTGAACACTTCTCACTTTGCACTCCGCCATAACTTCTTCGCACGATGCGCAGTACACAATGCGCAGTAGTTGCGGACAAAGAATCTATTCATCGTCTTCGTCATCGCCGCCATCGTAGTCCGGATGGAGCGGATCGTCGGGGTCGAAGAAGAAATCGCCCAAGCCCATCGGCATGGTGTTTCCGCCAAGCGATCCCTGTCGGCGCTTGGCCGCTTCGTTCAGATCGGTCGCTTCGGAACCAAGGCAGTTGATGAGAGCCTCCTGCCAGACGGCATCCTTGCCGACTGGATGCGTTTTGTCTTGGGCGAGCCGCTTCATCGCATACCGCAACACATTGATGCCGTCGCGCGTCGAGAAGTCGAGGTTGAGTTGATGCGACTGCTGAAGGAACTCGACCGTCAGATTGAGCATCTCGGCTTCGGCGAACGGCAGGTGGTAACGCAGAATCGCCAGTTCGTCATCACGATTGGGA
The DNA here is from genome assembly GCA_945862235.1 of Schlesneria paludicola DSM 18645. Taxonomy (GTDB): domain Bacteria; phylum Planctomycetota; class Planctomycetia; order Planctomycetales; family Planctomycetaceae; genus Schlesneria; species Schlesneria paludicola_A. Next base: position 9,890 of record CAMAYU010000099.1, read on the forward strand.
TGGCCCAGCGTGAGTGTTGGCTGCAAGCGGCTGAGGATGTAGTCGGGGATTTCAAACGTCGATTCGTCATCGTTCATCGTGACGGCACAGCGGAAATCGCGATGCGCGCGAATCTTGATCCCCGCCACGATCGACTCCACATACCGGCGATGATCGAGCAGCGGAGCCAGACTGGCCCACGATTTCTCGTTCATGCGGTTCCCTTCGTCGAGCAGCACGATGCCGCCGCGAATCATCGCCGTCACCAAGGGCGAAGCGTGGTACTTGATCCGCCCGTCCTCAGCCAGTACCGGCGTGACGAGCAAGTCTTCGGGACGCGTGTCGGCCGTGCATTGGTAGATGTAGAGATCCTGCTTCCGCACCCGGCCGGCCGCGATCCCGAGCGAAGTCTTGCCGATGCCCGGACTCCCCACGAGCCGCGGTGCGAGTGGCAAGTCTTTGTCATCGACCACCAGCCAGCAGGCCAACAGTTGATGCAGCACTTCGCGCTGCCCAATCCATTCTCCCGGCGATTCGTCGGGCTGGCTGAGGTGCAAACGGACGCCACCAATATCAATGTGATTGCTCGTGTGATCGCTCATGGAGTGGGACGTGCTTCCAACAGGGGACAGAGTAGCGGTCGGCAGTCGGGCGTGATGCTAGGTTTTGTCGGATACCATGAACAGCGATGCCGCTCCGGTGGGAGTGGTTCTCGTTGTTTGCATCAGAATCCATCTCGAAAAGCACCACGACGGGCAATGGAAACAGAGCCTAGCAGACGTTCACCGCCCTGTGATAGAAGCTAGGCAGAGATCGCATCAGGGCCGTTGCCTGCGGAGTGTCAGTCTCGTAAGCCGGGGCATCCAAATTATTGAGGAGCCGGTCCATGAATCGATTTGCCGATTGCTGTATCGCCTGCATCCTCGCCTGTGGACTCCTGGCCTTCGCTCCGAGCGGCTTTGCCGAGGAGTCCAACGAAGACCCCGTTAAGGCCAAGCTGGAACTGGCACAGAAGAACTTCCAAACGGAGATCGAGAAGTTCAATGACTCAGTGAAGGAGTTGATGGAGAAGAAGGTCGCTGTCGCCAGAAAGACGGGGAACAAGCCGGTTGTTGACGGACTGAATGTCGAGCTGAACGCATTCACTCGCGATGAGACGGTGCCCACCAGCGTCCCCGTCACATTTCAACGGAAGCAAGCGTCCATCCGCAGCAAACTGGCAGACGCCTTCGAAGTGGCCGTCAAGGAATACACCAAGCTGGGTGCGGACGCCGAAGCCAAGCAAATGGTGGACGCACTCAAGACACATCAACAGTTCGATGAACTGGCCGCGATCCGGAAAACGCTGATCGGGGCATGGCATTTGAAACTCGGCAGCTACACGTCGAATTTGATCTTCCACGCGGACGGAACCGTGGCTTACACGACCGCAAAGAAGACGTTCAAGTGGGTGATCGACTTGGATGCAGGCCATGTGAAATGCAATTTCGGCGATGGACGGGGCGACACCATCAAGCTCCCTTTGAACGAAAAGGGAACAACCGGCATAAATGTGAACGGTCACGAATTCGTCGTCACCAAGCAGAAGTAGCGATGTGAGTCAGGGAAACTGCCCGCAGGGCTGGTGTCGGCGTCCCGCGAATTCGCAGAGTTCTCGTCACTGAGCCGGAGTGATCGGCACCCAAATTCATCGGGTGCGTTCTCAGGGAACGCTGGCGATCCAACTCTGCACGGCTTCCATCGCGGCGACGAGGCAATCGTGGGCGCGGCGTTTGTCGGCGGCGAGGTTCGGAGAGGCATCGGTGCGAACGAAGCCATAGCACTTGATCTTCGGTTCCGTTCCCGAGGGTCGGACTGCGAGAGTCACTTCGCACTCTCCGGCCGTTTCGTCCAGCGGCAATGTGGCGCGGCCCTCGAAGATGAGCAGGTCGCTCACGGGCGATGGCAGGTCGGCGGACTTCGTGTTCTCGGGAAGCGAACGGACCTCGTGCCGTTCGTAGTCTCGCACCGAATTCCAAACCGCCGGTCCCATCGCGCAGACTGGCGCGGTGCGGAGAGCCTGCATGATGCGAGCCACACGTGCGCGGCCGGTCGGGCCGGGAGCCATGATCGAGACGGTTTGCTCGACGTGAATGCCGTGCCGCGCATGGAGTCGATCGAGGTGATCGAGCAAGTTCTCCCCGCGCTGCTTCAGTTCAGCAGCCAGTTCGAGCACGTAGATCGCTCCGATTGCGGCGTCTTTGTCGCGACAGTAGTTGCCCGCCATGAAGCCAATCGATTCTTCCGTGGCAAACACGAATTTGTCGGGGCCGTGGCGGTCGATCTCAAACGCGATGTGCTTGAAACCGACCAGCACGTCGCGGACGACTTTCACTCCGTAGTGATGTCCAATCGCGGCGACGAGTGGCGTGGTGACGAGCGTCTCGATGATGAAGTGGTCGGCTGTCAGGGTGCCATTCGCCGCGCGATGGCTCAGCACATGGTCGGTCAACAACGCACTGAGCTGGTTCCCGGTGAGACAGACATATTCGCCGGATCGATCTCGCACCGCGACCGCCATCCGATCGGCATCGGGATCCGACGCGAGGACCAGTTCGGCTCCCGTCTGCTTGGCGTGCGCGATCGCGGGGCCGAAGACTTCGAACCGTTCGGGATTCGGCAGTTGATCGGGGACGTTCGGAAAGGAGCCATCGAGCGTGCGCTGTGGCTCGAAGATCGAGACGCCGTCAAAACCAAGTTGCTTCACGACGCGATAGACCGACGACTCGCCGACGCCATGCAGCGGCGTGTACAGCGCGGTGATGTCTCTCGCTATCGAAAGACTTTGGAGACAAACGGCTCGCGTGTAAGCCGCGTCCATGCTCTCGCCCAGCAGTTTGATTCGCCCGTCACGCACAGCCTCCTCGAAATCGACGGACGGAATTGTGGTGGCGACATCGACGCACGCGATGATCCCCGCATCGTGCGGCGGCAGAATCTGGCCTCCCGTGGACCAGTACGCTTTGAAGCCATTGTCCGACGGCGGGTTGTGCGAGGCCGAGATCACGACGCCGGTCTGACAACACTCGGCGATCACCGCGAACGACAACTCGGGCGTGGCGCGCGGTTCGGGGAAGTAGAAGACTTGGAAACCATGTGCCGCCAGCACGCACGCCGTCCGCTGCGCGAACTCACGCGACCGATGCCGTGAATCAAACGCGACAGCCGCGCGCGGCTTGCTTGTGCCCTCCCCTCGTCGGGGAGGGTGAGGGAGGGGGGAGGCTTGTTGCTCACACCAACGCTTCACGTAGACCGCGAGACCGTGAGCCGACTCGGCGATAGTCCGATCATTGATCGTCGCGGAACCAAAGTCGCTCATCGGCCCGCGCCGACCGCCGGTTCCAAACGGAATCCGTTCCCAGAAGAGGCGGTTCAGTTCGGCAAAGTCCTCGCGCTGGACGAGATCAACAAGTCGCTCGCGGTACTCGGCGTAATGCGGTTCGGTCAGCCAGCGACTGAGATTGTCAGCCGCCTTGCGCGTGAGCAAGCTCTCACCCACAGCCGCTTCGATCGCGGAGAGAATCGATTGAAGCGAAGTGTCGATCATGACTGAAAACTCCAGCGAAGGCTCCGCTTCAGACCAAAGTGGCTATTCCGCTCCCCTGAGGGGCACTCGTGAGTGAGGAATGGTGGGCAGATTGACTTGGAGCCTCATCCACCTCTCCTCTCAATTCGCCTACTCTGTGCCTCTGTGTCTCTGTGATAAACCGTCTTCGATGACGTTCCAAAAAGAAGATTGAACCACCGAGGCGCAGAGGCACAGAGAAGGCAAGCAGAGGTCTGTCCCTCAGTCGCCATCATCGCTCCGCGTGATGGCGACTGAGGGACAATTCCAATACACGACGCCGCAATCGCATCATGAGTGATCTCTGGCGAGATTTGAAGTTGCAGTTCACTTGAGCACAAGGTGACCAGAGCTTTTGGCGGGCAAGTCTGTATCTTGCTCGTGTCAGAAAACAGAGGTGATCCGGTGCGCGGACTTTCCGTTCGCGGGCCACTTCCCACCGGCGGCCCGTGCCGCGTTCCTCGTCCGACTTTCTCAGGAGCATTCATGATGAGTCTCTCACTGTCCACGTTCGCCCCCGTCTTGGCTGCCGACTTCGCCGTGTGGTCACAGAACCTCATGTATGCCGTCTCGGGGACCGCCGTGTTCGGGCTGTTGGGAATCGTGTTGCTGCTCGTCGGATTCAAAGGCTTCGAGTGGATCACGGGGCGGCTCGATGTGGAGAAGCAACTCTCCGAAGGAAACTACGCCGTGGCCATCGTCGTCGCGGCGATGATGTTGTCCGTGAGCTGGATTATCGTGCATTCGATGTCGTGACGGGATTCGCATCCCGTCGAAAACGTAGAGCGGGCGGCTCGCCTGCTCTCTTTTCCAGTTGAAAAACACACGCGGGCCGCCCGTGCTACGCCCCCTCGCGGATGGCTGCGTGCGGTGAGTTTGCTTCCTGCCGCTTCCGTTTCGTTCGCTCTGTGTTTCGAGTGGAGCCTCAACATGCCTAAGAAAAGTTCGCGCGTTGTCCTCACGTTGCTCGGATCGGCCGCATTGGGAGTCGGCTGTTCGCAAGCTCCGCCCGTGCCTCCTCCGGCCGACTCGTTTGAAGCCCAGGTCGATTTGGAGAAGGAGCCGGGCGAAGAGCAACCTGCGGGTGTCGCCGGACAGACGGCTGCGACTCAGACTCCTGGGACCAGCCACTCGAGTCACCACTATCACCGTGGATCGTCGCTCTGGCCGCTCATCTTCTGGGGGACGATGTCACGACCGTCCGCGCCGATGTATCACCCCGGCCCGCAATCTCGTCCGGGAACCGCGTCGTCAGTGCCGCGCGGCCCCTCGCACGTTATGCCGCCTCCGATCCCGAGTCATTCATCGCATGTGACTCCGCCGCCGATCACGTCTCACGCGAGTACGCACTCACCGTCGCCTCACGTAACGCCGAGTCATTCGCCAACGACGCACTCGACGACCACTCACAGCAGTCCGTCGCATACCGGTTCGACTTCCCACACCAGCAGTCACGGCTTTGGCTCGACCGGGCATTCGGTTTCGGGAGGGTCGTGATGTATCGCAAGCAGCTCGCGCCGCGACTCGACTGGCAGCGGATCGTCGAAGACCAGGGTCTCGACTTTCATACGATCGACGGTGATCTCTACTGGGACGAGTCGGCGTACTACGAGTTTACAACGCGACAGATCGACACGCTCGAAGCGGCGACAAACGACCTGCACGCGATGAGCATTGAGGCCGTGCAACACGTCCTCGACGATGATCGGCTCGATGAGTTTCAAATCCCCGCCGCGCTGCACGAGTGGGTACGCGCGAGCTGGGACCGCGACGACCCGAGCCTCTTCGGACGCTTCGATCTCGTGTACGACGGCATTCGCCCGCCGCAGATGCTCGAGTACAACGCCGACACGCCGACATCATTATTCGAGGCGGGAGCCATCCAATGGTTCTGGCTGCAGGACGTGAACCGTCACGCCGACCAATTCAACAGCATTCACGAACGGCTCGTCGAAACGTGGTCCGAGTTGCGCCAGACCCTGCGCGGTCCGATCCACTTCGCCTCCGTCGAAGATCACGACGAAGACTTCGGTAACGTGCGGTATCTGCAGGACACGGCCGAGCAGGCCGGCTGGATGACCAAATACGTTGCCATCGAACAGATCGCGTTCGATGCGGGGACGAACCGGTTCATCGACGAAGCCCGCTCGCCGATCAACACGCTGTTCAAGCTCTACCCGTGGGAATGGATGGTTCGCGAAGAGTTCGGATCGCACCTTCCGCTAACGACCACACGCTGGATCGAGCCGCCGTGGAAGATGCTGCTCAGCAACAAGTCGCTGCTCGTCGTGTTGTGGGAGTTGTTCCCCGACTCGCCGTATTTGCTCCCCGCCGCGTATGAGCCGCTCGGCCCGTCGTATGTCCGAAAGCCGTGCCTCTCGCGCGAGGGAAGCAACGTCACGATCTTCCGCGACGGACGCCAGATCGACGGCACAACCGGCCCTTACGCCGACGGCCCTGTCGTCTTCCAACAGTATCGCGAACTCCCCGAATTCTCGGGCAACTTTCCCGTTATCGGCAGTTGGATCGTCGGGGGCGAAGCGTGTGGCATCGGCATCCGTGAAGACCGCTCCCGCATCACCCACAACATGAGCCGCTTTGTGCCGCACCTGTTCCGATGAATCACGTCACGATGTCGTCGCTCGCGTCACGGCACTTTGTCCGGCCACGACACGAATCTCCCGATGGCCACTCCAGAATGTTCTGAGGCCGAGTGTTCGACTCGTCAGATCGTCCAACTCTGAACGCCATCGACATGCCGGGCTTCGATCTGCGGCCGAGTAGCTCCGGCGATGAGGCGGATGCTCAACGGGACGACTTCGCTGACAAGGACGTTGCCGTCTGCGACCGATGATTTTCCGACTGAGACCAGCACTCCATCGATCAATCGGAACAGTTCGAGCTGCCAGGGAGCACGATCCACAATCAGCAGTTCTCGGGTGGCGACACTGGCGTAGAAGTCGAGCTTCTTGCGCGACTTGTCGTTGTCACTGACGATCTCAATCGCCAAGTCGGGACCACCAAACCAGTGCGTGTTGCGGTTCTCAGCCGGGTTGTCGTTGAGGAAGACGGTGACATCGGGCACACGATAGTTTGAAGTCCACTTTTCTTCGCGGCCAGAGATGTTGCCGCCGGGGTAGACGTTGCCCAGTCCGGCTCGCTTGACGACCAGCGTCAGGATGAAAACGAGTTCCGCTACGAACTCCTGATGCACGTTATCTGGGGCGGTCATGATGATGTATCGTCCGCTCCAAACTTCGTCCTTGCGGTCCAAGCCGAGACGGCGACGACGATGAATGATGCGCCGCACTTTGTCGCGATTGGTGAGCAGCAGGTCCATGGCGAATGGCTTTCATTGGGGCGGCAACGGCTCATGCCTCGATTGACTCGTTTAACCGTGTGGGCAACGCGGTTAAACGAAATCAATTCCCCGATCACGCGAACAGTTCGGTGATCGGCTTGGTCCCGAAGTCGGCGAGTGGGAACGGGCGACCGGCGGGACCGGGAAGGTGATCTTCGACGTTGAAGCCAAGGCTGTGGAAGATCGTGGCGACGACTTCGGGGGGCGTGACTGGTCGCTCAGCAGGATAGCCGCCGATGGGGTCACTGCGGCCGACAACACGTCCGCCCTTCACGCCGCCTCCCGCAAAGTAGACCGTCCAGCATTGAGGCCAGTGATCGCGGCCTCCCGCCGGGTTCACGCGCGGTGTTCGGCCGAACTCGGAAACGTTGCAAACCAGCGTGTCGTCGAGCAGTCCGCGCTGAACGAGGTCTTCGATCAGGGCACTGTACGCTTGGTCGTACATCGGTGCGACGATGTTCTTCATCCCCTCGATTGACGTGAATGGCAGCGTCCCGTGGATGTCCCATGTCACTTCGTTGAAGACCGTCAGGAACGTGTTGATCGTAACGAAGCGGACTCCCGCTTCGACCAGCCGCCTCGACAGAAGGCAGCACTGGCCGAACCGGTTCATGCCGTAACGCTCGCGCACGGACATCGGCTCTTTCGTGAGATCAAAGGCCTCCCGCGCCTGCGTGCTGGTGATGATCCGGAAGGCGGACTGGAAGCTGGTATCGAGCAGCTGTGCGTTCTCGCTCTTCTCGAACCCGGCGACGGTCCCATCGACGACCTCGCGCAGCTTGCGACGGCGGTCGAGCCGCGCTTCCCCGATTTGCTTCGGAGGCAACAGATCGGGAACCACGAAGTCTGGTTTCGACGGATCCGCGTTGAGGACGAACGGATCGTGAGCCTTCCCGATGAACCCGCCCGCTTGTCCGTTCGGCAGGCCACCACCACCCGACCCCATCAATTCGGGAAGGACGACAAACGGTGGCAGGTCCGACTTGCGACCCATCAGATATGCGGTGACGCTGCCAGCGTGAGGCGTGTTCACGCCGCCAGTAAAGAACCGACCGGTCTGCATCATTTGCCAACCGGCATCGTGAACGGCGGGTGCTCCGTGATTGCAGCTCCTCACAAACGAGATGTGATCGGCCAGCGCGGCATGTTTCGGAAAAATTTCGCTGATCCGGATGTCGGGCGATTTGGTCTCGATCGACTGGAAGGGACCGCGAATTTCGAGCGGTGCTTCGGGCTTGGGGTCGAAGGTGTCGAGCTGACTCGGCGCACCGAGATTGAAAATCATGATGCAGGCCCGGTTGTCCTTGCCCGGTTTCTTGCCCGCCTCCGCAGCTTGGGCCTCCATCGCCGCGAGGTCCGCCAGAGTCAGGCCCATCGCCCCGAGAGACCCAACCTGCATGAAGTCACGCCGAGTGATGCCATCACATGTGTGAGCCGTTCCTCGTCCTGTCAGATTGAGCATGAGTCATCTCTCCATGTCAGACCACGGAATTGGATTGCAATTGCCCGCCGCACCACTGTGGTGCAGATGCCAGCGTCCGCCATCCTCGCCGTTGAATGTTCGGATGGATTCTAAGCGACTCAGAGAGGCCCCCTCAAGCTGAGGCTGGAAGGCGAGCGGAAAGAGTTGCCAACCCCACATCAACCCGAAGTGTGAACGAGGACTTCACCCTCGTTCACACTTCGGGTTGGTGTCTTCGGAAAATCATTTCTTGCCACTCGCCTAATGTCGGATGAGTCGCATCGATCGGACACTCAAAAAAAAAGGCGGCAACCTCTACTGCTAGAAGCTGCCGCCGCTGATCGAATCAAATTCTACTGCGAGTGACTAAAGCAAATCGTCGCCCAGCAATCCGACATCAACCGTTGTCGTCTCGCACTGAACTACGGGTTCGCAGAGTTCTTCGCGAACAATGTTCATATTCCTCGGCGCTTCGATGCCGATACGAACTGTGTTGGGTCCGATGCGAACGATCGTGACCGCCACGTTGTCGCCGATCAGGATTTTCTCGCCGGGCTTTCGAGAGAGAACAAGCATTCTGGCCACCCCTTCCTTTGTTCAAAAACCTTCCCTGTGTTTTCGAGCGGCCGACCGGGTCGATTGGCCGTCATCCGTAACTCACCGCACCAGTCTTTGCATCTGCTCACAAAGCCCACAGAACGCACGAGGCACTTCACGAACATCACCCGAACACTGTCATCAACTGGACTACGTGCTCAGGAAGATAACACCCCTGCGGCTGGGATGTCTAGCGTCAGCCACAGGCGAGAGCGGCCTCTCGGTGCCACCAGCCAAAACAAAGAGGCGACTCATGAGACACCTCCCGAATCGACCCTGTAGCAACCCACAGCGATGCCTGTTTGGCAGGCACACCACGACTGCCCGCATTTCAGGCAGTCGTGGCTAGTTCGCCGCGTCCGCATTCACACGCTCAATTGCTGATTGAACAGAACGTCCAAAGTCCCTTGCTGACTTGATTCTGCGGCCGAGCGGCTGGATGCTAGGCTCCTTAGGTGATCACCGTGAAACTCACGGTGGACGCAGTGCGAATCGTGATGAAACAGTCGGCAGGGGTAGTGCGACCATGGTGAAAGTTGGCATCGTAGGGATCGGGTTCATGGGCTGGGCTCACTTCGCCGGAGCCACAAAGATTTCCGAGACAGGAAAAATTTTAGGATCGAAGCTGAAGGGGGGAGCTGTTACGACCGTCTGTTCCCGCAGCTTGGAGAAGCTCATCGGGGACTGGACCTCAATCCAAGGCAACTTTGGGCCACGTGGTCCGATGTTGGACTTGGAGAAGATCAATGCCTACGACAGGTTCGAGGAGATGCTGCTTGATCCGACAATCGACTTAATCGACATTTGCCTTCCCAATGATCGTCACGAGGAGGCAGTGATCGCTGCACTCGAAGCGGGCAAGCATGTGCTGGTTGAGAAACCCATTGCCGTTGATCCGAAGGCCGCTGACAGAATGGTGGCCACCGCCAAGAAGACAGGGAGGATGCTCATGGTCGCCCAAGTGTTGCCGTTCTTCCCAGAGTTCAAGTTCGCGGCGGAGGCGATTGCGTCAGGTGTGTACGGCAAGTTGCGGGCGGCACATTTTCGGCGGGTCATCTCACCGCCGAAATGGTCGGGAGACATGTCGGATTTCCGCAAGCTCGGTGGCTGGGGAATCGACCTGCACATCCATGACAACCATTTCATCAGCTTGGTCTGTGGTGTCCCTCAGCAAGTATTCTCGCGAGGAATTTTGGAGGAGGGTTTTGTGAACCATGTTCACACTCAGTACCTCTACAACGATGCGACAGTCGCGGTGAGTGCCGTCAGCGGAGGAATTGCAGCGGAGGGACTCGCGTTTGGACACGGGTTCGAGATTTTCCTTGAGAACGCCACGCTGATGTACAGCGCGGGGACAGTGGGGGGCGAATGGTGTCCGGATCGTCCACTGACCGTGATCGAGAAGGGGAAAGCCAAACAGCCGAAGCTGAAGGGCGGAGGCGAATGGTGCTCGGCGTTCACGGCGGAACTGCAAACGGCTGTTGATGCCGTGAAGACGGGTGAGGTTCCAAGACTGCTCTCGGGGGAATTGGCTCGTGATGCACTGAAGCTGTGTCACGCCGAGGCTAAGAGCATCGCGACAGGGAAGCCGGTGAAGGTGTAACGGCGAATGGCAATCAGCATCGGACTCGAAGACCCCCACCCGACGCACGAGCGAGGGCACGATCCTCGTTGACCTCGGCGGACAAAAAAATGCTCGACAATCTTCCGGTCCTTTCTCACAAGCACGGCGATCTCACGATCGAGGGTTACTCACGTGCGGCCGTGCAAAGCTATTGGCGCATCCCCGAATTGAAGGTCGGCTTCGATTTAGGGGGCAGCCCGTGGGACTTCATTGGGACGCCGACGTTCTTCATTACACATGCTCATCTCGATCACATGGCCGCGCTACCGGCCTACGTCGCGCGGCGGCGGATGATGAAGATGGAGCCGCCGACGATCTACATTCCTGAAGAGGTTGTGGAACCTGTCGATCGGATGCTGAAGTCGTGGCAGAAACTCGACCGCGGTCGGATGATCTGCCAACTGATCGGTGTCCAGGCGGGTCAGGAAATTGAGTTGTCTCGCGACCATGTGGTCACGGTCTTTGCGACGACTCACACCGTTCCGTCGGTGGGATATCTCATTTGGCAGCGGCGACGGAAATTGAAGCCCGAGCTTCAATCGCTCACCAGCGATCAGATTCGCGATCTGCGGCTGAGCGGAACGGACGTGACTCACGAATTGCGCACGCCACTCGTCTGTTACACGGGCGACACGTCTCCACGCGGCTTGGATGAGTACCCACCGGCCTTCTCAGCCAAGATTCTTATCTCCGAGTTGACGTTTTTTCGGCCGGAACATCAGCGTGAGAAGATTCACAAGTACGGCCACCTCCATCTGGACGACTACATCGAGCGGGCCGACCGGTTCCAGAACGAACTGATCATCGCGATGCACTTCAGCGCCCGCTATCCGACGCACTTGATCGAGAAATCGGTGATGCGACGATTGCCGCCGCAGTTGCGCGAACGGATGAAGCTCTGGCTGTGAGGCCGCATCGCCTGTTGAAGCCACCGTAGGCGGTTTCTTCGCAACGACCGTTGCTGCGGCGAGAACCATCACGACCCTAACGGCCGGAGTTTTCGAGCCGGTCCTGCTGATCGGTCACGTGTGTGGCGAAATGCTAGCGCTATGAGCCGGTCTGTTTTTGACGTGTTGTTTTTGCGACGTATATGCCCTGTAGGTTTCGTTGCGTTTTCTCATCAAGCGTTGGAACGCTCTGACTGGGAAGAGGCCACCGGACGTGCCCCGTCCGTGCGACGCTTACAGGAAAGACAACATGCCGTCCAACGCCGTGCAGAAGATGGGTAGTTTGAAGTCGAAAAAAGTCATCTCGCAAAAGACTTCGAGCTCGTGCATCAAGTGAATTGGAAACGATTCATTCTCAACGCACGGAGGCTCGAAGGTGGCGGAGCCACAATCAAATCCTACTCAA
>CAMAYU010000100.1 GCA_945862235.1 Schlesneria paludicola DSM 18645
CTCAACCATCGACCATCAAGTCTCAACCGCTCACCGCAAGCCCCCCTCACCCTAACCCTCTCCCCCCCAAAGCGGGGCACGAGGGGACAGGACAAGGAAAGGCAGAAGAACCCCTCACCCTAACCCTCTCCCCGCAAGGCCGGGACGAGGGGACAAGGCGAAGACTCGTAGCGCCCATGCTGGTGCTGGTCTCGTCCATCGTCGCCGGTTTCCTGCTTGCTGCCGTCCAGCTTCTTCCTGCGTGGGAATTGAAGACGCGCAGTTCGCGAGCGGCTGTCGGGGGTGAGCATGATCCGGCTTATGGTCACTTGCCGCCGCTGTATGTTTCGCAGCTCGTCGCACCGTTTTGGTGGTACAGCCCGATCGCCAATCAGGACAACAGCCTGATTCGCGATGTGGCCGAGTTCGGTGCGCCGTGGCATTGGTTCGGGCCGCATCATGATCTCGAAGCGGCCGTGCAACAGACAAAGTTCGGTGCGTTGCGAACGGGAACGAACAAGGTCGAGGCTCATCTGTACTGCGGCCTCGTGCCGCTGGGGCTGGCGATCTGGTGGGTACTCCTCGGGCGTAAGCCCCGCGCGCAACCCCTGAGCGGGGGACGTAAGTCCCCCGGCTCTTCGAGGCGAAAACAGACGCTGATCTCGGGGGCAGTCGTTGACGAAACATCTGAGCGGGGTGGCGTTAGCCCCCTGGTTCTTCAAAAACGGGCTGACGCCCAAGAGCCAGGGGACTTACGTCCCCCGCTCGGAATGAATGTACTCGGAATGACAGAGCGGGGAATGTCGGCACGGGGCGAGGTGTTGTTTTGGACCATCGCCGGATTGATCGCGCTCGTCTACGCGACCGGCTGGTTGTTGCCGGTCGCTCGGTACATCCCCGGCTTCAATTTCTTTCGTGGACCGGGGCGGTACGGGATCGTCACGACGTGGGCCATCGCGTTGTTGGCAGCTCGGGGATTCGAGGCTCTGTTGGCGCGACGTGAACTGCTGGGCCGTCGCGTGGTGATCGCCCTCGTGTTCTGGTCCACCTGCGGCGACTTGTGGCTCGTCAGCCGGATGGTCACGAATGTGGTGATGGTCTCGCACCCGGCGATTTCATTTCGCGAGCAAAGTCACGTTCGCAAGCTGCTGCTCGCCGAACCGCTCGCGCCGCGTCTGTACTGTCCCGGCCAGAACGTCGGGACGTTGCTCGGTGTGTCGTGCCTGCCGGTCTATCTCGGCATCGCGCCGAAGGAATACGCCGACGCCAAGTTTTCCGGCGCGGGGATGCCGAAGCCGACAAGTGACGGGAGTCCGATCCTAGCCGACGACGAGTTCTCGCGCTGGCTGCGTTCGTCGGGCGTCACCCACGTACTGAGTTTCGATCCGCTCGACGAGTCCTCTTGGCACGCCACGCGGCTCTGGAAGGGCATCGACGAAATGTTGAACCGCGCGTGGGGACGCCGCGAGCCGATCTACCTCTACCGGTTGCAGGCGGACGAGTCGGGCGAATTGCCGAGCCGCGTTTGGCTCCCAGCGTTACTCGACGATCACGTTCGCAATGAGCCAGCGACAGCAGTCGTGCGAGTACAGCGCGAAGCCAATCAAATCGTCGTCGATGTTGATACGGGTGAAGGGGGCGTCCTTGGCTTGAGAGAACTCGAATACCCCGACTGGTCCGTTTCGACGAAAAAAGAACCGAGTGTTGCGGGCAGTCACGGATTCCGCTTTGCGTCCGTCCCCGGTGGCGTGCAGCGCATCACATGGACCTATCGCCCGCGCAGCGTGATGTTCGGCGCGGCGATCAGCCTGCTGACGCTGCTCGCCCTCGCCACGATCGCGCACGTTCGCTTCTGGCATCGCGACAGGTTAGACCGACATTTAGCGAGCTGGTTCAGCCCGCGTGAAGTCGCAGAGCAGAATGGTAAGAACCTGTCCAAGTCCGGGGCGGCAATTCAAAACTAGCCCGACGCGCGAGCGAGGGCTGGACGTTCGATGACCACGAAGCCCTCGCTCGCGCGTCGGGCTAGTTTTTCCGAATCGCACTGGTTCTAAAGTTCCGCCCCGCACACCAAATCTCGAAAGGACTTTCAGACAATGACATTTCCCACAACGCGACGTGAGTTTTTGCAGGCTGGTCTTGGTGCGCTGGCGGTCGGCTGTGCGACTTCCTGGGATGCGACGGCGCTGGCGGCCGATGACGCGCCGTTGGCAATCGTCGATACGCACACGCACTTCTACGATCCGACTCGGCCGGAAGGAGTGCCGTGGCCGGGGAAGGATGACAAGTCGCTGTATCGTCGAGTCCTCCCTGCTGACTATCAAAAGTTTGCAAAGCCGCTCGGCGTGGTTGGGACCGTCGTGGTCGAAGCGAGTTCATGGGTCGAGGACAATCAGTGGGTGCTTGATCTCTGCGAGCAGGATCCGTTTGTGTTGGGCCTCGTCGGGAATCTGACACCCGGCAAGACCGACTTCGCACAGCATCTGGCTCGCTTCTCGAAGAACAGGTTTTTTCGAGGCATCCGCATCAATGCTGGCCCGCTGAAGACGGGACTCGACAATCCCGATTATGTCGCCGATCTCAAGCGACTGTCCGAGGCGGACCTCGAACTCGATGTGAACGGCGGGCCGGAGTTGTTGCCGCTCGTCGATCGGCTGGCGACGAAGTTGCCCGATCTGCGCATCGCCATCAACCACTTGGCCAATGTGAAAATTGACGGCCCGAGGTTGGATGAGTCGTGGTTGGCGGGGCTGACGGCTGCCGCGCGACACAAGCAAATGTTCCTCAAAGTTTCGGCGTTGGTGGAGGGAGCCTCGCGCGACGGGAAGCAGGCTCCGCGCGATCCGGGCTACTACGTTCCGGTCCTCACCGCGGCTTGGAACGCCTTCGGAGATGATCGCGTGATCTACGGCAGCAACTGGCCGGTCAGCGAACGATTCGCCGACTACGCCACCGTTCAGAAGATCACCGTCGAGTACGCACGCAGCCGAGGCGCTACGGCGTTGAAGCAGTTCTGCCTTGAGAACGCCCGCCGTGCGTACAAGTGGCCAGAGCGTCCGAGCGTCAAGTTGTGACCGCGTTGTGTTCTGTACTGCTGATGCTTCGTTTCATGTCGGCTTGCGCAAATTCTGCTGCTTCAAAGTGGCCTTCATCGCTCCGCGTGAAGAAAGCCGTGCGCGGTTCGGCGCCGATGCCTGATTCCGGGGTCCATTCACAATCGGCTCACTTCACGCGGAGCGATGAAGGCGACTTTGGTTGAGGCCGATGGACGCGTCGTGTGTTCCAATGGCACGTCGGCAGATTCGGCTTGTCCCTTTTTGAGGGCGTGACTACAACGCCGCCCCCCGTGCGAGGCTGTCCGCGCGGAAGGGGGATCGCGTCGTCATGGATTATCGTTTCAAGCCACCGAACAAGACGTGCGCAGTGACCGGGCGACCACTCGTCCCTGGATCGACGTGCCATTCCGTGCTGATCGAAAAGGATGGCGATCAGGTTCGGATCGACTTCTCGGACGAAGGCTGGACCGGTCCTCCGGCGGGACACGTCGGCTATTGGAAAACGACAGTTCCTGTCGCACTCGATCCGAAGGCGCAGCGGCTCGACCCCGAAACGGCACAGCGTTACTTCGAGCAACTCTCGGAAGAAGCGAGTCCCGTTCACGACCGTCAGCGATACGTGTTGGCTCTCGTGTTGCTTCAACAGCGACGGCTGCGACTCGACAACACCCGCAGTGACGGCGACGACGAGATTCTCGAATTGAGTGGTCGCCACGGCGAAGGAATGTTCGAGGTGCGGAACCTCAATTTGCCTGATGCCGAAACACAGCAATTGCAGGCCGAACTGAAGGCTCATCTGGCGACCGAGTGGTCGTGAGGGAGGCGAATCCAATGCGGATGAAACTGAGTCTGGCCATGAAGCCTTCGAGTCGCACCGCCGCAGCGGTCTGCCGCGTGGTCTTCGTGGTGCTGGTCTTCATCGCACTGCCGGGCTGCGCGGGGATGCGAGGCTTCGGAAATCGCAGTGCCGTCGATCCGATGGCCGGTGCGCCGAAGCCCCACTGGGCCGAAGACCCTCAAGTGGAAGAAGTCGTCGATCATCTGAATCGCAACGTGGAAAAGCTCCACGCCTGGCAGGCCAACAAAGTGAAGATTCGCGCGAAGGTGGACAACATCCATGTCCCGCTCAGTGGAATGCTGGCGGTCGAACGCGGGCGTCATCTGCGACTGGTGGTCGATTCGCTCGTGGGCAACGAAGTGGACATCGGCAGCAACGACGAGCGGTTCTGGGTGTGGGCCAAGCGGATGCCGGCGCCGCAGTACGTCTCCTGTCGGCACGAGCAATTGGATGACGTGCGACATTCGATGGGCATTCCGTTCGAACCGGAGTGGTTGATGCAGGCTTTGGGAGTTTCGCCACTCACGGTCGAGGGTACGAAGCTGGAGATCGAACCGACGGCCCGTCAGGCGCGACTGGTCCAGCAGATCACCTCGGCTCACGGCAAGCCCCTGCGCAAGGTCGTACTCGTTGATCTGCAGCGCGGCGTGATTGTCGAACACAGCGTCTACGACTACCACGGCCAACGGATTGCAGTAGCCCGGTTGGAGGATCATCAACTCGACAAGACCAGTGGCGCCGTGTTGCCACGCCGCGTGAAGCTCGATTGTCCGCAAAGTGATCTGTCCTTAGTGATGCAGCTCGGTCCGATCGAGGTCAACCCGCGCGGCATCCCGTCACAAATCTGGGACATGCCGAAGATGCCCGGCTATCAGATGGTCGATCTGGGGGCGGCAGTCCGCCCTGGGACGCGACTGGCCGCGGGACCGGGACCGGGACCGGGCTTGGGTCTTGAACGTGCCGCCGCCTCACTCCATGGAACGGCTGAGTCGCCAATCCAGTTTCTCCCACCCGACTTCAGTGACGAGACAGATAACGAAGACACGTCCGGCCGCGTGAAGCTGACCAATGACGAACCATTGTTCGACGAGACCTCTTCATCCGAGGAACTGTTGGAAGAGTCGCCCTTCGATCGCTCGCCGCAGACAAACAACCCGCTGATTCGCCAAATGTCGAACCCAAGCAAGCGACCGATCCCGCGTGACTGGTGGTCCGAATAGCTGAGTCGCATCGACCCTAGGCAGATCAATCGATCTGTAGGATGGGCGCCTGGCCCGTCCGCGCCTGCAGCCCGTGACGGAGGAGGCGTCCATCCTACGGGTCACTCATTTTCCGGGTGTTGCCCTACTTCAGTATCTCCGTCACCACGCGACCGCTGACATCGGTCAACCGGAAGTCGCGGCCGTTGTAGCGGTAGGTCAGCTTCTCGTGGTTCAGCCCGAGCTGGTTCAAAATCGTCGCGTGCAGGTCGTTCACGCTGACTCGGTCGATGAGGGCCTTGTGGCCGATCTCGTCGGTCTCGCCGAACAACGTGCCGCCCTTGATACCTCCGCCCGCGAACCAGGTGGTGAAGGCGTGCGGATTGTGATCGCGGCCGGTTCCCCCCTTTTGCACGAGTGGCAAGCGACCGAACTCGCCACCCCAGATCACGAGCGTTTCGTCGAGCATCCCGCGTTCCGCCAGATCGGTGAGCAACGCGGCGATCGGCTGATCGGTCTCCGCCGCAAAGCCCGAGTGATTGCCAGCGATGTTCGCGTGACCGTCCCAACTCCGTTCGTTGTCCATCCCGCCCGAAAAGATTTGAACGAACCGCACGCCACGTTCGACCATCCGCCGCGCCGTCAAACACTGCTTCGCAAAGTGCGCACACTTCGGGTTGTCGAGGCCGTACAGCTTCTGCGTCGTATCACTTTCCTTCGCCAGATCGAGTGCTTCCGGCGCGGCCATCTGCATGCGATAGGCCAACTCGAACGACTCGATCCGCGCCGCGAGTTCGTTCTCGGTCGGATGCTGTTCGAACTGCAAGCGATTCAACTTTCCGAGCAGATCGAGCTGCGCCCGTTGCTGCGGATCGGACTGCTCTGCCGCGCGGTTCAGGTTCTCAATCGGATCGCCCTGCGGCTTGAGGGCCGTCCCTTGGAAGATGCTCGGCAAAAATCCGGCCCCCCAATTCTGAGCGTGTCCCTTGGGGATGCCGCGCCCCAGCGTGTCGTACATCACGACGAACGACGGCAGGTTCTGACTCTCGCTTCCAAGGCCATACGTCACCCATGCCCCGACGCACGGAAAGCCCTGCCGCGCCATCCCCGTGTTGATCCGAAACAGCGCGGGCGAGTGGTTGTTCGAGTCGGTCCAGCATGAGTAGACGAACGCCATCTTGTCCACATGCGTCGCCATCTTCGGAAAGATCTCGCTGACCCACGCACCGCTCTCACCATGCTGAGCGAACTTGAACGGAGACTTCATCAGCGGCCCCCCCTGACCCGCGAAGAAGCCGGTTGTCTGGTCAAAGCCCGTCAACTCTTTGCCGTCGCGCTTCTCCAGTTCGGGCTTGTAGTCCCACGTATCGACCTGCGACGGCCCGCCGTTCATAAACAACCAAATCACCGACTTGGCTTTCCCCGGAAAGTGCCCCGCATGCGGAGCCAACGGATTCAATCCGCCGGCCGTCGCCGCATTCGCCAGTCGCCCCTCCTGAGCCAGCAACCCGGCCAAAGCCAACGATCCAAACCCGTTTCCCGCGCGCTGCAAAAACTCGCGACGGGAACCGAATGTTGGTGAAGGGGTTCCAAAAACGGTGGGCAGTGTCATGGGGTCTTCTCCGGTATTAGACGACACAATGTAATGACTACGTTGGCGTTGTTTGCGAGTGAATCCAGATCCGAAATTGTGATCTTAGGTCTCGTGGCCCGACAGTACTACTTCAGCGCGAAGGCGAGTTCAGCGGGAAGATGAGCAGGCGAGCCGCCTGCTCGACGATTCCGTTGTCAGGCCAGAATTTCGCGGACGACGCGACCGTGGACATCGGTCAGCCGGAAGTCGCGGCCTTGGTAGCGGTAGGTCAGCTTGGTGTGGTCCGCGCCGAGCTGATGCAGGATCGTGGCTTGCAGGTCGTGAACGTGGACCGGATCGCGTGTGATGTTGTACGAGTATTCGTCGGTCTCACCGAACGTTATCCCCGGCTTGATCCCGCCTCCCGCCATCCACAATGAGAAACAACGCGGGTGATGGTCACGGCCGTAGGTCGTGTCAGTGATCGCTCCTTGGCAATAGACCGTGCGACCGAACTCACCGCCCCACACGACCAGCGTGTCGTCGAGCAACCCGCGCTGCCGCAAGTCTTGGATGAGGGCCGCCGAACCCTGATCGGTCTCGCGACATTGAGCCACCATGCGATTCGGAAGATCGCCGTGATGATCCCAGTCGCGGTGATAGAGCTGAATGAACCGCACGCCCCGCTCGACCAGCCGCCGCGCCAAAAGGCAGTTCGCCGCGAACGTTCCCGGCTTCTTCGAGTCCTCGCCGTACATCTCGAACGTGTGAGCGGTCTCGCCCGACAAGTCCATCAGCTCGGGGACCGACGACTGCATCCGAAAGGCCAACTCGTACTGAGCAATCCGCGCGGCGATCTCGGGGTCGCCGATCTCATCTAACTGCAAGCCGTTCAACTGCGCGAGGCCATCAAGCATCTCGCGCCGCCCCGCACGGTCGATTCCCGCCGGGTCAGTCAGATACAGCACGGGGTCGCCGACGCCGCGCAGCTTCACCCCCTGATGCTGCGACGGAAGGAAGCCGCTGCCCCACAACCGAGACAGCAGCCCCTGACCCTTCACCGATCCTTTGGAAATCATCACGACGAACGCGGGCAGGTTCTCATTCATCGTTCCGAGACCATAGTCGGCCCACGCTCCGAAGCTCGGTCGTCCCGGCAACTGACTGCCGGTCTGCATGAACGTGATCGCCGGGTCGTGATTGATTGCTTCGGTGTGCATCGAGCGAATCAAGCACATCTCGTCAGCGATCTTCGCCGTGTGTGGCAGCATCTCGCTGAGGGCCAAGCCCGACTGTCCGTGCTGAGAGAACTTAAACTTCGACGCGGCGACGGGAAAGTTCTTCTGCCCCGAAGTCATGCCCGTCAGCCGCTGCCCCTTGCGGATCGAGTCGGGCAACTCCTGCTTGTGGAACTCGGTCAAGCGCGGCTTTGGATCGAAGAGGTCGATCTGTGACGGTGCCCCCGACTGGAACAACCAGATCACCCGCTTGGCCTTCGCGACGAGATGCGTCAGCCGCGAAGCGGGACTCGCCCCGGCATCGCGATGCAGCAGTGACGCCAGCGCCATGGCACCGAGTCCCGTGGCGGAACGCTGAAGAAAGTGGCGGCGTGATTGTGGAACGAGTGGTGACAGCATGGGGTGACTCAAATGTAGCGTGGGAGAGGGGGAGTCATTAGTTGTTAGTCACTGGTCATTAGGAAAAGGCAACACGCGATGTGCTACGGCCTGTCTTTCCCTAATGACGAATGGCTCACTCTCACCTCTGATAAATCGGCAGGTATCCGTATTCAACACTCAACGCCAGCACGGCCATCGTCGTCGAGTAGACGCGGCCGAACGGAAGTTCGTTTCCGTTGCCCGCCTTCCAGCTTCCGTCTGGCAATTGGTTGGAGAGCAATTCGATAAACAGTGCGGGGCGAGCTTGCTTCCAATCGTCGCCGCCCCGTTTGTACATGCCAATCGTCGTGTAATAGACACCGTAAAAGTACCAAGCATCTTTGTAGCGCAGCGGTCGCAGACGCAGGAAATCGGCCGCTCCGTGAACTTCGGCGCAGTCGTCTTCGCCGCAGACGGTGAGCGCCAAGAGACCGGTCCCGGTGAGGACCGGCGTCGGCCCGCCACCCGGTTGATAACAGAAGCCGCGTCCATCGCGCGCCGCACATTTCTTGACGTATTCGATGGCGAGGTCGATGTTCGCGGCGGGGACATCGGTACCAATGTCCTTCGCTGCGCGGAGCGCTAAGAGCTGCCAACCGGTCACGCTGAGATCGCTGTCGGTGCTGGCCGGTTGATAGCGCCAGCCACCCGTCTGCGAGGACTGCTTCTTCACGTTTTGAGACTCAAGAATTAATCGCGTCGCCCGTTCGAGTCCTTTGCGAGCCGCTTCGGCTTGGCGTTCGGGAACCATCCCCGCGACTTCCGCCAGCATCAGCGTGCTGATCCCGTGATCGTACATTGGCCCGTGACCGCGCCGGTGTGCGAGCAACCCGTTCGGCTCCTGATGTTCGAGGACGTACTGCACGCCGCGAGTGATGGCCGTCCCGTAAGGCCCCTCGTCAGGCATGTGCCCGGCGGCGAGAAACGCCATCACTGCGAGCGATGCCGCCGAAGTTGTCTCACCTCCGAACGAGTCCACGTTCCAACCGCCCGAGGGCTGTTGTTGAGACGCGATGAACCGCAACGCGCTGACGATCGCCTCGTCCACTTCGCGATCAACTCCTTCGGGCGGAGCCGCGTCGGCCGAGGCGGCGGTGAGCCACAACGCGGCCACCAGAAAGCACGCCCGTCCCCAAAACGAAAAACACCCGAGCGGGACGGCGTCAGCCCACGGGCTCTTGGAAAACGGGGGATACCTCACTCGGCAGAACGTGAGATGCTTCTGAGCGGAGCGGCGTAAGCCCCCTGGCTCTTGGGCATAAGCGCTCTTGGAAAGAACTAGGGGGCTTACGCCACCCCGCTCTGGTGTCTCATCACTGGCTGCCAGAGGTGTCGCCCTCTGGCTCTTGGAACGCGGGCTGACACCCAAGAGCCGGGGGGCTAACGCCACCCCGCTCCGATGCGACTCATTTTGGGTCGCGTGAGGTCTCAACGATGTGGCAACGACTTCACAACAACGGTTCACTTGCCCGCCTCCTTCGTGGCTGGCTTCGCGATCTCCTCGAAGTACGACTTGATTTGCTTCGCGTACTCCGGATGCGGCTTCTTGTTGGCTCCCTGCATGATCTCGGTTCGCAATTGGCCGGGGAGTCGGCCCCAGTTGCGTTGAGCTTGCTGTTTGAGTTGGCTGTCGAGTTGACCCAGTTCCGCTGCATCAGGCCCACCGCCACTGGCGACTCCCTGACCCGGCTCACCCGGTTGAGGCGGCTCTGCTCCCGCTTGAGCCTGCTGTCCGCGAGATGATTTGTTCTGACCGGGCGCTTTGTTTTGTCCGGCTTGAGCGTTGGCGTCCTGTTCCCCATGCAACGCGCGACGCATGGCGGCACTCGCCTGACGGAACTGCTCTGCCGATTGAGCGAGTTGTGATTCACCCGGCTCAGACGCGGGCGTGTCTCCCGCCGGTGCTTCAACTCGGGGAGATGTCCCGGCTACCGCTGTTCCGCCGGGACTCGCCACGCTCCCCGGCTTGGAACTGCCTGGCTTGTTGCAGTTGCACTCGGACAACTGCTTCTGGGCTTGCTGCAATTCACGAGCGGCATCGGTGACTTGAGTCGCGACCTCGGGCGGAACGGCGGTGTTCGGCTTCGAGGAAGGACGGGGCAGCGCGGCGTCGGCCTGACTCGCCGCTTGTTTCAATTGATCCGCCGCACGCGCTGCTTGTTCGGCGGCTTCCGGCGCGTCATCGGACTTCAACGCTTGAGCCGCTCGTTCCATCGACTGCTGTGCGTCGCTGGCGGAGCGTTGAGCCTGCGCGGTCCCTGCACTTGCAGCCTGCGCATCGAATGGCGGTGAAGCGAGTTGTTCGCTCGCTTGTTCGAGTCGCTTGGACAACGCAGCGGTTGCGCGGGCGAGTTGTTCTTGCCCCTGTTGTTGAGCACCGCGTTGAGCCGCCTCGGACGGAGCCAGTTCCGACAACTGTTCAGCCACGTCGCGTTGTCGCTGCGCCAAGTCGGCGGCTTGCGCGGCAGACTTGCTGATCGGTTCGCCTTCCGGTGCGAGACTCTTCGCTGCGAGTTCTCCCACCTGCGACGCAGACTGTGCCTGCTCACTCGCCGCGCTGAGCTGTCCCGCCTGAGCTTGCCTCGACGCGGCCACCGCTTGCTTGGCGAACTCGGTTGCCGCTTGAGCTGCGTCCGAATCGGTTCCCTGTTCGCGCGCGATTTCGATCGCCTGACGAGTCGCTTCGATCGCGAGTTGCTGCTGATCGCGCACCGCCTTCGCACCGCCGTCAGCGGAATTGTTTTCGGTGAGCCGAGCGGCGTTAGCCCCCGGTTTCTTCTCTGCGTCAGTCTGGTTGTTCGTCGTTGGCTCCGTCCGGGGGCTGACGCCACCGGGCTCACCGGGGACTGCTTCGGACTCCGCGTTGATCGGCTTCTCCGCCGAGGCGGGTTCGGTCGCGGCCACCTTCTCAAACGCTTCGGCCAACTGCTGCTGAGGCTTCGCCAATTGGCGTGCCTGTTCCGCAAGCTGTCCTAATTTCTGCTGCTGTTCCTGTCGCGCGGCATCGAGCAACTCGGGATGCTTCTGGAGCAGCGCGGCCAATTCGTCCGCGAGTTGCTTTCCTTCAGACTGCAACTGTTGGCGACGCTCTTCGCGTGCGGCCGCGTCGTCACCGGTTGGTGCGTCTGCGGGAGTCCCGTTCGCGTCTGACTTGGCGAGCGCGTCGGCCTCCGCTTTTACCTGTTGATCGAGCTGATCGAGTTGCTCCGCCAAACGATCCGACTTGTTGGCGAGGCGATCCAAATCGGCGAGGTCTTGTTCGAGCCGTTGCAACTCGGCGACTTGTGTCTCCAAACCGCGAAGCTGTTTTTCGGCGGCCGTCAGGCGGTCGATCGACTGGCTGAGCGGAGCCAACTGATCGCGAGACTCTGCGGTGGCACCCGCTTCGTCCAGCTTCTTCATCGCGTCGGCCACGTCACGCTCAGCGATACTCGCGGCACGCTCGGCCAGTGCGGCGGTCACGCGGTGCTCAGCCAATTCGGCGGCGAGCTGTTGGAGCTTCTCGGCGATCTCTGCCTGCTGGCGTTCGAGCTTGTCGAGCGGTTCACTCTTGTTCGAGTTTTTCTGTTGGAGCGACTCCTTCTCGGTCTGAGCGTGCAGCGCGGCGAGCTCCTGCTTCGCGTCAGCCAAATCATCGCGCAGACTTTGGATTTGGTCATCGACCGATTGCTGCTGCTCGGCAATTTGCGGATCGACCGGAGGAGTCACCGTCGATTGGATCATCAGCGTGCGTGGCTTGGTCCACGTTTCCTGTGGCTGAGGGACGGGACGGTTGTCCACGGCGCGGAGGCGGTACGTCACCGCTTGCCCCGGTGTCAGCGCGAGGTCGGCGAGATCCATCGGGAACTCACGCGTGAGCTGTCGCGATGGAAGCAACTCGGCGGGCAACGTGGTCGTGTGCTTCTGTCCGGTCGATGTTTCGAGGTGCAGTTCCACTGTCGTCAGGCCGTGATCGTCGCGAAGATCGGCCTTCACGACGTGCCGATCATCGGGCCTGACCGCGACGGGGTCGTCACTGCCGGAGAGCGAGATGGCTGGCGGCAGATCGGGATCGACGACGAGCGTTCGTGTCGGGTCAGTGTTGGTCAGCCCAAGGGCGTTCTTCAATCGAAAGGCAAATTTCCCCGACGTAGTCGCGACGGCATCCACGGAAGCCGAACGCTTGTCGGCGGCAAGCTTCAACGGGAGAGCGATCGGCTCGTGCGAAACTTGTTCGTTCGCGTTTGCGGGCCAGACCAACTCGGCGAACGAGACCGGCTCATTGAACTTCAACTGCATTGTGATGCGACTTCGTTCGGCCGCGCGGACTTCACCCTGAGCGCCGTCGAGCGATTTCGCGGGGAGGCCGGTGTACGCGGGCGGGTCGATGTCCAGGTGCAGCCCCGCGATGGACGGCGGATCGGCGACGTGAATGCGATGAATGCGAGACTGCGCGCCACGCGTGGTCGCATGAAACGTGACCGAGTGAAAGACATGCGGCAACGTCGTGACGAAGCGGCTCGCCTCGACATCCCATTCCAAACGTCGCGAATCGCTCGCTCCCGCCGCGTCAGTCCAGTGGAGCCAGTAGACCGTTTGATCGGCGGCCGTGATCGCCTTCGCGCGGCGACGCACTTCGACATGAATCGGCACATCGCTGCCGCGCGCCGCGACTTGATCTCCCTCGGGAATCAACAGCTCGATACCGCCCCAACTGA
Source organism: Schlesneria paludicola DSM 18645 (assembly GCA_945862235.1). GTDB lineage: Bacteria > Planctomycetota > Planctomycetia > Planctomycetales > Planctomycetaceae > Schlesneria > Schlesneria paludicola_A. The sequence continues at coordinate 13,001 of CAMAYU010000100.1, forward strand.
AGTTGCCCCACGGTGCGAAGAATCTGGCCCACAACAAGCCGTAACCGTGCCCATCGTAGAAGAACGGAGACAGCAGCGCGACGCAGATGATCGCCGCCGCGAGCGCCATCTTCGGCGAGCGGTTCGTTGGAACGGCATCGCGCAGATCGAGTCGTTCGACCGCCTTCACCGTTTGTCGCGCCATCAAATCACGCATCAGCTTCGACGCGCCCGGCGCAGTCCCGGCCGTGCGGAACTCGACCAGTGATGTGAGCCGTTCCTTGAGTTCAGGAAACTGCGCTTCAACCAGCGCCGCCAACTCGGCCATGGAGACCGGACGAAACATCGGTCGGAGCACCTGATGCCACGCTGCGACCGCTGTCACGCAGGCCCACACCGCGAGCAGGCTCAGACGCACCGAACCGTTCAGACAAAGCAACCCATCTGCCGCGAGAGCGCATCCCAACCCTACCGCCGAGACGATCGCCAGCCGCGAGAGACCGCGCGAAAACACGGCGTCACGCACCTGCCGATCCAAGTCCAGCAGCGGTCGCTCGATGTTCTCCGGGAGCTGGGCTGTCGCCATGTTGAACCTCGTTGGGAAGGAGAGCGGCAGAAAGGGGAATGCCAAGGCCAATGCCGCCCACAGTATGGGTTGAGGCTGTTGGCGACGCAATTCGTAACGCAGCGCGTACGGTGGCCACACCAACCCGAAGTGTCAGCGAGGATGTTCTGCATGACAGTCTCGCTCACGCCCTCGCTCACGCTTCGGGTTGGTGTGACGCCGAAGCGGCGGCCGCGCGATACCACTCGTCCACATGGTGGCAGACCAGTTCAAACGCTTCGCGTTCGCGCGGTCCGGCGGTCTTTTCGACCGGGCTGGCGAGTGCTTTCAACTGACTGCGCAGGTCCGCCTCGGGAATCAGGTGGAGTCGCGTGGCGAGGATCGTCGCTTCGAGGACGGCGTGACGGGCGCGATGGAAGCCGATGAAATCGCGGACTCGACCGCAGTGAACAACCTTGGCTTCGAGCCGTGTTCGCTCGGAGGCATCGTCGCACTCGACGATCTCGAACTCGTACCAACGGCAGCAGTCTTGAAGGACACGCCCGTCGATGGAGTGCGCGGCCACCGTGTTCGGGATCACATCCAGTCGGTGCAGAGCGGCTCGCGCGATCAACAACACATCGTCCGTGATGTGGAAGACTCCATACGGTCTCTGTTTCAGATACTGGTACGTCGTCGAAGTCTGAAACGGACGGAGCGTGAGGTGCGAGAACGACTCGTCCACGATCGGACCCATCGGCGCGAGATTCAACTCGCCCGAGAGGTTAAGGCTGGTGACGAGTCCTTCGATAAGCATGGGAGTCTGGCAGTAGCGGTTTGTTACCGGCCTGTTGAAAGGGCGTAGGGTAAGCGTCTGGCTTGCCCGTCTTCCAACGGCAAACATGGGCAAGCGAGACGCTTGCCCTACGATCTTCAACCGCCTGTCAGCGGTTCATGCCGACGTAGAAGCTGAAGATTTGTTTGCTGTCGAAATCTTGCTTGAGTACCGGAACGGCGAAGTCGAGGGCGATGGGGACCGGCCCCATCATCGGGACGGCGATGCGGAAACCCGCACCGACTGACAGCCGGAAGTCTCGCAACGAGACTCTGTCATCGACCGTACCGAAGTCCGAGAACCCGACCACTTTGACCATTTCATTGGCAGTCACGGGCAGCATGTACTCGACACTGCCGAGCAGCATCGTCGTACCACCGACACGCACTCCCGTATCAACCGGACTGACACCACGGAACGAGAAGCCACGGAACGATTGGAAGCCACCCGCGAAGAAGCGTTCATAGATCGGCGTGTCATCGCCGGTCCAACTGGCTTGTCCGATGAGCGAGATCGTGTGGCGACCGCCACCATCCGCGCGCTGATACGTGGTGAAGTACTGCCTGCCTTCGACATCGAAGCGGGTGTACGTGAATTCGTTAAAGGCCTGCTCGACACCGAGTTCAACATAGTGGCCTTCGCCCGGTAGGAACGCGGCGTCGCGCGTGTCGTGCATGACCGAGGCTCGCACTGTGGAGAGCAGTGTGTGGCCGAGGACATCTGTCAGAATCTGAGGTCGCGGAGTGGTCGGATTAGAAATCTCCACGTCTTCCAGACGCAGTGCGACCGAACCAGACCACTGTTGTGTGAACTGGCGTCCGACGCGCAGTTTGCCACCCAAACGCTGTTCGGTCCAGTTCTTATAGTACCGTTGGAAGTAGAAGCCGCTCACGCCGAGGTTGTTGTTCGTGTCCATGAAATATGGGTCTTGCCAGTCGATCAAATAGCGACTGACCTGCGTTCCGGGCATCGCCTCGATGCGAAAGCGTTGACCGCCGCCACGCCACGCAGTGCCGTTCCAAACGTCGGCCCAACTCGTGGGCGGTCGCAGGATGTCGAAGTTCTGCTCGCTCAGCACGATGTTGCCGACGACGCCCGAGTTGCTGTTCACTCCGACGCCAAACATCAACCGGCCGGTGCGGGCCTCATTCACGTACGTATCGATATCGATGAACTCGGGCGGAGGCATCCGATCCCAGTCGTTGGCCTCTTGGTCTCGTAGCGTGTTGCCAAACGGATTGAGTTGCGGGTTGCTGCCGTCAAAGCCAAAGTTTTCCGCCGCTGGTGGCTGGTCGAAGCTCTGGGCCCGAAAGACAGGCGTGAGCGGTGCCAAGCGGGCACAGTCCGATTTCGACTTGTCTTCGGCTTCGTCATCCGGCTCAACGGCCCGTGTTTCCACGAAGTAGGGACGCGAGACGTTTTGAGTTTCGGTGACGTTCGGATTGGTTCGAGACTTCTGTGTGGCCGAGTTCGCGCCCTTCGCCGGAGCAGAAGAGTTGGACGAGGGCGAACCCGAACTAAACGAGGTCCCCACGAGGAGGCTGTGTCCAGCCGCTCCCAATGCGCCCGTTTCGATATTCTGGCCGCGTGCCATGTTCACATCCGGCTGCTGAATCCACGAGTTGCTTTTGACGATGCTCGTGTCGATGCGCGGCCCGGCTTGCGGCCCGGTCTCAAAGTATTGAGAACCCTCCAGCCGTCGCTTGAGCAGATAAATTTTCTTGGGATCCGCCAGATCACCGGGCTGAATGGGCGACAGATTGCGGATCAGATTTGTCTTCGTGTGCGGATGGTCTCCCGCGATGTGAACGTTGAAGTCGCGAACGCGGTAAACCTTGTCTTCATTGATCTTGAACACGATATCGACGACGGCCGCATCGTTGTCATCGGTCCAGATCGGGACTGCATCAACTCGCGCCTGCAAGCGGCCCTGTTCGCCGTACTTGCTCTTAATCGCATCGACATCCTTGGCGATGTGCCGGGCGTTGTACTCTTCACCCGACGCGATCTTGGTCATGCCGCGAATCTCGTCCTCAGTGAGAACTTGATTGCCCGCCACATCGATGTTGCGAATGCGGTACCGCTTGCCCTCTTCAATCTCGTAATGCAGCTCCACCTTGGACTTGTCCTGTGTGAACTCCTGACGCGGCTCGACCTGCACATCGAAGTGGCCCAAGCTGTAGTAGTACTGACGAATCCCTTCCATATCGTCTGCGATCGACGACGGATCGTACTTGCCGCCGAACGACCACAGGATGCGTGTCTTGGTGCGAGTTTTCAGCTTGAGCAGTCCGTCACTGAAGCTGTCGTTCCCTTCGAACTTCACCGAAGTGACCTTCACCTTCGGCCCCTCATTGATGAGGAACACCACTTCGCGATCGGGATCGGTGCGCACGTCGCCTCGTTCCAGCTCAACCGTGGCGAAAGTGAAGCCCTTTTCGTGGTAATGCTCTTCAATTCGGCGGGCACACTCGCGATTGGCACTCACGTCATACGGGCTGCCCGGCTTGAGCTGCGTCATCGACTGGAAGACTTTGGTCTTGATCTTTTTGTTTCCCTTGTACTCGACCCGCGTGACGATGGGCCGTTCAAGGACACGGAAGACCAACAGGTTGCCGTTATCGGTGCGACGGATCGAAGGCTCGACGTTGGCAAACCAACGAGTTCTTACGAGTGCATCGACATCGTCTTTGATTTGCTTCGCGGTGACGGGGCGACCCGGTCGGGTCTTGATGTGACGTGCGATTTCCGGGCTGGGAATCGTCGTGTTTCCCTCGACCGTCACCTTGGCGAGCGGCTCATCGAGTGTGAAGGGCGTGTCCGGCGCCTCGCTGTTGGCGATGGCATCGATCCCCGAATTGTTGGCCGAAATCTGACGAATCGACTTGGATTGTGGCGAAGCTGGCGGTCGCGATGCCTGTCGCGACGACGGCAAATCCAAAAACGGATCGCGAGCCGCAGGCTGTGCCAAGAGGACGTCCGGACACGGCCCCATCGTGACGCCGAAGAACAGGGCGCACGCGAGCGACCAGATGGCGCAGGCTTTGTCGCGGACGACGTGCTGCATGGTTGAGCTTTCTCGCACGGAAGGCAGAAGGCGACACCGTTGGCCGGTGACGCGAACAGACTCAAGACGGGAGCGATGGAAGTGACGTGACGGCGGATCCGGACCGAGTGAGACTCGAACCGACCCCGCGCGCGGCGGGACAGATAGCCGATTCCCGAAAACGCGACAAGACGAGTTGTCAGCAGCCACCTGGCCAACGTGCATCTGGCGACCGGAATCAAATCCCGACCCAACGTAGACGAGTCACTCCGTGACTCGAAGATTCCGGTCACGGAGTGACCGGTTTACTTTCTTTTGTGGCCGTCAGGGTTTGCAGGTGAGCGAAGAGGTCGGCGTAGTCGGTGGAAGTGAGGTCCTTGAGCAGGCCGGTCGGCATCAGTGAGACGGGAGACTTGCGGCGTTCTTCGACTTGGTGTGTCTCGATGCGGAAGGTTTGACCGGTGCCGTTGCGGATGAGAAATCCGTCCACGGACTCGTAGATGACCAGCCCCGAGAACGCTTTGCCGTCGCGCGTTTGGACGAGAGTCGTTTGATAGCGGGCGGGGACATCACGGCTGGGGAGCAGGATCGCGGCGAAGAGGTCTTCTTTGGAGAAGCGGTTTGCGGAGCCGGACAGGTCGGGGCCGAGTGCCCCTTTCGCACCGTGGCATTGCGTGCAGGATCGCTTGGCGTACAGAGCCGCTCCGCGCGAGGCGTCGCCTGAATTCCAGTCGACCTCGGCCAGCAACGACTTCATTTTTGAGAACTCGGCGTCGTTGCCGCCGAGTTGTGCGGCGGTTTCAACGGGCCACTTTTTTTCGCACCATTCCGTCCAACGGCGGACGGTTTCGGGTTGAGGCCGATGTCCGAGCTTGCCGACCACGAACGGGAACCGCTGCCCGTTGTTGCGTTCGAGTTGCGCGACGACGCTCTCGCGCGCAGCGAACTCGCGTTCATCGGCACCGAGTCGGCGGAGCGACTTGAGCAGCGCGAGTTGCTCGTCGGGCTGAGCGTTCGGGCCGAGTGTTTCCAACGCGGACAAGCACGCCGTTTGAACTTCCGTCTGCGACCAGTCGAGTCCCTCGACGAACTGGCGGCGATCGGCGGCGACCGGATTCCGGCTGAGGATTACGAGGATGCTGCCGCGCACGGTGAAGCGATTGATCTGCGCGCGGAGCAACTCGCGGTGTGTCACATCGTCCGTGTCGCCGAGTGCGAAAACGACTTCGTTGGTCCACGCATAGTCACTGTCCGCCGTGATCTGTTTGACGAAAGCTGCTCTCGCGGCCGGAAGCAACTCGGGCGGCATCTGATTAAGAAAGATCGTGTGACCGGGCCGACCGAAAGCCGGATGCCCGACGAGTGACGCCGCGAGAAAGTCGTCTGACAGCGCGAGCTTGACCCACATCTCTTTGACGCGATCGCTCCAACTGGCGTCCTGCGGCAACTTTTTCGCCGCGACCTTCGACTCCAAATTGGCGAGTGCCTTCACCAGCAGATCACGCTGTTTCACCGAATGCGTCATCGGCAGTCGGGCCACGGCGATCAGATGATGCAGGTCGTCGATCGGATCGGATTCGTCGGTGAGTTTGTCGCACACCGCATCAACCAACTTGCTGCTGTACGACGTGAGCATTGCGAGCAGGCGGATCAACTCGCGATCAAGCCGCGCGTCTCCGGTCGGATAGACCTCGGCCAACTGTACACGCAGTGGATCGAGTTCCCGCTCGAACTCTTCCAAGTCGATCGTACTCGCGTAGCCATCGAACACGGGGGACCGACCGACGAGCGGTCCCATGTCACCGAGCGCGAGTTGCAATAGTCGGACGGCATCGAGTTTCAGGTCGATCGTGTTCTCACGCTTCTTCAACACTGCGACGGCCAGTGACGGGACGATACTGCGGATGCGAGCGGCCCCGTCCGGCGTGCGACTCAACCAACCAGCTGCATAGCTGACGACCGCCCTCACGCCGACTTTGGTCGCTTCAGTTGAGATGCTTGTGACCTGCTTGTCGTCCAGCCGCGCGACGACGTTCGCGGCCAGTGCGCGATTGAAGCGATCCGCGCCGCCGAGTCGCTTCGCAATACTCGGCAACAGCGATGTCCAATTGACGCTCGACTCGGCTCGACTCAGGCAGAGTTCGAGTGCGCAGCGACCGACCAGCGGCTGGCTGTCGTCGAGATACAACTTCACGAGGGAAGCGTCGAGCGGTTCGATTGCCGTTCTTCCATAGCTCCAGATCGCCCGCGCGCGAACGGTGGCCGAGGGACTGCGAGCCAGCTCTTGCAGCAGCTTGGCATCGAGTCCTTGAAACAGCTCGGTCAGCACTTCGATCGCACGCACGCGGTTCTCGGCGGGTTGCTCTTCATCCAGCGCGGCCTGTTGAAACGGCGCGGCTCCCAGTTCTTTGGCGATCGGCACCCACTTCGTTCGCGACCAACTGTTCAGCGGTTGCGGTGCTTCGAGGACGGCGGCAAGTTTGCCCGCCGTCGGACTGAGTGGCGGGCGGCTCGCCGCAGGAGCCGTCTTCGTCGACAGGAGCTTCTCGCCAAGCGTGTGTCGAATGCGATAGACACCGCCGCGAGTTCCTCGCCCCCCGATGCTGATGTACAGCGAACCGTCCGGACCGACTTCCGCGTCCGTCGGCGCGAAGCCGTTCTGACCGGTGCCGCTCATGAACAGCTCGGGTTCGGTGGACCAAGTGTCAGCGGCGGGCTTGAGCGGGAGCAAGTGGACGCGCCCGTAGGTCCAATCGAGGACGAACAGCGCGTCGCGATACTTGTCAGGGAACTGCGTGTGTCGGTAGCAGACGACGCCGGTCGGCGAGCCGCGCCCAAACGACGCAATCGTGGAGGGTGAGTCGAGCAGCCCTTCGGGTCTCATCCAACTTTTGCTGACCCAGCCGTGATCGGCTCCGGTCAGCGCGTGGAAGACGCGCGTCGGGCGATACCAAGGCAGCGAGACTTCTCGCTCTTCATCGCTGTCGTATGTAAACAAATCGCCCTGACCATTAAATGCGAAGTCGTAGGCGTTGCGCAGCCCATGCGACAGAAGCTCGCCACCCGACAGATCGGGCTTCAGCCGGAAGAGAACTCCCGCGCGCGGCTGCTTCACAGGCGACGATGGCAGCGTCGCGTACCTGCTTGTAATCCCGGCTCCATTCCCCGCGATAACGTACCACCAGCCGTCCGGTCCCTGCTGAATCGAATGAACATCGTGTTCGCCGCCGGTCTTCATGCGTAGGAACACATCGGGTGGCCCGTCGGCTTGATCGTCGCCGTTTGCGTCCTTGAATCGCAGCAGCCCGGCGTCGCCCACGCACAGCAACGACCGCCCGTGAAAGAACATTCCCATCGCGCCGTTCTTGGGTGAGTCCGAGAACAGCTTGGCTTCATCTGCTTTCCCATCGCCATCGCGGTCGATCAGGATTTTGACGTAGCCCGCTCCCGCCACTACGACTCGCCCCTGCGAGTCGATCGTCATGGAATAGATGTCGTGCGCGAGATCGTCGCCCGCGAACTCGACCACCTCAAAGCCTTCGGGAACGCGCACGCCCAAATCGTCAGCGGCCTGAACCGACGCGAGCGTCGCGGCCAACAGGCACATTCCCGACAAAACCATTCGTCTCAGGAAGTCGCGCATGACACATCCGTGTTCAAAAGGCTTGGGCAAGAGGCACGAGGGAGAAGTAACAGCCTGTGGAAAAACGTAGGGTAAGCGTCTCGCTTGCCCGTGCAAGCAGTTGAAAAAGGGTCAAGCCGGAGGCTTACCCTACGTTGTTTCAACGCGCTGGTTACCGACCGGTCACTCGCGCGGGCGGAATCTTAACGGCGAAGCCGGAAACCGGGCAACGCCGGTCTGTGCGATGCCGTTGGATCGAGTTGGAGACCAAGGCGAGCCTGTTTTTCAACTTGAGTGTTGGGTGCCACGGTCACGGAGCTTCGACGTGGCCGTGAGAGAATGTGTTGGCCGTTTCGCCAACTCACGGCCACGTCGAAGCTCCGTGACCGTGGCACCC
>CAMAYU010000101.1 GCA_945862235.1 Schlesneria paludicola DSM 18645
ATCGAACTGGATGGCAAGCAAATCACGGAGCCGGGTCCGGATCGCGGCGTCGTCTTTCAGAATTACTCGCTCCTGCCGTGGCTGACCGTGTACGAGAACATTGCACTGGCGGTCGATGCACTGTTCGACTGGCCTGCCGAACAGAAGAAGGCGTACATCGAGAAGTACATCGCGATGGTGAATCTCACGCCGGCGCGAAACAAGCAGCCGCATGAGTTAAGTGGCGGGATGCGCCAGCGTGTGGCGGTGGCTCGCGCGCTGGCAATGGACCCCGCGATCCTGCTGTTGGATGAACCGCTCGGTGCGCTGGACGCCCTCACGCGCGCAACGCTTCAAGATGAGATCGAACGGATCTGGGAGCGGGATCGGAAGACGGTCATTCTCATCACGAACGATGTCGATGAAGGACTGCTGTTGGCGGATCGCATCATCCCGCTGAGCGCCGGCCCGCGAGCGACCCTTGGTCCCAGCTTCGATGTCGATCTGGATCGCCCTCGCGATCGGAAGGCCCTCGGGGCGGACCCGCGATTCAAACGGATGAAAAAACAGATTTTGGACTGGCTGCTCGGCCCGGGCCGTCGCAAGCAACGAACGGTAGCGGTCAAAAACGAACGAGAATTAGTCCCCGCTTGACGGGGCTGAGGAATGACGGAGGTGCCTTATGGTCCGAACGAAACACGATGCCGTCCCCTATCTGCCGGTCAAGGAACGCTCCTCTGTCCGCGAACGACTGGCGAAGCCCTTTGAGTACGGGGCTGGAAACAGTCACGACGAAAATGGGTCTGACAGGAACCCACACCCCATGACAGCGAATGATCGGTATCTCGAATTGTGGCGCGTGAGCAAGTCGTACCCAAAGCGAGACGGAGGCGAAGCGGTCATCGTGACCGACTTCAACCTCGCGGTGAAACAAGGCGAGTTCGTGTCATTGATCGGACATTCGGGCTGCGGCAAATCGACGGTGCTGTCGATGGTCGCGGGGCTGACGGAGCTGTCTACGGGCGGGATTATGCTTGCCGGGCGCGAGATCGACGGGGCGGGGCCGGATCGCGGCGTGGTGTTTCAGTCGCCGTCGTTGCTTCCGTGGCGCAGCGCGTTCGACAACGTGATGCTCGGCGTCGAGCAGGTCCGTCCCGAACTGACACGACAGCATCGCGCCGACATCGTCGTTCACTATCTCGAACTGGTCGGCTTGGGTGACGCGCTCAAGAAGCGACCGGCGGAACTCTCGGCGGGGATGCGTCAGCGCGTCGGACTCGCGCGCGCCTTCGCCCTCAACCCCAAGATGCTGCTGCTTGACGAGCCGTTCGGGATGCTCGATTCGCTGACGCGGTTTGAGTTGCAACAAGTTCTGATCGACTTGTGGTCTGCCGATCAGAAGACCGCGCTGATGGTGACACATGATGTGGATGAAGCCCTGTTTCTTTCGGATCGCGTCGTGATGATGACCAACGGCCCGAGTGCCACCGTCGGCGACATTCTTACCGTACCCTTCCCTCATCCGCGCAATCGCGCGGCAATGATGGAACACCCCGACTATGACGCTCTGCGCGGCGATCTCGTCGGGTTCTTGGAACGTCAGGGCCACAAGCCAGACGATCAGTACGACGCTGCCGGATCGCCACCCGCGTCGTCCGCGAAGACCTCGTCCGAACGAGTCGCCTCGCCGCTGCCGACCGCGGTGAGCAAGTCCGCGTCGATTCCCTCGTTGGCCGTCGCCGCATTGATGCCGTGAAGGGTCGCCTCGAGGCGAACGACAGGTGCTCGTATTGCCGTGCGAGTTATCAGCCGCGCGACCACGGATGAGACGATTTCTCAACCACACGTTGTCTTGGTGAGCCGGGCGGCGTCAGCCCTCGGACTTCATGAGCCAAGAGTCCGGGGGCTGACGCCCAATGGCACTTACTTTAGATTTCTGTGAGCGCCATGGCGCTAGCCGCCGGTGTATTTTCAAGTGAAAAACCGACGGCTAGCGCCATGTCGCTCAGTAAAGTAAGTGCCATTGGGCTGACGCCGCCCGGCTCACCAAGAAAGTCTCATCGATGGCCACGTGAGGTCTCACCAACGTCCGCCGTCTAGCACTTCTTGCCGATGAGCGATCGTCTACCAGTCGTCTCGCTTCACGACCGTACGGCGACGATCCGGCCCCACTTTTGGCAGTCACTACAACCGGACATTGAGGATTGTGGTTTCTCGAAGTCGCAAGGATTCTTCGGCGCTGCGAATCTCCGCCGCGAGCCGACCGCGACGATAGCTCACTCGACACGAATTATCTGGTCCGTTGCTGACGCACAGCACGAGCCACACATCCTGAAGGACGAGGCCCAAGCCGCAACTCAGCGGACACCTCGCGGGAGCGAGCTGAGATGCGACGTTGGACGTTTGCGGCGATGAGTTTGGGATTTTGCATCGGCCTCACCACGGTGACGCGGGCGCAAGAAGTGCCCGTCATTCCGCCCGCTCCTGCCAGTGAGGACACTTTGCGGGATGAGGCTCTTCAACTCTCGCAGGCACCGGCGACAGGCGCGCCTGCTCCCTATGAGACAACACCGGCACCAGCTCCGGCCGCTTCCAAGCCCGCCGCTCCCAAGCCACCGCCACAGCCGTGGAAGCCGATGTTCTTTGACAACGACTTCAGCTACAAGAAGACACCGCACACAGAATTGCTCGGCGAAAACCTGAAGGACATCCCACTCGACAGCATCCTGCCAGGGGACATCGCCGAGGACACGAAGATCTCCGTTGGTGGCGAACTCCGTCATCGGTACATGGACGAGCGGAACCGTCTCCGCGCCCCATTCGGTGCGGGAGGTCACTCGACCTATGACCTGTTCCGCTGGCGCAACTACATGGACCTCAAGCACTCCGACTGGGTGCGCGTCTATGTCGAGATGATCGACGCCTCGATCTACGGCAACGATCTGCCGGTGACCGGGATCGACGAGAACCGCTGGGACCTGCAAAACGCCTTCGTTGATCTGAAGGTTCTGGAGCGAGATGACAAACCGGTGTGGTTTCGCATCGGACGGCAAGAGTTGTTGTTCGGTTCGCAACGCCTGATCTCGCCCCTCGATTGGGCCAACACGCGCCGCAACTTTGAAGGGTTGAGACTCAACAGCCCCGGTGTGAATTGGGACTTGGATGCGTGGCTGGTGAACCCCGTGAATACTGCGACGTTCGGTGCAGGAGGTGGGGCCGGTCCGGGACTCGGTGTCCTCAAGAACGACAACCAATTTGATTCGCCTCAGCGCGACATCCTCTTCGGTGGCGGCTGGGCTACGTACAAGGGAATCAAAGATCACACGATCGACACGTTCTTCTTGTTCAATCACTACGACCGATTCTTCCCCGGTGGAGCGGGCTTCGACCCGGTGCCGGTCGTTCCGCCCCCGCTGAACAACAGCTTTCCGCTGGGTGATCGGTACACGCTGGGATCGCGCTGGCTGGGGACATTCCCCGCCGACTGCGGTGCGCGGGCCTACCTGACCGACGTGGAAGGGGGCTATCAGTTCGGCAGCGACAGAGCCGGCAGCGTGCAGGCCGGGTACTTCACGGCAGGTTTGGGCCACGTTTGGAAGTCCGTGAAGTGGGAGCCAACCATTTGGGGCTTCTACGATTGGGCGTCGGGCGATGACAATCCACTAGATGGCGTGAACAACACTTTCTTCCAGCAATATGGTCTGGTCCATGCCTATCTCGGTTTGATCGACAACGTCGCACGGCAGAACGTCAGCGACATCAACTACCGTGTGTCGGTGAAGCCGACCAAGAAGCTGCAACTTCAGGCCGCTCAACACTTCATTCAACTCGCCAATGAAAACGATTCGCTCTACACGATCACGGGGCAGAAGTTTGGCTCGCCCGGTGGCCACGGCAGCAACGTGGGACAGGAACTCGATCTGCTGGCGACCTACACCTACAACCAGAACGTCAGTGTCGAAGTCGGTCAATTCTGGTTCTGGTACGGCGACTACATCAACGATGTCCAGCCCGCCCGGCAAGATGCCCGGCAGTTCTATGTGCAGACGACGTTTCGGTACTGATCTGCACGGTCCACAGCAGATGTAGTCCACTTGGAGGACGGGCAAACTTGCCCGTCCTCTCTCTTTTGAAAGGGGCGAAACGAAACCACAAGGTCGGTCGCGTTCGGCTGCTCGCCACGGTTTCACTCCTCTGGAATGTCGATATCCTGTCCCCGCCGATTCGCATCCTCATTCCATTCTTCGCGAATCACCGAGCTGGCATCTGACGTTCAGACAGGAGAACAACTGTGACGCGTATCCTCATCGTGGACGATTCCGCCATCGACCGAAAACTGGCCGGGAGTCAGATCGAAAAACACACTGACTGGACCATCGAGTACGCGACGAACGGGTTGGAGGGATTGGAAGCGATCCGGCGCGATCAACCCGACTTGGTGTTGACCGACATGCAGATGCCCGAAATGGACGGCCTCGAATTGTGTCAGGCGGTGCGGCGCGAATTCCCCGGCGTGTCGGTCATTCTCATGACGGCCCGCGGCAGCGAAGAGATCGCGATGGAAGCATTGCAGGCAGGAGCCGCCAGCTACGTTCCCAAACGCAGCCTGCGGCTGCAGCTTGTTGAGACCGCGCGGCGCGTGTTGTCGGCGCGTCAGGACGATCGCGTTCAGCGCGAGGTCTTGCGGCGGATGCAGTCGCGCGTCGAGACGTTCGTTCTGGAAAGCGATCTCGACCTGCTGCTCTCGCTGTCGCGCTACCTGCAACTGGCGCTGGCAACACAGTGGGGTCTCGACCTATCAGCGCGGATGCAGATCGGCATGGCGCTCGAGGAAGCTTTGCTGAACGCGATGTATCACGGCAACTTGGAGGTTGATTCCAAGTTGAAGGAAGAAGACTTCGCCGCGTTCTACCAATTGGCGGACGAGCGACGTGCCGCCGCGCCGTTCCGCGATCGACGCGTGTTCGTGGAAGTCCGCTCCACCCCGCTGGGCGTGTCGTACACGATCCGCGATCAGGGACCCGGCTTCGACCACGGAAAGCTGCCCGATCCCACGGCCCTCGAAAATCTCGACCGCCCCTGCGGTCGAGGCGTCATGCTGATGCGCGCCTTCATGGACGAGGTCCACTACAACGACCAGGGAAACCAAGTCACGCTCGTCAAACAGAGTCCGCGTGAAATCCCCGCCACTCTGTAACGGCGGATCCCAGAGGCTAACCGGAAAGCAGCGGCTTGTTTGCAGGGTGCCACGGTCACGGAGCTTCGACGTGGCCGTGCCCGAATGGCATGGCGGTTTCCACTTGCACGGCCACGTCGAAGCTCCGTGACCGTGGCACCCCTCACCGCAGTATCAACAAGGCGATGGTCCTGCTGATAGTGGGCTGATGCTCGTCGCGAGCTGGTTGCACGCTACATTGAGCCCAACTTGAAAAAGTGATTGGCCCTGCTCACGCGTGATCGCTGGCTGCGCAATCGAAAGGGTCGCCGCTATACTCCCGTCCCCGCTGGGCTGGCTCGCCAGAAGAATTTGGAACTGCCTCTTGTCGAAGGGTGATGAAAGATGATTTGGGCGGCTTTCGTGCTGCTGGTGCTGTTCATTCTGGCGTTCGATCTCGGGCTGTTTTCGCGCGGAGAGCGGAAGGCGTTGACCGCGCGGGCTGCGTTGATTCGCACGGGCATCTACTTCTGTCTGGCGCTGCTGTTCACGGTGTTTGTCTACTTTGCGTATGACGGTCACTGGTTTGGACTCGGTGTCTATTCGCCGGTGGTCGAAGCTGCGGAAGGGGACGCTGCTCACGGCGCGGGTCTGCTGCCGAAGAGCGGTTGGGAAGCGGCCGTGATGTTCTTCATGGGCTACATCCTCGAACAGTCGCTCAGCGTGGACAACATCTTCGTGATCGCGCTGGTGCTCGGGTACTTCCAAGTCCCGGCGGCCTATCAACACCGCGTCCTGCTGTGGGGCATTCTCGGCGCGCTCGTCATGCGTGGCGTGATGATCGGGATCGGGGTCGAGCTGATTCACCGCTTCACGTGGATGACCTACGTCTTCGGCTTCTTCCTGCTCGCCACCGCGATCAAGATGCTGTTCGCCGGTGACGAAGAGGTGGACTTCGAGAACAGCCGCATGATCCGTCTCGCGCGACGGTTCTTCCGCCTGCATCCGAGCTTCGTGCAAGATCGCTTCTTCACCATGATTGACGGCAAGCGCGCGATGACGCCGCTGTTCCTCGCCCTCGTCATTGTCGAGACCACCGACCTCGTCTTCGCCGTCGATTCGATCCCCGCCGTCATCGGCCTGACGCACGATCCGTTTCTCGTCTTCACGTCGAACGTGTTCGCGATCCTTGGCCTGAGAAGCCTCTACTTCGCGCTGGCCGATCTGCTCGGCCGGTTCCACTATTTGAAGTACTCGCTCGTGGCGATCCTCGCGTTGGTCGGCATCAAGATGCTGATCCACCCGTTGCTGCCGCACGATAAGACCAGCGAGATCACGCTCATCTCGCTCGCCGTCATCGCGGTCGCCCTGGCGATCGGCATCGGCGTCTCACTGGCGATGCCCGAACACGCCAAGAAGCCCGAAGAAGGCGAACCGGCGTGAGGTGGTTTCACGCCTGAAGTCCGGCTTAGCAGCCCATTGAGAATCGTAGGATGGACGTCCTCGACCGTCCGTTTTCAGCGAGAAATCGCTCGGACGAGGGCCTCCAAAAGTACGTGTTCCAGCGCGCTGGTAGCCGGTCTTCGGCTGTTTTCTTCGGTCGCTCGAACTTCGACTCATCAGTAGTGCGGCGGCTGCTCGTCACCCGGATCGCGAATCTCCGGCCCTTCTCCCAATGACACCAAACGTCGCTCCAACCGCGCGATCTCATGGCGGTTTCCGCGCAGCTCCGCATGGAGGCTCAGCAGCGCTTCGTGCATCTGCTCAAGATCATGCTGCGTATGAGCCAACGCCGTTTCGAGGCGGATCAATCTCTCTTCCGTCGATATCGCGGTCGTGATCGGTTCAGTCATCGTGGTGGTGAGTCCATTTGAAGTGTGGCTTGCGATGTTCGCGGCCATGTTATCGAATGGCTTGCGAGGAAGCTCAACCAACCTCGCCTTTGGCCACCCGCCTGAACCATCGCGGTTCCGGAACGATCCCATGAATCCACCTTGCTCCAACAGACGCACCCCAAACTTCTTTCGGAGCGAGGCGGCGTCAGCCCCCTGGCTCTTGGGCCTCAGCCCTCTTGCGGTCGTGAACGAGTCCTCTGAGCGGGGTGGCGTCAGCCCCCTGGCTTTGGGGAGTCAGCTCGTCGGCGCAGAACCGGGGGGCTTACGCCACGCCGCTCGGAAATCTTTCCTCGTTAGCATGATGAGGACGAGTTTCGTCTTCGCGTTGTTGTTCACGCTCGGATTCACCGCCGCCGCCGCCGACAAGACGTTCACCGAGCGAGTCGCGCCGATCTTCGAGCAGCATTGCGTTCGCTGCCACAACGCCGACGAGCACAAAGGGGGACTGTCGCTCGTCACGAGTGAAGCGGCTCGAAAAGGGGGCGACAGCGGGGCGGCGTTCATCTCGACGAAGCCCGAGGACAGCCTGATCGTCCAGCACGTCAGTGGCGATAAACCCGAGATGCCGAAGAACGCGGCCCCGCTCTCCAAACAACAGATCGCAACGCTGCGCGAGTGGATCGCAGCGGGAGCCAACTGGCCCGCGGGCGTCGCTCTCAAAGACAAGCAGTTCGAGGGACAAACGTGGTGGTCGTTGCAGCCGCTGGTGAAGAGAGTGCGGGATGAAGTCAGGACGCTTTCTGATGACACTCCCCTTCCGCGCACTCCCCTCGACTCCTACATCCATGCGAAGCTCATCGAACATCATCTCGCCCCGTCGCCCGAAGCCGACCGCCGCACGCTCTATCGCCGCCTGTCGTTCGACCTGCACGGGTTGCCTCCCGACCCGGATGAGGTCGATGCGTTCGTGGCCGATCTCGATCCGACTGCTTACGAACGGTTGGTCGATGCGCTGCTCGCATCGCCCCGCTACGGAGAACGCTGGGCGCGGCACTGGCTTGATGTCGTCCACTACGGCGACACGCATGGCTATGACAAAGACAAGCTGCGGCCGAATGCGTGGCCGTACCGCGACTACGTCATTCGCTCGTTGAACGAGGACAAGCCGTACGACCGCTTCGTGCTGGAGCAGCTTGCCGGAGATGTGCTCTGGCCCGAGACGACCGACGGGCAGATCGCGACCGGCTTCATCGCGGCTGGGCCATGGGACTTCATCGGTCACGCCGAGGTCCCCGAATCGAAGATCGACGGCAAGATCGCGCGGAACCTCGATCGCGACGACATGGTCACAACGGCGATGAACACGTTTTGCAGCCTGACCGTTCAATGTGCTCGCTGTCACAACCACAAGTTCGATCCGGTGACGCAGACCGATTACTACCGCCTGCAAGCCGTCTTCGCCGCGCTCGACCGCGCCGACCGGATGTTCGACACCGATCCCGCCATCAGCCATCGCCGCGTCGAGTTGCTCGCCGAACAGAAGCGACTCAAAAGCGAAGAGCAACGTCTGACAAGTGAATTCGCCAAGCTCGGCGGTGAGGAACTGAAGACCCTCGATCAAAGGATCGCCTCGACTCAACAAGCGGCGGCCGGACAGCGGCGACCCGAGTACGGCTATCACAGCGGCATCGAGCGCGATCAGAACACGACCAAGTGGATCCAAGTCGATCTCGGTCGCGAAGTCGCGATTCAGACGCTCGCGCTGGTCGGCTGCTGGGACGACTTCAACGGCATCGGCGAGGGATTCGGTTTCCCGGTTCGATTCAAAGTCGAACTGTCGTCGGACGCCGACTTCAAAACGAACGTGATCATCGCGCTCGACCGCACTGCCGTAGATGTCACCAACCCCGGCACGAAACTCTGGACGATTGACCTCAGTAGGAAGGCAACTGCTCGCTACGTCCGTGTCACCGCGACGAAACTCGCTCCGCGCATGAACGACTTCATCTGCGCGCTGGCCGAGTTGAGCGTGTTCGATGTCGATGGCAAGAACGTCGCGTTGGGGACGACCGTCACCGCGCTCGACTCCATTGAAGCCCCCGTTCGCTGGGCGAAGAAGAACCTCGTCGATGGCGTCTTCACCGGACAGTCGGCCGACGACGTGAAGCAACTGCGTGAACAGCGCGCCGCGCTGTTGGAACGTCTCGTTCCGCCAGCGCTGCGTGACGAGATGCGTCGCGTCGAAGCGGCGCTCGTCACGACAGACCGGCAACTCAAATTGCTCCCCGCGCCGCAGTACGTCTATGCCGGGATGATCCATCACGGTGGCGGAACCTTCAGCGGCACGGGGCCGCTTGGCGGGAAGCCGCGTCCGATTCACATCCTCAAGCGCGGTGATGTCACCACGCCCGGCGATGAAGTCGGGCCAGGGATCGTCGCACTGCGACAGGACGAACGAAGTGAGTTCACTCTCGCTCCCAATCACGCCGAAGGAGACCGCCGCGTCGCGTTCGCCAAGTGGATCGTGGATGAGCAGCATCCTCTGACATGGCGTTCGATCGTGAACCGCCTCTGGCAACATCATCTCGGTCGAGGCTTGGTCGATACCCCGAACGACTTTGGCCGCATGGGCCAGTTGCCGACTCATCCCGAACTGCTCGACTGGCTCGCCATCGAGTTCCGCGACGGAGGCCGCAGCCTGAAGCGACTTCACCGTCAGATCGTGACAAGTAGCGTCTATCGCCAGCGGTCACTGTCAAACGCGCGGGCCGATCAGGTCGACTCGTCCAACACGCTGCTGTGGCGATCGAACCGCCGCAAGCTCGACGCCGAGTCTCTGCGTGATGCGATGCTGCTCGTCGCGGGAAAGCTCGACGACCGGATGGGCGGCCCCGCGTTCCAAGACTTCGTGATCGAGAAGCCCGAACACTCGCCACACTACGAGTATCACCTGCACGATCCCGAAGACCCGAAGTCGCACCGCCGGTCGGTCTATCGCTTCCTCGTCCGGTCACAGACGCAACCGTTCATGGCAACACTCGACTGCGCCGATCCCTCGATGATCGTCGAGAAGCGCAACGAAACGGTCACCGCCCTCCAAGCCCTCGCGCTCAGAAACAACAAGCTGGTCCTGTCGATGTCGGCCCACATGGCCCGGCGTATCGAGACGGATGCAGAGCGACCCTCATTGTCTGTCCGAGCGGGGGACGTCAGTCCCCAGGTTCTTCCATCTCCGAACGTGCCGCCGAGGAACGAACAGCCAAGAACCGGGGAACGCACGTCCCCCGCTCGGACAGGCGAAGAGAAAGCCGGGCTGACGCCCAACACAGCCAAGCTGGGCCAACGAATCGCTCTCGCCTTCCGCCTCGCCCTCGGCCGTTCACCGACCGAAGAAGAACAAGCCGCTCTCACCGAATACGCCACTCAACACGGCCTGAGCCAAACCTGTCGAGTCATCCTCAACCTGAACGAGTTCGCATTTGTGGACTGAGACGGGTGTGACATTGCCATCCGCAAGGTTGTCACTCAGCCGCTTCATCGAAGTTGAAGGGGCGGGTCTGTTCCGGTGCCGACGGCAGCTGCGGTGTGGGCTTGGGGCGTCTGGTGCGGGTTGCTTTGAGAGTCTCTTGCGGAGCGATCTCTTCGGCCGCTGGCTCCGACTCGGACTTCGGCTTGTCGGTTGATTTCTTGGCGATCTTCGTCGATTTGTGCGACCTAGGGACGGCGGGCGTGGCGGGCGCACTGACTTTGGGTTCAGGGGCACCGACGAGCGGATCTCCGTTACTGATGTATTTGAGTCGCTCCAAGCCGCGGGTGATGTATTCGTCGCTGATGTCGAAGGCGAGGAAGTTGCGGCCGAGTTTCTTGGCGACGGCGGTCGTGGTCGCGCTGCCACTGAACGGGTCGAGGACCAGTTCGCCGGGGTTCGAGCTGACTTTGATGATCCGGCCGAGCAACTGTTCGGGCATCTGGCAGCCGTGGAAGCCTTCACGCTCTTTGAACGTCCCGGCGACGCGCGGGAAGTACCACGTGTCTTCATCGGGGTTCAAGCCGTCGGTCAGGTCTTGAGGGCGCAGGATCCAAGTGTCGTCGGGCAGGCGGCCCTTCGCGTTGGCTCGACTATCGGCGTAGACCGTTTGTCGAGCGGACGGGACGGCGATGGCGGGGCCGTTGAACGTGCAGTTCTTGGCGTCCTTCACGAAGTGAAAGATGTGCGTGTGCGAGCGGCTGAACTTGTATTTGCAGTTCACGCCGAAGGTGTAGTACCAGATGACCCAGCTTCGACAGTAGAAGCCGGTCTGCTGGCTGAGCAACTTCAGTTCGGCGGCGTAATCGTCGCCGATGGCCAGCCAGAATGTGCCGGTCGGTTTGAGGACGCGATGGATTCCCTCGATCCACTGGCGCGACCAATCGAGGTACTCCTGCGGAGCCTGTCGGTCCTTGTAGACATCGTACTTGTAGCCAATGTTGAACGGCGGATCGGCGAAGACGAGATCGACGCAGCCTGCGTCCAGTTGCTGCATGGCCTCAACGCAGTCGAGCTTGTGAATCGTGTTGAGATCGAGCAAGTGAGAAGCCTCCGTGCGCGTGAAACCGAGTGCGAGAGAAGTTGATCGACGGGCGACAAGGAGCGTGCCACAATCGGATCGGGCCGGGATCGTACTGGCCCGCGCGCGCGGCCTCAACCAACGGGTTTTGTGCGTGAAAAACTGAGTCGGAGCCTCATCCATGACCAGCACTGGTACTCCCGTTGATCGTCGTCAATCGGCGCTGGTTTTCGTGGTCGTGGCGGTCATGTTCGCGATCGGCGGTTGGATCGCGGTGGGGCTGTTTGGCTATCGGCAGTTCTTTGCCATGACCTCACATTGGAAGTGGCGAGACACCACCGGCATTGGCTACTGGCGTGGTGAAATTCTGTTTGCAGAAAGCGGAATCAACTTGGCAACGGGTCCGGCCGGCCCCTGCCAGATCATGGCGTTCGATCCTCAAACGGGTCGCGTTCGTGAGACCGGCATCACGGTTCCCAGCTTCAACGTCAGCTTCATGGCGGATGCGAAGCAGTTTTGGTTCGTCAGTCCCGGTGAAGTCGTTTGGTCTGATGGCAGGACTGTGACTCGATTCAAACCCAAGTTCACTCCGACCCAAACGGGCATGCCCTTTCTGCTGGACGGTCAGTTGACGACAGTCACCCCGGACGACAACGGACATCATCGCCCCTATTCGTTTGTCGAGGGTGAGTGGCAGGCAGGGCGGAGGATCGCTATCCCCGGTTTCGGTCGAACATGGGTCTACGATGCCGAACGAGGCGAGGAGCGACTCGTTCCACGCACGGCCAAGTCCGCTGTGAAACTCGTTGGGTCTTGGGAGTTCGTCCAAGCCTGCCAAGTGGGAGGCGACGTCCATGTCATTGCGACGAGCTACGGCAACACGAGTCGATATGAAAACGCCTACCGCTTGGGATTCGACTTCGTCCCGGACTCAACCGATGTGGCTTCTGCTCTCGCCCCGGAAAACTCCGAACTGGACACCACGGGCTGGCACCGGTTGGACCAGAAAATATCTGGTCTTTATCCGTCTCCGTGCATCATCGACGGAGACTTCGCCCTTCCCGACGTTTGGGGGCAAGGTCGCGTCTGGAAGCCCGATCCCTCGAAGGTCGGGAAGTTTGTGAGCGCCGATCAGATACAGGGGCTTCGATCGGGCACTGTTCGAGTGGCGACTTCGCCCTCGGGAGACGATGCCTACTTCGTCGCCATCTCGCGTATGCAAGACGTGAGCTTCTTTCATCGTGTGGGAGGTAAGTTTGTACCCGTACCGCATTCCCTGCCGGGGAATGCCGCGAGTTTGGTTGGCTTGATGGCGACGATCATCGGGTTGGCTCTGGCCGTGTGGATGCTCTTGCATTTGATTCTGCTGGGTGGAGCCAACCTGTGGGCGGAACGCGGGCAGCAACCTCAATACTCGTTCGGTCACGAGGTCGTGACGTTGGCACCGTTGTCTCGTCGCTTTCTCGCCCGCGCGATCGACTTGCTCATCATGCTGTTGCCATTCGGACTGGTTGGAATGTGGCTCTTGGCCGTGACGGACAACGTACAACTCGCTGAATTGTCAGGGTTCATCCTGAATGCCGTGCATGAGTTGGTTTGGATGCGCAACTGGAGAAGGTTCACCGCTCAACGTCCAATCGAAGAATTCGCACGGCTGGACCACTCTCAAGCAGCGACGATTGGGTTCCTGATTGCCATCGCGTGGGCCGTTGGCATTTTTGTGTTATCGGTTCTGATTGAAGGTCGAACGGGAGCCTTTGTGGGAAAGTGGCTGTGCGGCCTGCGCGTCGTCCGAACCACTCTGCGACCATGCAGCCGAAAACGGATTCTGCTGCGCGAGTTGTTGCTCTGCGTGGACACAGCCAACCTGCTCAGCCCCATCCCGGCTGTCTTCGCAATCCTATCGAACGACCAACGCCAGCGAATCGGCGATCTGGTTGCAGACACCATCGTGGTAGAGCATCGTGTCTCAGAACAGCCACCCAACGAAACGTCGAAAAGTGTCACTTGATGGCGTCCATGAGTAGACATGATGGGAACTTGGAATTGCATCTCGGCATCGACCGATTCAGAATCCGGCCCCGTTTGATCGAGTTATTGGGAGCAGAATCATGAACACACTGGTTGCCTCAACGTTGGACATCTTGGTGACGCCCGAGTTGCAACGCCTGTTGTCCGAGGAGATGGAACTCACTGGCCACCCCCCGGCAGAGGTCGTGAGCGAGGCCATCTTGAGTTGGCTCCGCTCCCGAAGTCGCCGCCGCCAAATCGATGCGGAAGTGACGGCCTATGCCGTCGCCCATGCCGGTACGGAATCGGACTTGGACCTTGAGTTGGAAGCTGCCGGAATCGAGTGCTTGTTGCACGATGATGTCAAAGAGGCACCATGAAACGAGGCGACATCTTCATCGCAGACTTGCAGCCGCGCTCAGGATCCGAGCAGCAAGGTCGGCGACCGGTCATCGTCGTCTCACGCGACAGCTTCAACGCCGTTGCCGGTTGGAAGTCCATCATCGTCGTTCCCTGCTCCACATCGGACTCTCAAAAGCGACGCGGTCCAACTTCTGTGCTGTTGCCTGCTGGGGCTGGCGGGCTACCACTGGAGTCCGTGGCTCTGTGTCATCAGATCACCACGCTCGACAGGTCCAAGCTCACCCAGTATTTGGGAACGCTCACCGCTACTGAGTTGGCAGCCGTGAACAAGGGTGTACTTGTGGCTCTGGAACTCGATGACTGAATCTCTTTGGAGTGATAGACCATGTTGAATTCAGAATCGCTCTCGCGCCGTGATCTGCTGTGGCAGGTCGGCGGTGGACTCGGGGGCGTGGCGCTCGCTGCGATGTTGGGGCGGGATGACGCGAGCGGCGCGGAGTCGTCTGCGAAGACGGTCGTCTCGGCGCGCGGGGGCGTGTTGGATGTGATGCACTTCCCGGCGAAGGCGACGCGCGTCGTGCAGTTCTTCATGGCCGGAGCCGCCTCGCATGTCGATCTGTTCGACCACAAGCCGGAACTCATCAAGCGGAATGGCCAGCCGTGGGATCCGGGTGAGAAGGTTGAGTTGTTTCAGAACGGGCACGGGGCGACGTTTGCCTCGCCGTGGTCTTGGAAGCAGTTCGGCCAGTGCGGCAAGCATCTGTCCGAAGTGACCGCGCCGCTGGGTGAGGTCGTCGATGAGATGGCTTTCATTCACAACGTGATCGGCAAGACGGGCGTTCACAGCACCTCGACGCTGCTTCAGGCCACCGGTTTTCAGACGCCGGGCTTCCCCGGCATGGGAGCGTGGGTCAGCTATGGTCTCGGCAGTATGAATGACAACCTGCCGACATTCGTCGTCCTCCCCGATCATCGCGGCTTCCCGTCGAACGGGCAGAAGAACTGGGACTCGGCGTTCCTTCCGGCGAGTCATCAAGGGACGATCATTCGCCCCGGCGCGGCCAACCCGATCGAAGACCTGTTCCCCGCGAAGAACGGTCTCGTCACGCGCGAGGGGGATGCGGCGGGACTCGAACTGATGACGAAGCTCAACCGCCGTCATGCCGAATCGCGGCCGGGTGACTCGCGCCTCGAAGCGCGCATTAAGTCGTATGAACTTGCCGCGCGGATGCAGCTCGCCGCGCCCGAGGCATTGAACATCGAGGGCGAGCCAAAGCACATTCTCGACATGTACGGACTGGCCGGTGGGCGCGAGTTCCCCAAGGAAATCAACGACCTCGAAGAGACCGACATCTTCGGGAAGAAGTGCCTGATCGCAAGGCGGCTGCTCGAACGCGGAGTCCGCTTCGTTCAGGTCTGGTCGGGCTGCGACAACGGCTTCCCGCGACGGAACTGGGACTCACACGAAGACATCGCGCGGGATCACGGCCCGCTGTCGCTCGGCATGGCGCGCGGTGCAGCGGCACTGATCCGCGACCTCAAACAGCGCGGAATGTTGGATGACACGATCATTCACTGGACGACTGAGTTCGGCCGAATGCCGTGTGCTCAATCAGGCAAAGGCCGTGATCACAACCCGTTCGTGTTTACGAACTGGCTCGCGGGTGGAGGGGTCAAAGGGGGGGCCACGCACGGCCCGAGCGACGAATGGGGCTACAAGCCACTCGACCGCGACCAGCCAACGCAGGTCTATGACATCCACGCCACGATGCTGAAGCTACTCGGCATCGACCACACGCGACTGACCGTCCGCCATAACGGCATCGACCGCCGCCTGACCGATGTCCATGGTCACGTCATTGATGAGATCATCGCGTGATCGCATGAGCCATGCACCAGCCGAACCAGGTACCAGACGCCAATCGAGTCGGGCATGTGAAGCGAGTGCAAAGTGATCAGTGCAAAGTGCAAAATGAAATACGGGACGTTTCCGACTGCGAGTCTCTTCGGCGGTCGCAGCGGTTTCTTAAGACAGCAACGGTCGTCGAATCTCTGTTCTCCCCACTTTGCACTCGCTCTCCTTTGCGCGACACCGATCCGCCACACTTCCTCAAGAAAGAACTCATGCCGACCGTGACTGAACTTCTCACCGAAGCCCTGCGAACCAGCCAATCTCTTGATGAGCCGCTGCAGCGATTCGTCCTCGAAACGAAATCGCGGGCGGCGGGGCTATGGCGGCTGCGTGAGGGGCATCTGGAAATGATCGGCTTCGCGTCGGTCGCAGACATGCCGCGCGAGATTCATCACGGCTTCATCGAAGTGACGGGACGAGTCTCTTTGGCGCAGAACCAATTCGGGATCGTCCGCGCCGTCAACACGAACGCCCCGACGCTCGCCCAACTCGATCCGCGCGAGACGGGTCTCACCGGTTCCGCCTCGTGGCTGGTGAAGTTTGCGTGCGCCACGTCGCTCGCCGTCCCACTGCGCGATCCGACAACTCACGCGATCATTGGCGCGATCGCCGTCTCAACGGAAGACATCCTCCACGAGCAACATCCCGTCTGGACGACCATCGTGAACCTCGCGGCAACTGCGAGCCAAGTACTTCCACCTCCTCAGGCAACGATCGCCTGAGGCTTTCTCACAATGGTGTACTCTTCCGAAGGTCGCCGGTATCGTCGCTCAGCGAAGAGATTCGGCTGGCTGTGGTCTCAAAAATTACTGTTTTTCGTCCACGAATCCTGGGAGCGGAACTGTGATGCGAGCGGTCTGGCTGAGTTGTGTGGTGTGCGGTTTTGGCATTCTCGCCGGAGAACTTGGCGAGTCATCTGCGAGCGCGGCGGAGACCACTCGGCCGAACATCCTGTTTGTGTTGTGTGACGACTTGAGATGGGATGCGATGGGCTGTGCGGGGAAGCATCCGCACTTGAAGACTCCGCACATTGACCGACTTGCGCGGGAAGGGGCCTTTTTTGAGAACGCCTTTTGTACGACATCGCTCTGTTCGCCGAGTCGCGCGTCGATCCTGAGTGGCCTCTACGCGCACTCGCATGGCGTGACGAACAACTTCACCGAGTACCCGAAGGATCTCGCGAGCTTCCCTCAACTCCTGCACGACGCGGGGTACGCAACCGCGTATCTCGGCAAGTGGCACATGGGGGAAGAGAACGACGAGAAGCGGCCGGGCTTCGACTACTTCGTCACGCACAAGGGTCAGGGAAAGTACTTCGATACCGAGTTCAATCTCGACGGAGCGAAGCGCGAGGTCATCCCCGGCTACTACACGACCGTCGTGACGGACCTCGCGGTGAAGTGGCTTGACCGGCAGGCGGCATCGAAAGGTCAGGCTTGCTCGAAGGAGCAACGCCAGCCGTGGATGATGATGCTCGGGCACAAGGCTCCGCACAGCTTCTACTTCCCCGAGGAAAAGTATCAGCACGCCTTCGACAGCGTTGAGGTGAAGTACCCCGACAGCGCGTTCTCGCTCGACGACAAGCCGAAGTGGATCAAGGACCGCCTACCGACATGGCACGGCATCTACGGGCCGCTGTTCGAGTGGCGAAAGAAGTTCCCCGACTCCCGCCCCGAGGCAGTGAAGGACTTCGCCGCGATGACGCGAGCGTATTGGGGGACGATCCTGTCGGTCGATGACAGCGTGGGCCGGCTGACCGCGTGGCTGGAGCAATCCCAACAACTCGACAACACGATCATCGTCTTCATGGGAGACAACGGACTGCTCAACGGAGAACACGGCATGGTCGATAAGCGGACGATGCACGAGCCAAGCATTCGCATCCCACTCATCGTCCGCTACCCCGGCCTGACGAAGACCGACGCGCCGAAGAAGGTTGCTCAGCAAGTCCTCACCGTGGACATGGCCCCGAGCCTCCTCGACCTGTGCGGCGTGAACGCCCCCGAAAAACTGCACGGCCGGTCGTGGAAGAAGCTCGTTCAGACTGGCAGCGATCCCGCGTGGAGGACTTCGTTCCTCTACCACTACAACTACGAGAAGCAGTTCCCGTACACCCCGAACGTGCGCGGCGTCCGCACCGACGAGTGGAAGTACATCCACTACCCACCCGGTGACGGCAGCCCCGATAAGCACTTGGCCGAACTCTATGACCTCAAGTCCGACCCCGCAGAGCGTCACAACCTGATCGCCAAGCCGGAACACGCCGCCAAGCGGAAAGAGCTTCAAGCGGAACTGACCCGCGTCATGAGCGAAGTCGGCATCACCGACGATAAGATGCCGCTCGACGACGGCATCAAGCAGCAGTTGCCTGATCAGAAGATTCGTTGATTCTCCCAAGTCTTGTAGGGTGCGTGGAGTCTTCGGAACGCACCGTTTTGCGATTACTCGGTGCGTTCCGAAGACTCCACGCACCCTACGGTCTTAAGTTACGAAAGAACCCGACCATGAACGCCAAAGACTCGATTCGCGGAACGATGGACATGAGCCTGTTTGTCCTGAAGACCTACTTCGGAGACATGACCGATGCCGAACTGATGCAGCATCCGGGACCGGGCTGCCAACACCTGGCTTGGCAGTTGGGCCACCTGATCTCGTCCGAGGCACATCTGCTGAGCACGGTCTGTCCCGGCGCGGCGGCTGAACTCCCCGCAGGCTTCGTCGAGAACCACAGCAAAGAAGCGAAGGGCTGCGACGACGCGGCCAAGTTCTGCACGAAGCAGGAATACATCGACCTGTTCGACAAGACGCGAGCCGCGACGCTGGCCGCACTCGAATCCCTGCCAGAAGCCCGCCTCGACGAACCGGCTCCCGAAGCGTTCCGCGCCTACTGCCCGACGGTCGGAGCGCTGTTCGGCCTGATCGGCACTCACCCCATGATGCACGCTGGCCAGTTCGTCCCGGTGCGCCGCGCCCTCGGCAAGCCGGTTGTGATCTGAGGCTTTCTCGACCATCCGGGGGCGAGGCATTCCCTCGCCCCCGTGCCGGAGATCGATCATGTCAGCAGCACCGCTCACTCAATACACGCTCGCCGAATACTTGGATCGCGAGGAGACCGCCGTCGGCAAGAGCGAGTTCTATCGCGGACAAATCTTCGCGATGTCCGGCGGGACTCCAGAGCACAGCGAAGCGAGCGTCAACATCCTGACATCCCTGCGCGGTCGTCTGCGCGGGACTCCTTGTCGGCCCTATAACAGCGACCTCCGGATCCGGATCCCGGCCAACGGGTTGACGACCTACCCAGATGTGGCTGTCGTGTGCGGTGAGTTGCAACGTGATCCTCTCGCCATCACCGCGATCAACAACCCCAGCGTCATCTTTGAAGTCCTGTCGGACTCGATCGAGAGCTACGACCGTGGCAAGAAGTTTGGACGCTATCGCCAGCTTGAGTCCCTGCGCGAATACATCCTCGTCGCGCAGGATGAGGCTCATGTCGAGCGGTACGTGCGGCAGGCGGATGATTCGTGGTTGCTGACCGTGTTCAAGGGACTCGACCCCGTTGTGCAACTGACGACGCTCGGCTGTTCGCTGCCATTGTCGGAGGTCTACGAAGACGTGACGTTCCCGCCGTCAAAACCTTCGCCTGAGTTGGTCGTCGCGTGAGCTGACACGCACTGTTCGAATCGAATGAGGACGCACATGCCCAACTCCGTCACCCGTCGAATCCTGACAGCGTTGCTGCTGTTCCCCGCGTGCAGTCTGTTTGCCCAGGAGGCAGCTCCGACAGCGAAGGCCAAGCCGAAAGCGGCCCCCAACCCCGCGATGGCGAAGATTGTGGACGACCCGAAGCTGCCGCGAGTTCTCTTGATCGGCGATTCGATTTCGATCGGCTACACGCTGCCGGTGCGTGAGCTGCTCAAGGACTCGGCCAATGTTTATCGCATCCCGACCAACGGCGGGCCGACTTTGAACGGGATCAAGAACATCGAGGCGTGGCTCGGCGACGGCAAGTGGGATGTGATCCACTTCAACTGGGGCCTGCATGACCTCAAGTGGATCGATGGCAAACAGCAGGTCGTGCCCGCCGATTACGAGGCCAACCTGCGTGAGCTTGTGAAGCGAATGAAGCAGGTCGTCGGAACGAACGGTCAGCCCGCGACGCTCGTCTGGTGTACGACGACGCCCGTTCCCGAGGGGGATCTCAACCCGCCGCGCCGGTTCCACGATGTCGTTGAGTACAACAAGCTCGCGTCAAAGGTGATGGCCGACGAGAAGATCGTCACGAACGATCTGTATGAGTTCGCGAAGCCGAAGCAGGGCGAGATTCAGAAGCCGAAGGACGTTCACTTCACGGAAGCAGGATCGCGCGTGCTGGCCGAGCAGGTGGCGAAGGAGATTCTCGGGGCGTTGATCGTGCGGAAGCAGGAGGGGGAGAAAGGGAGACCAGGAGCTGGGGAGACAAAGCAAACCAGCGGGTTGGAGCGACTGAAGCACAACAATCCCGGCTTGGTCGTTGATTTGGGAGTCGGCTTGTGGGCGTGCCCGGTGCCGTGCGATGTCGATGGGGACGGCGACTTCGATCTGATCGTTAGTTGTCCCGACAAGCCGTACAACGGGACGTACCTCTTCGAGAACCCAACCGTAGCAGCGGGCGGCCCGCCTGCTGCCTCTTCAAGCAACCGTGCGATTCCTCACAACAAGTTCCCTGTCTTCAAACCAGCACGGCGTCTCAGCGCGGGGCAGTTCAACGTCACACCGTCCTACGTGGACGGTCGCCTCGTCGTGACGACGCCGGGCCATGTTCATCCCGAGTTCCTCACCGTGGGTCTCGACAAACCGTTGAAGTTGTCGCTTCCTGCCGACCCGATCGGCAAGAACCCCGACTGGTTCAAGCCACACAAGCCCGGCGTCTACAAGCTGCGACACAACCAATGGCGCTACGTGGACTATGACGGAGACCAGTCGCTCGACTTGGTCGTCGCTCTGGAAAACTGGTCCGAGTACGGCTGGGACAATGCTTGGGACGCGAACGGCCACTGGAAGAACGGCCCGCTGCACGGGCTGCTCTATCTGTTCAAGAACACTGGCTCGACCGAGCAACCGAAGTACGCGGAGCCGAAGCTGCTGACGTGTCTCGCCCCCCTCGCCCCGGCTTTGCGGGGAGAAGGGCTGGGGGTGAGGGGCCTGAGCCGCGAGGACGTTTCGTCGAAGCCAAAGGCC
>CAMAYU010000102.1 GCA_945862235.1 Schlesneria paludicola DSM 18645
GCTGACGCGGCCGTTGCGAAGGCTCTCAAGCTCGATGCCAATCAGCTCCAGGCACGGCTCATTCAGGCTCATCTGTGGACCGAGCGCGGCGACATTGAGAAAGCCGATGTCGGCTATCGTTGGTTCGTCCGCTACTACAACGGCCGACAGCCGACCGAGGCCGAGCCTCTTTTGTTCGTGGGTGACGGCGCGGCGCAGTACGCGCGGTGGCACAGTGTCTCGCAAATCTTCGACTTCTGCGTGAACACCGTCGCAAAGGATGCTTTGAAAGCGGACAAGGAGTGCTGGCAGGCTCATCTGTTGGCGGGGCGACTGCTGCTCGAAAAGTACAACCGGCAGCAGGGGATTCCCGAGCTGAAGGCGGCACTCGCCATCAACCCGAACGCGGTCGAAGTCCATGTGCAGCTCGCGCAGTCCGCCGTCGGGGAATACAACTGGGATGAGGTCGAAGACGAAGCGAAGCGGGCGCTCGAGATCGCTCCCAAGACTCCGGGTGCGTTGCGAGCATTGGCCGAAGCGAAGCTCTACTTTCGCGACACCGAAGCGGCCGAGAAGCTGCTGACCGAAGCGTTGGAGATCAATCCCGTCGATCAACAGACACTGGCGCTCGTAGCCACCTTGCGCATGTTGCAGGACGGTTGGCCGGATGTTGCGCGACTGAAGGTGTTGCTGGATAACTTGGATCGGATTGTGACGTTGAAGCCGGAAGACCTCCCTGTAGGACGGGCACTCTTGCCCGTCCTAGATCAGGTGCGTGACGGCAAGAAGTCACCAAAGGGCGAGGCGACTTCGCCGAAGGACGAGACGGCGGATGAGCGGACGGGCAAGAGTGCCCATCCTACGAAGCTGTCTCGCTTCGAACAGATCGTCGTCGAAGTGGCGACCCGCAATCCGAAGCCGGGCTATTTTCTGACGGCCCTCGGCGAGCAGGTCGATCGGTTCCGGCAGCATGCCCTCGCCGAGCCACTCTTCAAGCAGGCCATCGTCCTGATGCCGCAGCTCTCGCAGCCGAAGACGGCACTCGGTCAGGTCTATATGCAAACGGGCCGCATCGAAGATGCGAAACGAGTCTTCGACGACGCCTTCAAATCCGATCCGTATCACGTGCGCGTCAGCAACATGCGGAAGGTCTTGAAGGTGCTCGACGACTACAACACGGTGACGACCGAGCACTTCGTCATCCGGGCCGACGCCAAGCTCGACAAGCTGCTCGCGCGGTACATGGCCGAGTACCTCGAAGAGGTCTATCCCGAACTGACGGCCCTGTTCGGCTTCGAGCCGGAGAGCCGGACGCAGATCGAAATTTACAACGAAGCGAAAGGGCTGAACGGACATCAGTGGTTCAGTGCCCGCATGGTCGGGCTGCCGTGGGTGCAGACGATCGGAGCCTCGACCGGCTCGATCATCGCAATGACCAGCCCCTCGGGGATGGACCATCCGCTGAACTGGGCACGCGTGATGAAGCACGAGTTCGTTCACGTCCTCACGCTGCAGCAGACCAACTTCAACATTCCGCACTGGTACACCGAGGCTCTCGCCGTTCGCTCCGAGGGCTATCCGCGGCCGGTCGAGTGGAACAAGCTGCTGCTCGACCGAGTCCCCAAGGGCGAGCTGAAAAACCTCGACAACCTGAGTATGGGCTTCATCCGCGCGGGCAACCAAGAGAACTGGAACTTCGCGTACTGCCAGAGCGTGCTGTACGCGGAATACATGGTCGAGCGATTTGGCGAGCCCTCGCTGGCGAAGCTGCTCGACGCCTATCGCCGCAACCGCACGACCGACCAGGCGGTCCCCGAAGTCTTCGGCGTCGATAAGACCGATTTTGAAAAGGGCTATCGCGAGTTCCTCGACAAGCTGGTCGCGGGCCTTCGGCAGACCGAGTCCGAACCGGAGATCAAGCCGTCGCAGATCGAGAAGGTCTACGAGAAGAACAAGGACGACCCGAAAGCCGCCGCCGACTACGCGCGGCTGCTGTTGTTCGTCCGCGAGCGGGACAAGGCCCGCAAGATCGCGACCGAAGTCTTGAAACGCGACCCCACTCAACCGGTCGCCGCTCTCGTCGTCGGGGCCTTGCTGTTGCGAGACGACAAACCGGACGAGGCCGCAAAAGTCATGGAACCGGCCCTCAACAAGGAGCATCCGAACCGGCACCTGCTCGAACTATTCCTGCGTGTCCGCCTGAAGCAAAAGCTGCCCGACGAGGCGTTTGCCCTGTGCGAACTCGGCCAGCAACACTTCCCGGACAACAGCGACTGGTGGAAGGGAACGGCCGCCGCCGCCAAGTTGACCGGCAACAAAGCCCGCCGCCGCGAGGCTCTCGAAAAACTGGTCTATCTCGAAGCCGACGACCCCGCCCCCCGCAAAGCCCTGTCCGAAATGGCCCTCGCCGAAGTCAACTTCGATGAGTCATTCAAGTACGCCAAACTGACTCTGCACATCGACGTCCTCGACGCCGACATCCACCGCCTGCTGGGCGAAAGCCTCCGCGGCCTGAAGCAATACCCCCGCGCGATCGCCGAGTTTGAAACCGCTCTCGAACTCAAACCCAAAGACCCCGACCTCCAAATCCACCTCGCCGAAACTTTTTTGTTGTCCGACCGCAAGGACGACGCCCAGAAGCTCGTCGATGAAGTCCTCAAACAAAAGCCCGATCACGAGGGCGCAAAGAAGCTGAACGAGAACCTCAAGTAAGGTGCGTACCAACGCGCCATCGTTCGCAAGAAGGATTTTGGAGGCATGGCTCCGATGTCCAAGGTATGGACAAGAGTGGCCCTGACCAGACGAATACGATCAGGGCCGAACACGCCATTGGCGTATCGGAGGCCTAGATATCCCTTGTTTGATTGCGTCTCCGCAGAGTCAGACCCCGTTTCTCCAGACGACTGCCGCCTACGTCAGCCATGTTCGCTCCGCAATCGGCATGGGACATCGGAGTCATGCCTCCAAAATTCCTTTGTCGCGTTGCACTTCGGTCTCAGCACGCATTTCCCCGATGAACCTGAAAACTGAAAACGTTTTTCGAGCCAATCTTCTTCGCAGGTTGCACAGAAGTTACGGAAAAAGAAACTAAGGAACGGGGCCGCAATCACTTCCCGAGTGTGGCTGGGGTCGGCGCGTCGCGGCCCCCAGCGAAGCGGGCGTCACCCCAACTGGGGGCGGCGACGCGCCGACCCCAGCCACACCAGTTTGAGTTCGGAAAGTTATTGCGGCACCGTTCCTAAACGGCCTGTCGGAGTCTGGTTCATCAATCGAGCGAGCGGCGAGATTCGGAAGAGTCTCGCCGCTCGTGGTATTTCTTAACAGCCCGCTGAAGAACGTAGGGTGTGGGTCTCGCTTGCTCGTCAATGTCGTTGAAAAGCGGGCAAGCCAGAGGCTTACCTTACGTTTTTCAACAGGCGGGCTAGGCTGGGGAAGCAGGCTGGCGACGGTCGATAAACATTGATACCTCGTGATGGCATGTGTGAGGTACTGGCTCGCGACAGGAAAGACATTACCCAGCGGAGGCATCATGGAACGACCAACGACAGGAAGCCGAACCGGGGTGCAGAGTCGCCTCGGGAGCGTGCAGCGACTCGCGCCGCTCGTGATCGCGGTGTTCTTCTGGGCGGCCAGTCTGGTGATGAATGAGTCTCAGGCAAACGACGACGAACTTGTCGCGAAGGCATTCAAACAGGTGACGATTGTCGATTTGAAACGGCATTGCGCCACTCTGGCCAGCGACGCCTTCGAGGGACGTGAAGCGGGAGCGAACGGAGGCAAGGCGGCCGCGGCCTACTTGCAGACCGAGTTGCGAAAAGTACCTGGAATCAAACCGGCAGGAACCAGCGGTTGGTTGCAGGAGTTTGCTCCCGACTACCGCAACGTCCTCGCCGTGCTGCCGGGATCGGACCCGGAGTTGAGTTCGGAAGTGATCGTGATCGGCGCACATTACGACCACGTCGGTCGAGGCAACATGACGAACAGCAATGGCCCGTTCGGCTACATCCACAACGGAGCCGACGATAACGCGAGCGGCACGGCGGCGCTCCTCGAATTGATCGACGCCTTTTCGTCGCTCACCCCTGCTCCGCGCCGCACACTGCTCTTTGCTTTTTGGGATGCGGAAGAGGTTGGACTGCTCGGGTCGTACCACTGGGTTAGACAGCCGACACGACCGCTTTCCGACGTGAAGCTGACATTGAACATCGACATGCTGGGTCGGCTGCGCGAAGGCAAACTGACTGTGATGGGTTGGCGTTCTGCTTCCGGATTGAGGGCACGATTACAAGCACTCAATCCGCAGGGCGACCTGCAATTCCTATACTCCCCGACGGTCATCGCGGACAGCGACCACTACCCGTTCTACGCGGCGGGCGTCCCGTGCATTCACTTCGATTCCTGCAAACACGACGACTACCACCGTCCGTCAGATGACGCCGACAAGCTGAACTATGAAGGACTGCACCGACTGACTGAAATGATCTTTCGGCTGTCATTGGCCGCCGCAAATGAAGCCACTCCGCCCAAGTTTCGTCGCGAAGCACTGACCGAGGGCCCACCCAGTTGGATGGCTGCACGAGCGGCCGCCCCGTCTCAACTCAGGTTGGGTGTCCACTTCAATTTGAAGGCGTTTCAAAACGGCGTCGCACTCGTAGAGCAGGTGAATCCCGGTTCGCCCGCGCAGCGTGCCGGAATTCTTGCGGGTGATCGCATCACACAACTGGCGCATTGGTCCGGCGGTGATGTCGATGATTTGCGAACGATCATTCGGACTGCGAAGAGTCCACTGGCGATTCGACTGCAACGACCGGACGCCGACGACCCCGTTACACTGAACGTCGAGTTGGGTGGTACACCCGTGCGGCTTGGAATCAACTGGCAAGCCGATCCGGCGATGCCTGACTCGATCATCATCAACCACGTTGTTCCCGACTCCCCCGCCGATCGCGCAGGTTTGAAAGCGGGAGACGTGGTGATGTCGTTTGCGGGGCGAGCCATTACGTCCGAAGACGAATTTCGCAAGCACGTCCTTACTGATCCAAGTCCGCTTTCCTTTCGCGTTGAACGAGAAGGTCGTCCGCAGGATGTCTCGGTGAAGCTGTTCGAACCGGAGCCGCAACAACAGTGAAACGGCCTTGAGTGGAGGACCGTAACTCCTCCGCGATTGCGGCATTCCGAAGCGGCTTGCGACGAGTTCAACCACTCACACGCAAGCCCTGCCGCCGGGCGTGCGGCTCGAATCCGCCGTCCTTTGAATCACACAAATGATTTCCACCGTGGCTGTTGTTGTGGACAGCATTCGTCCGAAGAGAGAGAGACTTCTGGCAACGCTCTACGCTAGGGCTGCGGCACAAATCGCCGCAACTCACGCCTGCGGTCTTGTCGTAACGGCTCGACCTTGATGCGTTTGCTGATCGTCGGAGAACGGACCGATCTTGGAATTGCTCGCGACTCAAAACGCCGATCCGTTTACTAGCCTTCGAGCTTTGGATCGTTCCAATGTCTCGTTCTCAACACCCGAATTGCCTTTCGACGTTTGATCATAATCCGCAGGTTCGACCAGTGATTTCTGGTCGGATGACTCCCATGACCAGAGACTGTTGAAGACCACACCCAGATGTTTTTCGGAGGGACTGTGCGACGCCCCTTATGTCGGCCCCAATTCTGTTCTTGGTTGATCGTGGCTACTGCGATGGTGGCCAGTGTTTACCCGTCGAGCTTACGGGCTCAGTCACCTCCATTGCCCACGTCGCCCATCAACACGTTGCAAGTCCGGCCGGTCGCTTCGAAACCGGCAACGAATGTCCCACTCGGCAATGTTGCTGTCACTCCTGCGATTGACCCGTTGCTGGCGGAACTCGATCGAGCGATTGAACTCGCCAGCAAACGATTAATGACGGCCAACTCGCACTCACCGTGGCAAATCTTCCACGGCATCCTCGCGATGAAACGCGACTTACAACTGAAGTTGGGCAACGACAAAGTCAACGCGATTGAGTGGATCGCCACCAGTGAGCCGCGGTTCGACAACCTGCCGCTGCTGCTCAAAACGGCGCATGGAGCCAAATTCCACCCGTACACCCGCACGTATGCGTTCGAGGGACATCCCGCTCAGTTCATGGCGCTAATGACTCAGTCGAATCTGCCCATCGACTACAAATTCAAGATCGGTGGCGAACAATTCACCCTGAACGACTTCCTCAACAACATCATGAAGGAAGTGAACTCGAAAGAGGAAGTGACGTGGGTGTTGTGGACACTCCAGCATTATTTCCGTAGTGATGTTCAATGGACCAACCAGTTCAACGAACCTTGGAGTATCGAGAAGCTCGTGCAGTTGGAATCCGCTGCGCCCGTAAACGGTGCCGCGTGCGGAGGGAATCACCGCCTGTTCGCACTCACGCGGACTCGCGACAAACATCTGCTGCGCGGCGGAAGACTTGAGGGCGTCTGGGCGCAGGCTGACCTCAAAATCAGGCAGCACGTCGAACTGGCTCGACAACTTCAGAACACGGACGGGTCTTTCTCGGCCAAATTTTATGAGGCACCGGGAGTCACAAACGACGTCAACAAACGATTCAACACGACCGGGCATACGATGGAGTTTCTGTCGATCGGCGTGCCAACCCATCGACTGAATGAGCAATGGTTGCGCAACGCGGCGTCCGTGCTGTCGCGAGAGTTGGTTTACAACGCTCAACGGCCCATTGATTGTGGCCCGCTCTACCACACTCTGAATTCGCTAATGATCTACCGCGATCGTTTGCGTGAGCAGGATGCGGGTTGGCTGGCCGCGCAGGCCATCACGACTCCCAAAATCGCTCAGGCCATTCCCGTTGTCACGCCTCCCGTCCAGTTGAGGATCGCTCCCGCAGTCCCCACTCCGACAGTGGCCGATTCATCCGCGACCAACGCCGCTTCAACAACTCCACCGATGCCAAAGTTGGCCGAAGCTCCTAAACCAAGTGATGTCGTCCAGGCGGTGCCAGAGCCTGCTGACTTAGCGAAGCCCGCAGATGCAACGAAGCCGGTTGAGGCCGCGAAGCCTGCCGAGGTCGCCAAGCCAAGTGAGCCGAAGCCTTCCGACACGCCCGCGCCTCCTATGCAGAACCCCTCGACAGCGCCCGTACCTGCGGAGTCGAGTTCCAGCACTTTTAAATCGTCACCGAGCAAGTTGTCCACGGCGATCAAACGCCCCGACTTCGCCCGTTCGGTGACGATCCTCCGGACGATCGATTCGGGTCGCGTAGTTCAGATGCGTCCTGTCGAGCAACCGGCTGCTGTTGGACGCCCCGCGTTGCTTCCTGATGTGAACGCGACAACGCTCAATGGATTCGATCTGTCCATCACCGATGAGCAAGAGTCATTCGATTCGACCCCAGGCACACTCAAGCCACGTTTCGGCCTGCCGCCGCGCGCCAGTCGAATCAGTGTTCCGAAAGCGGCAAATGTTCTGGAGTCGATCGTGATTCCACCTTCTCTGAATGCTGAGACCAATGACGAGCCGGCCTCAGCCCTTGTCCCCGCGAACCCGCAGTAATGACCGGCGCATCAATGAGTGGTTCGTTTGCTCCGCGGAAGAACGTCGCTTTCGCGGAGCGAAAGGCGACACTGCGACTGTGATTGATGTGCTCGCCCTCAAGCCAACGCCAAGAAAGGCGGCTCGTGGCGTGGACACTTGCACGTGGGTGGGGCGTTGAAAAAGAATGCCACATCCACATCAATGCAGCGCCGACAACACCAATGTCGGTCGAAGGCAATGTGCGGAGATGTCTGGCAGGGCGAGTCCGATCATGGCCCCCGTGGCATCGGTCAGCATGATTTCGCTTTTCGATTTGGGATCGAACCGTTCTTCGTCCAACGAAACTGTTCGCGATGGATCATGCGTGTCGGGCTGGAGGCAAGACAACGACTGGCCTTGCCGCACAGCCATGATCTCATTTGAGCCGAGCGTTCGGCGGGGCAATTCGGGAAGAACGGCTTGAGGCGGAACCAGCGCGGTCGCCAACGCCGCCATATTCAATGAGTCGAGCGTCACCGCTTCCTCTAAGCGAAACGGACCGATGGCCGTGCGGGTGAGGCCACTCATCACCGCTCCACACCCCAGACGTTCACCG
Organism: Schlesneria paludicola DSM 18645; assembly: GCA_945862235.1. GTDB lineage: Bacteria > Planctomycetota > Planctomycetia > Planctomycetales > Planctomycetaceae > Schlesneria > Schlesneria paludicola_A. The sequence goes on from CAMAYU010000102.1 coordinate 8,097, forward strand.
ATGTCGCGACCGATTGATCGAATATAGGTTCCCGTACCGCATTCGACCTGCAGCTCAAACTCGGGCGGCTTGAAGTCGGTCATGTCCAGTGAGAAGACTTCCACCGGACGCGGCTTCAAATCGACGACCACTCCCCGACGAGCCAATTTGTAGGCCCGCTCGCCGCCAACTTTGAGTGCTGAGATCTGCGGGGGTGTCTGCAAAATGGACCCCAGAAACTCGGGGAGCAACTGCTCGATCTGTTGCCGCGTCACGCCAGACCAGTCTCCCGCAGGAACGATCTGGCCTTCAATGTCTTCCGTGTCGCTGCGCTGGCCCAATCGGAAACGCCCCACGTAGCGTTTACGTCCCTGTTGAACCCGCGAAATCAGCCGTGTCGCCGGACCAACACACACCAGCAACACGCCGGTCGCCAGCGGATCAAGCGTCCCGGCATGACCCACTTTGGCTGGGTAAACCAATTTCTGTACGCGATCCACAACCTGGCGCGAGGACAACGCTGCTGGCTTGTGGACATTGAGCAACCCGCACCAGTTCATGAAGCACTTGCCTCCACATTGTGCCTCACGTGGCAGAATGTGAGACGTTTCCGAGCGGGGCGGCGTAAGCCCCCCGGTTCTTCCAGCGAGGGCTTACGCTCAAGAACTGGGGGCTTACGCCGCCCTGCTCAGATGTCTCATCACAATTGCCGCGCGAGGTATAGCACCCAACACCAACCTGCAGCGTGCGGTTACAAGGTTGTCTCACACGCCTTTGAAAACGAAAAAAGCCCCTGAGGAGGGGCTTCGAGGGGTGACTAACCGGATTCGAACCGGCGACATCCAGAACCACAATCTGGCGCTCTAACCAACTGAGCTATAGCCACCATGAAGTCGGGCGAGATTCTAGCGACCGTCATTCTCGATGCAAGTCTGTCTCAAACGTGTGCTATACCTCGCGCGGCCAAGATTGGCGCAACGTCGTTTCACCGCGTGGGCAACGTCCCGCACGTCGTGCAGCGAGACACAATTCCACGTCGCTGGACGCGCGGGGCGTTGCCCACGCGGTGAAACGAGTCAGTTCCTGACCGCGCGAAAGTGTAGTCGCCATCTTGCACGCTTCCTGCTGCGGAACCTCAGGGCTACCTTGAGGAACACGCCCGTCCACACAAACCGAAATCATTCCGATTGCAACCCGACCGAGAAGGCTTCTTGCATGACCACCGCCGTTACACAAACTCACTGTCCGAATCCCGACGAATCGGACACGGCCTGCTCCGTCCAAGTTCGCCATGTCTGCCAATTCCTGCAAGAACTCGCACCGCTCACGCTGGCTGAGGAGTGGGACAACGTGGGGTTGCTCCTCGGTGACGAAGCTTCGAGCGTGAATCGTATTTTGACCTGCCTGACGCTGACGCCGGATGTCGCCGAGGAGGCGATTCAACTCGAGGCAAAGCTGGTGGTCACGCATCATCCAGTCTTGTTCAAGCCGGTCAAAAATTTGAACTCCTCATCGAGTGAAGGGCGGATGCTGCTGAAGCTGCTAAAGCACGAGGTCGCCGTCTACAGTCCTCACACGGCGTATGACAACGCTCCCACCGGGATCAACCAACAACTGGCCGAACTGCTGGAACTGAAAGAGATCGCGCCGCTGCGGCCGCATTCGACAGGGTCGCTCGCAGACTTGTCCAAGATTGTGACCTACGTTCCCGAACAGCAGCACGAAGCGGTGCGTCGCGCGCTCTGGGATGCGGGGGCAGGTGGGATCGGGAGCTATCGTGAATGCAGTTTTAACGTGCGCGGGATCGGTACGTTCTTTGGGATGGAGGGCTCGCATCCGGCTGTTGGCGCAGCGGGGAGACTCGAACAAGTTGAGGAGGTCCGCGTGGAAGTGATCTGTCCCGCGAACCGATTGGAACCGGTATTGGCCGCGCTGCGGCAGTCTCATCCTTATGAAGTGCCCGCGATTGACGTCCTCCCGCTCCGCACGCTGCCCGATGGCTCGGGAGCCGGTCGATTCGGGCGGCTTCCTCAACCAATGCCGCTGATGGAATTGAATCGTCTCATCGGCGATCGACTGCACCAACCGAGTATGCAATTTGTGGGAGCCCCTGCTCTGCTGATCGAGAAGCTAGGCATTGCCTGCGGCGCGGCGGCCGAGTTCCTGCGCGACGCTCATCGCGCAGGTTGCCAAGCGTTGCTGACGGGTGAGGCTCGCTTTCATGCCTGCCTCGAAGCCCGCGATCTCGGCATGGCACTACTGTTACCCGGCCACTACGCCACGGAGCGGCCCGCCATGGAAGAGCTCGCCCGCCGACTGACCACTCAGTTTCCCCTCATCGCCACGACGGCCAGCCAACGAGAACGCGATCCCGTGAGAACGGCATGATTGTGCCCCCGTAGGGTAAGCGAATTGCTGGCCCGCGATCGCGATTGGAGAACGAGCCAGCGAGACGCTTACCCTACGTTTTTCAACAAGCTGCTCACCGCGAGCATTATCCGGCGACAACTTGGAACTACGATGCCGTGGTCACCAGCAACTGATCTTCCAAGTCCGAGACATACTCGGCGTTGAAGTCGTTCAGGATTTTGTGGGGAGTAATCGGAGGCAAGTTCGACAGGGATGAGGCCCTCGCCGCTTCTGCCGTGTTCATCGGCGAGGTCACGGTGAACTCAATCAGTTCGCCACGCAGCACGCGGATGCATGACGGTGCTTCGATTCCCAGCTTCACCGTTCCTCGTCCCGTGTGAATCACCTTGATAATGATGTCTTCGCCAATCTTGATCGTCTCGTCGCACTTCCGGGTGAGTACCAACATGAGAGTCCGTCCTTCTTGTGATGATCCTGGAGTCTGTTACACGATCAGCCCGTCGTTGAGGTGAACCCTCGGTATGATCGTGCTGACAACGGAAGAGCATCCAAAGCAAGGTCGGTGCCAAAGCGGTTGGCCGCGATGCAGTGACCAAAGTTTTCTCGTTTAGAGGCAGTGAATGGGCCTCGCCCGGCAAAAGCTGCCGCCGCCACCGGTTTGGACGCGCAATTCAGCTCACCGCGGGTGGAAGGACTTACAAGCAGAGGGCACTCGGCACATCCCTTCTCTGCAATCAGGCTTCGATGAGCCAGATTCTTTCCGTCACTCTCTTCAGGCAACCTGGCCGGATGACTTTCGATGAGCGTCCGGCGTGAGTCGGGTACGCTTGCCATTCCGGTCCCTCGGATCGTGTGTCACTCCACATGTCAGCCCCGTGAGGCACAGCCCCGGCCTAAAAGAACCATTCGGCTGATGTCCAACGCTCGCCTCGATTCGTCCGAGTTGTGATCGACTGCACACACAAACAGCGTGCAGCGTTGTCGGCACGCGAGTTGCCTTAGAACTGACCGAAAGGCTTGCAGGGTAGGTTTTCAGCCGTTTCGCGGCCCAGAGTCAGGGAGGGGATGCCAACTTCATCGGCAGGGATGCCAATGAGTGTGGCAACAGGGCTAAGAACTCGTCCAAGAATTACATCGTGTTTTGAACGACACCGACCCGAAGCGTAAGTGAGGGCGGATGTTGCTCGACTCTCGTCCTCGCTCACGCTTGGAGTTGGTGTTGCTCTTGGACAAGTTTTAAGAACGTCGAGGCGGTTTAATATTCAGAAAACATTGGGGAACGAGGGGCATGATTCTGCTCCGTGACTCTGGAATGGATGACTTTGGTAACCCGGTATTCTCCGGCATAATGGCGGTCGCCACACTCGGAGTGGCGATTGTGATGGTCGGTGACGGGCTCGCCAAATTCCGAGTCTCGGAACCAATTGACCTGTCGATCAGGATGGCGTTGGCCTTGTGAGTTCAGGCCGTTACAACCCGGTATCGCTTCCGATGCTGGTCTCAATTCATGGCATTGTGGTGGAATTTTAATTCAACGACGGAGTGACTCGTGAAAAAAATTGAAGCAGTGGTCCGGCACTTCAAACTGGAAGAAGTCAAGGACGCCCTCATGGAGGTCGGCGTGCAAGGAATGACTGTCACCGAAGTGCGTGGTTTCGGGCGACAGAAGGGTCAGAAGGAGCAGTACCGTGGTGCCGAGTACACGGTGGACTTCCTTCCCAAAGTGAAGATGGAAGTCGTGGTTGCTGAAGACCAAGTTAAGACGGTCGTCGAAACGATCGTTCGTACTGCTCGAACCGGTCAGATCGGTGACGGCAAAATTTTTGTGACCGATCTCGATGAGATCGTCCGGATCCGAACAGGCGAAAGTGGCTCGGAAGCCATCTGACGCCCAGCTCTCTCACGAATCGTGATCGTGTTCAGAATCAAGTCTCTTTCTCCCCCTAACTCAAGGACGCAGCCGTGAAAAAAGTGGAAGCCGTCATCCGACATTACAAGCTCGAAGATGTGAAGAACGCGTTGACCCAAGCGGGCATTCAAGGCATGACCGTGACCGAGGTGCGTGGCTTCGGTCGCCAGCGCGGTCACAAGGAAACGTATCGCGGAGCCGAATACACCGTCGATTTCCTTCCCAAGGTGAAGCTCGAAATCGTCGTGGGTGACGACGAAGTTTCCAAGGCGATTCAGACGATCAGCGGTGTCGCTCGCACTGGCCAAATCGGCGACGGCAAGATTTTCGTGTCGAGTCTCGCCGATGTGATCCGCATCCGCACGGGCGAGACCGGTCCCGAAGCGATCTGATCGCGGAGTCGTGCATCGATCACACTTTAGGACAATCGGACAATTTCGCGCGGCCCTCTTTCGAGAGGGCTGTTGCATTTGACGGGGCTTTTACAAGCCACGTCACGGAAGACAAACGAGGACCGGCCGATGGTGGAGGCTCCCGCCCGCGATTCAACAGCCACGCTGCATCAGACTCCCGAGTTGGAGGCGAGGGCGTCGCGCATCGCAATCTACAAAACGCGACTCAACGTCATCCGCGATCTCGTTCGGAAGCGGTTTGAGCAAGGAGCGACCGGCGCGCAGACATCGGGGTATCAGTCGGAACTGTTCGACGAATTCGTTGTCTGGGTGCTGACGGAAGCGCTGAACAAACTCGAACCATCCCTGCGCGCACTGATTGAGTCGCAGTCGGGATTGCTCGCCGTTGGTGGGACGGGACGCGGCGAGCTTTGCCCGCATTCGGACCTCGATCTGTTGTTTCTTTCGACGCCCGCGATCGCGGAACAATTCGATTCCTTCACGGGTCAGGTCAAACGCGATCTGTGGGACTCGGGATTGTCGCTCGGTGCCAGCGTGAGAACGATCTCGGATTCCATCCGCTGGGCGAAGCAAGACCCGAAATTCGCAACCTCACTCGTGGACGTGCGACCGTTGTGGGGCGTCGCATCGCTGGGCGAGCAACTCGTGGCTCAGTTTCAGCGTTCGGTGAAATCGCGGGCGAGGCAGTTCATTGCCGAAGCCGTGACCGCGCGCGACACCGAGCGAGCCGAGCAATCGACGACGACACAGCAACTCGAACCCGATGTGAAGCGATCGCTGGGAGCGTTGCGCGACCTGCATCTGATTCGTTGGGTTGGCTTCGCCACACACGGGACCGGTAATCTTGACTCGCTCCGATTGCACGGGGCGATAAATAAGGATGACTCGCGGCGGTTGCTGCACGCTCACGAATTCTTGACCTCGTTGCGCATCAACCTGCATCTTTCCGCTGACAAGGAACAGGACGTTCTTTCGCGCGACGATCAGTTGCGAATTTCGCGAGAGCGCAAGATCGAACCACTTGCCGGACAGGCTCCCGTGGAACGGTTCATGCAGGAGTACTTCCAGCACAGCACGGCCGTGGCTTCCATCGCGCGGCGGTTCGTCGCGAGTACGCAATCCGCGTCGTGGACTGACCGGTTGGTGCAGTACCTCACGGCCTACCGCATCGACGACATCTATCACGTCGGCCGCGAAACGCTGGATGTCCCGCGAAAGCATCGCCCGGCGGTGTGCGGCTCCTTGGAAGGTGTCTTGAAGCTGTTCCTCACGGCGGTTCGCTGCCGCGTGCGAGTCGCCCCCGCTCTGCTGGAGCTCATTCGGACGCAACAACTGCAAGCGCCGGGACAGCTCTCGGCGGAGGCATCGCAGTCGTTCCTCGCGCTGTTGAAGAACTCCGGCACGCTCGGGCAGGCATTGCGCGATTTGCATGACACGGGCGTGATGGAAGCGGTGCTGCCCTGCTGGGGACACATTCGCTGCCTGTTGCAATTCAACCAGTACCACCACTTCACGGTTGATGAACACACGTTGCGGGCGATCGAAGCGGCCGAGGGGTTCGCGGCGGACGATGGCCCGCTCGGACAGGCGTACCGTGAGATTCATCACAAAGAGTTGCTGCACTTGGCGCTGTTGCTGCACGACGCGGGCAAGGGGTTTGAAGAGGATCACAGTGAGGTCGGTCGCCGGTTGGCTCACGACGCCGCGCTGCGACTCGGCCTGCCAGACCATCAGCGCGAGCTGGTCATGATGCTCGTGCATCGCCACTTGCAGATGGCGGACCTCGCCCTGCGACGCGACATCGGCGACCGGGCCATCTTGCTTAAGTTCAGCCACGATGTGGGCAGTGCCGATGCGCTGCGGATGCTCTTCGTACTGACTGCCGCAGACATCTCGGCGGTCGGACCGGGGACGTGGAATCATTGGAAGGCCGAACTCACAACAACGCTTTACGACCGCACGATGCTGTGGCTCAGTGGTAAGAGCCACCTGTTCGATGAAGCGACACGACTCCAACAGATCGAGCAGGAAATCATCGGGCATCTGTGTCCGGGCACGAGTGGAAAGCGGGACGACGGCACGCCGTCTCACGAATCCGCTGAGCTGTCACGCAGACTCCAGCTTTGTCCGGCCCACTACTTGTTGGAGACTCCATCCGAACGCATTGCCGCCGACTTGCGAGTTGTCCGGACGCGGCGCCCCGACGAGATTCACGTTGAAGCGCAATACGATGCCGAAAACAAGACCGTCGAATATCGAGTCATCCTGCACGAAGACCTTGCCGCCGGATGCTTTCACAAAGTCTCGGGCGCGCTCTCGGCGAAGCGGTTGGAGATTCTCACGGCCTCAATCTGCACGATGCAGGACGGAGTCATCGTCGATGCGTGGCGGGTGCGCGATGACGATCACGCCGGAGCGATTCCCGACTTTCGAATCGAAGAAGTGGCGACGGTGATCCGCCGCGTGCTGCGTGGCGAGACCGATGTCGAGACACTGCTCAAATCGCGGGGCCGTTTCGCGGTGAAGGCCACGTCGGGACCAGTCTCAGACCTGCCGCTGCGAGTCGTCATCGACAATGAATCGTCCGACCGATACACGGTCCTCGATGTCTTCGCCCACGACCGACCGGGCTTGCTCTACGCAATGACGCGCGCGGTCTATGAACTTGAACTGAGCGTCGTGCAGGCCAAGATCGCGACCCACTTCGATCAGGTTCTCGACATCTTCTTCGTGACCGACAACGCGGGCCGCAAGATCCAGGACGGCACCCGCCTGACGGCGATTCGTGACGAGTTGCTCCAAAAGCTGAGCGACTTCGAGGCGGTCGCTCGCAGCGAAACGAACGGGTGAGACAAACAACGATTCTTGTCGGCCGGGAGACGATTCTTGTCGGCCGGGAGACGATTCTCTCCGCAGGAATCGCTGACCGAGAGACAGGAATCGCTTACCGATAGACACGAAGCGCTGACCGAGAGACAGGACTCGCTTACCGAGAGACAGGACTCGCTTACCGAGAGACAGGAAACACTACCAGAGCGACTGGAATCGCTGACACGACGAGAGAAATCGCCAAATAGACCTCGTGCGGTCCATCGTGAGATATCTGCAAAGTCGGTCTTGGTGAGCCGGGGGCGTCAGCCCAATGGCACTCACTTTGTCATTCACCCCGTGAGCGGCACGGCGCTAGCCGCCGGTTCTTTGCTTGGAAACACAACTCCATCCACCGGCGGCTAACGCCGTGCCGCTCGAAGTGAGTGCCATTGGGCGTCAGCCCCCGGACTCTTCATTACGGAGTCCGAGGGCTGACGCCACTCGGCTCACCAAGCAAGTCTCATTACCTACCGCGCGAGGTACATCAGGCTGTTTGGGTGAATGAGGCGTCCGCCCTACGTTTCGCCTGACCGGCAAGGTCAGCCAACTCGCCCTGCATCGTTGACGGTCGCGGGCGCTTTGTCGGACGTAGCGGTTGTATTCAAGTCTCTCACCGCACCAGTTCGATCAGTCTCCTCAAGCAGGTGTCCGTGCGGAGCGAAAGCTGGTTTTCACTCGGCATTCGGTGAGCACAACTCATCGCCGTGAACGATTGCCGATGCGAGTGCAGAGGGCAGGGCGTACGGTGTTCGTGAGCGTGCTGCCCAATTTGTGAACTGATGGGGATGTCGTCTCATGTATGAATCGTTCTTCGGCCTGAAGCGGCGTCCGTTTGCAGCGACACCTGATCCGCAGTGCTTTCTGGCGTCGGGTTCGATGCAGGCGGCTCTGGATGAGATCGTGGTCTGCATTGAACAAGGGCAAGGGATCGCGATCGTGTCGGCTCCAGCAGGGACCGGCAAGACATTGCTGTGCGAGCGACTGCGCAGTGAACTCGGTAGCTCGTTTGAGTCGGTGCTGCTCCGTCACGCCAGCTTCCTGACGCGCCGCGCGCTGCTGCAAACGATCCTGTGTGAGCTGAGCCATGCGTACCGCCAACAAGACGAGCAGGAACTGCGGCTCGAACTGATGCCCGCGATTCGCGCCCTCCGCCCGCAGCGCGAAGCACTCGTTCTGATCTGCGATGAGGCTCATCAACTTTCGGAGGAATTGCTGGAGGAACTGCGGATTCTGTCGGACCTTGCCGAACAGGGGCGGCCGCTCGTGCGTCTGGTGTTGGTCGGGCAGTTGGGGTTGGAGGAGACACTGGCTCGTCCGGGAATGGAAGCGCTCAATCAGCGGATTCGCGCCCATGTTTGCCTCGAAACATTGGACCGCGCAGGGTCGCTCGACTACATCGACTATCGCCTCACGTGGGCGGGCGGGCGCACCGAGGAAGTCTTCTCTGCGGAAGCCCTCGATCTCGTGAGTCGGGCCGCCGATGGTGTGCCGCGCTGCCTCAATCAGCTCTGTGATCATGCGCTGCTGTTGGCTTACGTTGCCGAACAGCAACCGGTTCCGCCCGCCATCATCCGCGAGGCGTTGCAAGATCTCCGACAGTTGCCACTCCACTGGAATGAGACGGCAACGTTCGATCCCGCGCGTCGCAACAGCGTGTCTGTCGAATCAGACGCCGACATCGCGGCGATCGAGTCCAATGCCCAGCTCACCGAGTTCTCGTATGAAGACCGCCCCGCGCACGAAGGACTCTACAACGTCGAGTCGATCGAGATCGGCGCCGATCTTCCACGAGCCGTCTCGCGTTCCATTCCTCAGCCAGATCAGCGACTGGAGTCCAGTTACGTCGGGCGAGAACAGCCTCTCGTCCAAACCACCGTAAACGCCATCGGCACCGGCTTCGAGACCGGCTTCGAGACCGGCGACGAGACCGGCGACGACCGTACCGGCGATGAAACATTCCACGCGGACCATTTCAGTGACGAACTGTTATGTGACGAAGTGGAAGAAACGAGCGGTGACGCTTTCACAACACGCGCCACGAATCACGTTGAGACGGAGCTGACAACAGCGGTGCCGGCGTGCGTTGATCCGCTTGCGGGGATCACGATCTTGGCGGCTCGGCCTCCAAAGCAGAGTGGCTTCACCGAAGAACTGGTGCTCGATCGCTACGCCGCGATTGATGCCGGACTGGAGCCAGTCGATGTCGAGGCGGTCCTCACTCTGGAACGGGAGGCCGCAGCCCTCGCGTCTCAGTGCGTCGCTCCTGCGCTCAAAGAATCTGCAAGCACAGCGTGCGACACAACCACCCACTTCGAGACGATTCAAAATCTGACCACCGTTGAAGTCGGTGCGACGACCGACTCGGCCGAGGATGATCATGCTCGTGAAGAGATTCACGCCACGGTGGTCGAAGCGGTCATGACAGAGCCAGTCGATCAAGGTTCCAACGCCACGGAAGCGGACCACGACTTTCAAGCCGCCTGCGCCCGGCTGCACGAACGGTTGCCTCAAGTGGCGGACGAGACCGCGTGGGACTCGAACCTGCTGCAAGACGGCTCCGTTGCCGAGTCGTATAACGACACATCGCACGCCAGTCGCGACGACGATGACAAAGCTTCGATGGAAGCCGAGACGCTCGAAGAAGTCTTGGGAGCGGAAGTCTGCGAGTTGGTGCAACAGCTTCAGCACACGATGGGCTTGCCAGCGCGACCTCATTCCTCCGTGGCCCAACTTCGGTCTTTGCTGACCGCCAAACAAAGCACGTCAGACTCGATGGTGTCATACGAAGCGTCAGCCACAGAGTTTGTCGCCGCCGCCTGTGATCGCCCTGTCACCAAAACTCACTCGCAAATGGAATCGGTCCCAGCCGCAACAGAGACATCCGCACGTCCCTACCGCAATCTCTTCAGCATTCTTCGTCGCAAGCAGCAGGGTCTGTGAGGCCCGGTTCGTTTGAACCACGGTCCTCAAGGGGCAGTTATCAGTAATCGGAGGTCACTCGCGCCCGGGCGTTCGTGTGACCTCCGATTACTGATAACTGCCCCTTCAATTAGAAAGGGGAATCCCCCCCCGAGTATTGAGTGAGATTTTGTGCAGTGAGCGCCAGCGCCCGCTGGCCTCGCTAGGCCACCACGTGGCCGAGTTTGCCTTCGATCACGTTTGCCAACACTTCCACCAACTTAGCCCGCACGTTCGCGTCCGTTGTTCCGGCGGGTAGCCTCGCGAATTGTTCAGCGGCGGCGAGCGCCACATCAACCTGTTGGGCGTTCAGGGCTGTGACGACAAGTAGGTGGACTCGATTGTGCGGCACGTTGGCGGCGAGTTGCCGAACCCTCTCGCGACGTTCCTCAGTTGAAACTGCGTCCCGGTTGAGTTTGGTGACGGCCGACGTCTCGCCGAGCGGTCCCAAGGCGATGACGCGCGGCCACAGATCCTCTCCCACAGCCACGAAGAGTACTTGTTCGGCCAAGGCTGGGAACTCCTTGTCGGTCGTGATGTTCTTTAACGGGCCGATTGAGTTGATCGCGAATTGGCGCAAGCGCGGTGGCCCATCGCGCAGCGCGCGGACGATCGCCAGTGTCTTGCCCGATTGGTCCAGCTTCCGCATCGTCTGCATCAGTTCTTGGACCACGGAGGCTTGCGTTCGGTCGAAGACATCACGAATTCGGCTGCGGCGAGGAGCGTTGACATGGCGTGTTCCGCGTCTGCCGCTGTCGTCTGACTCGTGCCCCCCCCCGCGCCGCATTGATCACCTGCTGCCGGTCGCGGTCGTTTCTGAGAATGACGAGCTATTCATCGAGCGACCGAAAGATCGGTGGTGAGGGAATCGCGGCACCGGGAGTTGGTGAATTGGCCTCTGATTTCAGCGGTCGAACGCGAGCCATGACATCGGCGGACGTTTTGTAGAGTGCTCGTTGAGCCTTGAGTTGTCCCAGTCGGATTCGTTGAAGTCCGAGGTTCAGTTGAGCTTTGGCAGATGCGGCATTATCGATGACCTGTGCCTGATAGTAAGCGATCCGTTTCTCAAGCGACTCGATCTGCCATTCGATCTCAGTGACGGCGGTGTGGAACAGCGTTGTGTCTCCTCGCTCCCGCATCTCGCCGCGGAACAGTGTTCCGTCCCTGATGAGTTCATCCACGCGGTTCTGAAAGACGTGCGCGTCGATGTTGGAGTCTTTCGGCAATAGCAGTTTCACGATGCTCGTTGGCGCTGTCGTTCCCTCAGGGATGTCTTCGTGCTCGAAACCAATCAACAGTCCGGTGGCGAACCCCGTGAACTTTGGCTCGGCAAGATTGCTTTCACCGATGGCGAGCGACATGCGATCGACCTGTACGGCATCACCGACCGTCAGACGACCCTCTTGCCGTATGCCCAATGGAATACGCACAACTCGGCCACAGGGCAGCATCACCACGGGATCGAGTGGGTGGCAGAACAGCAGCCCTGTTGTTGCCGATTGTTCCAGCATCGCGGCCATTTCGGGTGTCGTCGCGAGCGTCAGTCCCGTGCGCGTTGGCGTGCTGAGACTCCGAGCAACGCCAACGACCTCCAGACCACTCGCAAGGATTTTCGCCGGTCCGTGGAATCCTTCTTCCGCATGAAGAAGATGCTGCACTTCAATCCTGTCGCCGGGAATGACGGGGAAGTTCGCCATCGGGAAATCAATCGTCACCTGCTGTGTCACGTTTCGCTCTGTTGAAGACTGTGGACGAGTGATGGCCGCATCGCTCATTCTCGGCTCCAGTTTCCCGAGCTGATCGACATTCGTCGAAAGGCGCAGGACGGCGAGAATTGTGCCGAACTGGTTCGCGGCTTCGATCACATCGCCGCTGATGCTCCACGATGCCACCGATTTGATCTCGGGAATTGCCGTCTGCACGCTCGACGGCTTAGGCAGGTAGATCGCCTTGATCATCAATGTACCGGATGCGTGATGAGCGTCCTGTTCAGTGATGGTGATTGGCACTGCGTTGTGCCTCAGAAACCCCTCGGTCTCGGGAGTGATCGGAAAGATGTCGAGCAAAGCCAGAAAACAACGGTCTGGATCATCCGAGGCCTTCGTAAATGCGATGTCGTAGCGCTGCGGGTCATTGGCGTGTCGGAGGAAGGTGTGTCGGGCAGGAGCGATGAGTTTCTCCGGCTTATCTCCGATTGAGACTTCCATCCCTTTCGGGCCGCTGAAGTGAATCTGAGTCGTCAACTCGGCAGAGGCAACTGGCTTCGTGGTTGGATTGGTCGGCTTCGATTTTGAGGAGGTTTCAGCCGCTGACCTAGAAGCGGCTCCCGTCGAGTCCCACTTCAGCGTGTCCCCTTCGATCAGCTCGCCCGCACGCCGAGCGATGATCTTCTCGCGGAGTTCCTTCCGCTGGCCGATCTGG
>CAMAYU010000103.1 GCA_945862235.1 Schlesneria paludicola DSM 18645
TGCGCCGCCTGCAACCGCACCTTATCGTCCGTGTCGTCGAGCCGATCCACGAGCAGTGCAAAAAGCTGCTCCTGCTCGTCGGTGTGCTTGAGGGCCTTCCAATGTTCGGCCACGGTGTAGTTGCCGACTCGCCCCAGCGTGCGGAGGTCAATCGGCTCCTTCTCGTCCGCAAACAAAATAATGTTCGCCTCCTCCTTCTGTTGCGGAGCCAACGGCGCGTCATCCGGCAGCTTGGCATCGACGGCAGGCATCGTGAGCCGGAAGCCTGCTGCAAGTGTGCCGATTAGTCTGTGTCCCTGACTACCACTCCGACAACGCGCTGCCATGAAATCGGCTTCATCGCTTTGTGCAGCATCCATCGCCTCTATCTGCCGCCTCAAAGGGTCTTGTAGTTGCTGTGACCAGACTTTCAGTTGCGCCGAATTCTGCATCGTTGACTTCCGATCACCACCATTGAAAAGAGTGTCGCGGATGCCAGCGGCTATCGCGAGATATCGGAGGGTTGACTGCGGAAAGACTCCAGACGCTGCGAACCCCGTGCGATACAACAACTCTTCGCCAAACAAATCTCCCTTCACAGTTTGTTGCATTACAAGGGGGGGAATGCACCACGGCTTTCCATTCAAAGTGCCGAGGTTTGTGGCACCGTTTTCTATGTTTTTTCGAGCTACTTCATAGCCTTCCAACAACTCATGCTGCCACGACAACGGGATGAGGTGGGCACGCTCGATTGCTTCAGGTGAGACGCCGGCTAATTTCTCCGAAGCCGCTTGATGGAAGGTGGCTCCTCGACGATGCATCTCTAGCTGTGCTGTGCATCGCTGCCACCAACTGTTGGTCTTGAGCTGCTTCCAAAGTTCATCCGGCGCTGCCGCTGTGACATCGACTCCCTCGAACGGCATCGTGTCGGGATCGTCTTTTCGCGTGATGACGGCGAGGTCGCTGCGGTAGGTGGGTGAGCCTTCGTTCTGGGCCATGTAGCAGATCGTGACGAAGACTCGGCCGCCGCGACCGACGCAGACGCCGACCGGGCGGGCCTGATCGCGGCCCTCCAGCAAGACATGCTCCTTGGCAGTGAAGGTGCTGCCCTTCGCTTCGAGCGGGAAGTACGTGACCTGGCGGCGGCACCAGCGGGCGACCATCAGCGAGTTCTCGTACTTCGCGGGGAGATAGCCGTCGGCGTAGTACGTTTGCAGCACGGGGACCGCGCGGCCCATCTCTTCGTTCACCGAAGGGAGGATGTCGGCTCGGTCGGGCGTTTTGCTTTGCAGCCAGCCGCGAGGCCAACTGAAGTACGAACCCTCGGTCACATGCAGCAGCCGACCGGGGGCGTACAGCGACGGCAGGCCCTCGTGATCGTTGTCGTTGGTGAACAGGTTCCAGTTCTTGTCGAAGCAAAGTCCGCACGGGTTCCTCAATCCGCGAGAAAAACTTCGCAGGTTGGTCCCATCCGGCCGAATGCGGAACACGGCTCCGACGCCGTTGTAGGGCATCGCTGCCCAGTCGGCGTTGCCGACGCGGACGGTCTTCTCAAGGTAGCCCTGTCGCTCCGCGACAGGGGGCGCGGTCGCGGGAACGGCGTCCTTGGGTGACTCAGGCTTCGATTGCGAATCGGCGTCTGGCTTTGATCCCGCTTCCTGTCGCAGAGCGACAGGGCTACCTGAAGCAGGGCTACTTCTGAAGAACATCGTCCAATGCCCCCAATGATCGGGGCGGCTGAAGTCGCCGTAGTACCACAGCGGATCGCCCATTGAGACGTAGAGGTCTCCCTCCGGCCCCCACGCACAGGCGTGAAAACACTGATGGACGTGGCCGTTCGGCACGCCCCACAACAGCCGCTCGGGTGCGACACCGTCGCGTTTCACTCGCGCGCCGGGCAGTCGGTAGACCGCGCTGACCGTGACGATGTAGAGGTCGTCACCGCGAATCTCAATGTCGTTGACCCACGTGTGATCGGGGAACTCGCACAGCAGATGTCGCGGCTTGTACTTCCCCACCTCATCGAGGTCGTAGACGTACAGCGTCTTCCGCCCGCCGACAAAGATGCGTCCGGTGGTGTCGGTCCTCACCGAGAGAAACGACGCATCCGGCGACGAGTCGAGCCGCACGACCTTCAACTCGGGATCGGTCACGCTGTAGTCGAGGTCTTCGGCGAAGGAGGTCGCCACGAACGAAAGTGCGATGAGCGCGAGGCAAAAGCGGGGCATCAGAATCTCCGGTGAGTGGAAGGTCGCGACACTCTAACCAACGCCGCCGACAACAACAAAACAGGCTCGATCCATTACGAGAGGGCGGCCCGTCACGAGATGATTCTCGATGTGGTCAATCCCCCTCGACCAGCTCAAATGACCTGATCGAAACTGTGCTTGAGCTAGCCTGCCGACTCTGCCGGAATCGCGCAGGCATTGGTTGTTTTGAGGTGAGCGCCTTCTTGCCGCACCGACAATGCGGCGACAAGGGCCGCTCGCCGGCGAATCCAATAGAGGTCCAAGTTCAAATAACAAACAGCCGTTATCAACGAGTCGGTCGCGAATACCGCCGCGGTATGACGTTGATCGAAGTCTTGGTCGTGATCGGCATCATCGGGCTGTTAATCGCGTTGCTGCTTCCCGTCGTGCAAAACGTGCGTGAGTCGGCGAGGAAAGTCCGATGCCACAACCATCGGCATCAGCTTGGCTTGGCACTGCACAACTATCACGACACCGACCAAGCTTGCCACCGGGTTGCGTCTGGTCGTCGAGCAATCCGACGCTCAATCAGGGCTGGGGATGGGGGGCCATGCTGCTTCCCTATCTCGGTCAGCAACCGTTGTACGAAACACGGGGTGTCGGCCAGACAACGCTGGGTGCGGCCTTGGTCTCACCGGCTCAGCAACGGGCGTTCACGATGCGGTTGCCATTCTATGTCTGCCCATCCGATGCGACTCAACAACTCGCGCACAGCTATCGGCTCTATAACGGATTCGCACGGACCGCTTCGGGCGGCATTGTTGAACGACATGTGATTGCTGGCGGAGAAGGAGGAGGTGCGGGCGTGTTTGGAGTTCCCTCTTCCGCAGCGAGCTAAATCGGTTCTTTCGGCGATACTTGGCGACCCGATTGTGTGGTGTCGAGCCTCGACGATCTTTCCGGTAACGGCAGGGCGAATGCACCCCAATCATCATGTTTTCTCGGTAACTCAGGGCTGAAAGCCCTTTGGCAACGCGCTTTCTGAAGCAGCCCTTATGTAGCCCGTTCACTCAAAGTCGCGCAAACAAGCTTTGTTTTCAACAGTTTTCTACCGGAGTTTTGGTGCGTTCGCCCTGCGGGTGAGCATGGCACATTTCACACTAACCTGAGGCGTAAGCGAGGACGTGTGTTGCAGCCTCGCTTACGCCTCGGGTTAGTGTCAGCGTGTACCGCGTGAGGTATAAACGACCGAGCGTCATTTTCAGTCGCTCGAAGTTTAAGTCCCATCTGAGTGAGACACGACGCGAGCAGAACCGGACGGACGGGGCGTCCATCCTACGGGGAAACAATTTCCTGCCGATCACCTTACCACTTAGTTGCGGCAGCGCGTTCCAGCGTGAAGACGATCGATCCGTTGCGGAACACGGTGACAGTTCCCGTCGATTGGCTGACCGTGATGGCCATCGCCAGCGTATGAGCCGTGATCGCGGCGGCCGTTTGATGCCGCGCGCCCAACCCCGATGGCAATCCGGGGGGAGCCGACTTGGGCATCAAGTACGTTCCGGCACTCATCACCGTTCCGTCACCCTGCACGATGAACGCGCCGTCGATCAGCGCGAACTCTTTCATCGTCTCGGCCAAGCTTGGATCGAGAACATTGCGAAGATTCTTCGAGTAGCCGTGGAACGGATTGAGAACTAACTGTTGAGCGTGACGCTGCACGTTGCGAGCGTCTCCCACGACGAACATCGTCCCGACCGGATGAGCCTCGCGCCCTTCGGCGGCGATCTCGACGGCCAAAGACAGAATTCGCAGCACGACCGCCGGACGGACGATGTCCAAACCGCGACGGTTCTTTTCCGAGAGCATCGCTCGGAAATGAACTTCGGGTTTCGTGATCGTGATGCTGTCGAGCCGTCGGCCATCAGGACCGGTCACGCAGACCACGCTGTGCTTCTCGTTGAGCAATCCCTGGGACGCGGCCAAGAGCAGGCCGAGGTTCGAGCGGTCCATGCGAGACAGTGTGGCGTGTAGTCCATCGAAGACGTGCGTGTCTTCGCGTTTGATCTCGAACTCATCGTTGTGTTCGGTCGTGACCAGCAGTAGCCGACCCTTCCAGTTGGAAAGGGATTCCCATGGCACGCTTTCCAACCGATCGACGGCCAACAGCAAGGCCTGCGCTCCGACGGACTCAACCAGCAACATTGCCTGTTTGACCAGCGTCTGCGTCAGTCGCGGAATGCCTGCCGCGCGCGTCGGCCGTTGATCCGGTTGCAACCCCGCCTTCGCGAGCAGCAACGTGTCGATGGTCTTGGTGTCTTTGGCGTCGATCAGCGACTGACGGAATTCGGGCAGCTTGAGCAACTCGGCCAGCGCGGCCAGCACTTCGACGTGCGTCTGCTGGAGCTTGCGACCGATGACGAGCAACACGATGAGCTGCACGCTCTGGCCGGTGGGAACGCCGTAATCCACTCCCGAACGGCTGCGGCCCATCACGACGCGGAAGTCACCTTCCCAATCAATGAAAGCGTGAGGCAGGGCGAAGTCACTCGCCACGAGCGTTTGAGCCGCCGCTTCCCGCTCTTCAATCGCCTCCAAGACTTTGTCGGGAGCGATCCCATCGTCTTCCCAATTGGCCGCCTGGACCAGCGATCGAATCGCCGCCGCGCGAGACTTCGCCGTCAGCTCCACGATCCGCATCACACTGACCAGTTCACCCAAGTCCAATGGGGTATCTCCCGTGCCGGTTTGACGAGCTTGCCAACTTTCAATTGGAAGGAGTTTTAACGAGGTGGGCTTATAGTTTAGGCCCGCAGACCCCGCAACAGCGACTCCCTGAAACGCAGACTCTTCACCTTTTCAGCGTAGGGTGGGACAGCTCGCTTCGAGCGCCGGCCCACCATCCTAAAACGTCGAGAAATCATGGTGGGCCGGCGAAGCGCCGCTGGTCCCAGCCTAAGGCTTTCGCGGCCCCAACAAGGCGATGGTATTCGGCGGATCATCCCGATCACTCCGGAATCGGATTGCTGCGGCGAACGACCTTTCCTTCCCAGACCGCTTCGTCGCTCTGCTTGTCGTAAGTCAGGACTCGATGGGCACTGTTCGCGGCGGGAGGGACATCAATCTTCGGCAACCAGCGTCGATGTTCGGCGATGACAGCGGCGTGTTCGGGCTTCGCGACGAGGTTCGTCCATTCGCGCGGATCGGCTTGCAGGTCGTAGAGTTCTTCACTGTCATCGGCATAGCGGATGTAACGCCAACGCTCACTGCGAATGCCGTGGTTGCCCTGGTTGTGTGACGTGATCGCGGGCCGTTCACGCTGCGTACTCGCCGCGTGAAGTTGCGGAGCCAAGCTGATCCCTTCAAGGTCAGAGCGACTCGTGAGCCGACACAGATCGATGAGTGTCGGGTAAATGTCGAGCAACTCAGCCGGTTGCGTGCAGCGTCCGCCACGCGACACACCCGGCCCGGCGAAGATCAGCGGCACGCGCGTTCCTCGGTCCCACAGCGTGTTTTTTCCGGTGATCCCTTTCTCACCCAGGTGCCAGCCGTGATCGCCCCACAGCACGACGACCGTGTTGTCGGACAGCCCCGCTTCCTCGAGCGCGGCGAGGACGCGACCGACCTGCTCATCCACAAAACTGGTGCAGGCGAGGTAGGACCGGACCAGGTTCCGCCATTGATTGTTCTCACGAACCCACTTCAATCGGGGTTCGGGCAGATTCCAGTGCAGGTACCACGAGAAGCGCGGCGTGTCGTCGCGGTCATTCTCTTTCACCAAGGGCAACACGCTGTCGTTGTCTGGATAAAGATCGAACCATTTCTGCGTGGCGTAGCAGGGGACGTGAGGCAGAAAGAAACCCGTCGCCAGAAAAAACGGCTGGTCCTTCGGTGCGGACTTGAGCTGCTCGATCGCCCAACTTGCGATCTGATAATCCCCCTTGTCTTCGTCTTTGTGTGGAAAAACGCCCCAATCCATCAGCGGATTGTTTCCCATCGGCGTTGGCCCGATGAGCTTCTTCTCCGGCTTGACCCCAATGCCTCCACTCGGTCCCCAGACATCGAACTCCTCCGCACGTTGCTTCGGACTACCGGCACCTCCGTGATAGATCTTGCCCGACGTGAGTGTTCGGTAGCCGTGAGCTTTGAAATGCTGCGGCAGAGCAACGCGATCCTTCCAATCGTCAAGCGTGCGGAACCACGGCGACAGCCCGTAGATGCCGGTCGTCGTCGGCCTCAGACTCAACAACAGACTGGTCCGCGACGGGTTACACAGCGGTGCCTGGCAATGTGCGTTGAGGAACACCGTCCCACGTTGCGCGAGTCGATCGATGTGCGGCGTCTTCGCCAGCGGATGTCCTCCGAGCGCACCAATCCAGTCGTTCTGGTCGTCGATGGCGATGAACAGCACGTTCGGACGACTCGGCTTGTCATCGCTCGCGTTTTGACGCGTTTCCGCCGCGAATGCGTGCCCCGCAGCAACCAACGCGATGGTCGTCACGAATAAGAACTGTCTCGTCATGGAGGAATACCTCACGCAGTGTGGTTAGGCGATCGGCAAAAGTGAGTAGAGCGGTCACTCCGTGACCGGAATCTTCGAGCCACGGAGTGACCGCTCTACTTTGGGTCAGAGAATTCATGCCGCTCGTATTATTGTTTGAACAACACATGTGCGGAATCTCCGCCGCTTAACACATATGCCAGCAGGTCGAGGACTTCGTCCTTCGTCAACAGGTTCAGCAGGTTCACGGGCATGGGCGAGGTCTTGGATGGCTCCATTTCCTCGATCTGTTTGCGGTCGATGGTTACTCGCAGATTGGGATCGGTCAGGTCCGTGTTGAGTGTCAGCGTGTCGCCGCCCAAGTTCACCACGACTCCCGTGTGGACCTTGCCCGCGTCGGTGACGATCGTGACCGCAGAAAATTGCTCGTTGATGACCTTGCTCGGGTTGAGGACTTGATCGAGCAAGTCATGCGGCGAATAGCGGCGACCGGCGGCGGTGAGGTCCGGGCCGGTCATGCCCCCTTCGTTGCCGAAGCGATGGCAGGTGAAGCACGCGGTGGCGGCGAACATCTTGCGACCGTTCTCAAAGTTGCGTGCTTTGAGTCCCGTTTGCGCTGCGGTCGAAAGTTCGTCGAGCTTCCACTCGGTCGGCTTCCGCCCGGCGAAGATCGCGCCGAGGTTTTCGATCGCCGACTTCTTTTCTGGCTTCTTGGCGAGCAACTCAGCGAGCGAGGTCGTCTCGGCTTCGGTCAAAGTCGCGACGGCATCTGTGCGAATGAACTCGATAAATTTTTCGAAGCTCGCACCGCCTCGAAAGCTGGCCGCCGTAAGGAACCACTCGAAGAAGGCGGTTCGTAGTTCGATCGTCCAACCGGCCTTCAGCATCCTTAAAGACCGCGCGTACTCGATCTGTTCCTCTTGAGTCGGGGCGTTCGCAATAAGTGCGATCCCCTTCGCGGCGGCGGTCGGTGACTGGAGATAGACCAGCGTCTCGCACAGCAGCCAATTCAGTTCTCGCGTCGCCGCCGGGAAGACCGGGTCGAGCTTCGCGATCAGCTTCGCAACACGTTCGTCATCGGGGCGTCCGAAGCGGTTCAACGTGATCTCGATCGTGCGGACGAGAGTCAGGCGTTGCTCATGATCGAGCTTGTTCCAATCGACATTGAGCAGCGCGTCGAGCAACTTCGCTCGCAACACTTCATCGACAGGCGGAGTCTCTTTCGTGCGATGCTGCGGACATACGCCGGTCACCCGCGCGAGTGCCAGCAGCGTTTCGACCTGCTTCGCCGCATCGGGTTCCGTGAGCGCCTTGTCGGCCCAACTCGCGACCGGTTGATGCTCGATGGCCGTTCGCGCGGCCCAACGACTGAAGCGGTCGCCGTTCGCCAAGTACGACCATGCGACACCGACCGCCAGGGGATCTTGCGTCTGATGAAACGCTTCCAGCATGTGCCGCGTCGCACGGGCCTCGGTCGCGAGAAACTCCGTCGTAGGAGGGGCACTCTTGCCCGTCCGGTCTTCTGTCTTCTCGCCCGACTTCTCGACGGGCAAGAGTGCCCGTCCTACAGCAGCGGTCGATTCCGATCCCACATACGTCACGCGATACAGCCCCGACTGGACGCGACGACCGCCGATCGTGAAGTACATCGCGCCGTCAGTTGGATGAATGATCGCGTCCGTGATCGGTAGCGGAGCGCCCGTCACGAACTCTTCCTTCGTCGCGGTGTACGTCGAACCGTTCGGTTGCAGATGGACCGCGTAAAGCTTGCCCCAGCTCCAGTCGAGTGCAAACAGTGCCTGTTGGTACTTCGCGGGGAACTTGGCTCCGTAGCCGAAGGTCATGCCTGTTGGCGAGCCAGGTCCGATGTTAAGCGTTGCCGGGAGATTGTCGGGATAGAACTCGGGCCGCTTGCCCGCTCCGTTCCGCCAACCAAACTCGGCCCCGCTGACGACGTGATTGATGCGCGTCGGGCGATACCAGCTCGTGTTGAAGTCGTACTCCATGTCGGCGTCGTAAGTGAACAGTTCTCCGTCGTGATTGACCGCCGCGTCGAAGACGTTGCGAAAGCCGGACGCGACCGCCTCAAACGTCTGGCCGTCGGGAGTGACTCGATAAATGATGCCGCCCGGTCCCATCACGTCCTTCATGAAGCCGCGACCGTCGGGCATCCGCGGCAGCAAATGGTCTTCGCCCCAGATCGCGGGGACAGGAGATGTCGGAGCTAGCGTCGTCGGCCTCGCTCCATTGCCACACACCAGAAACAGTGCCTTGCCATCGGGAGTCGCCAAAACGGCATGCACGCCGTGATCACCGCTCGCCGTGATCTCACGCAGTAATTCGACCTTGTCGAGTTTGTCGTCTCCGTCGCTGTCGGTCAGACGATAGAGGCCGCTGGGAATCGTTTTCTCATAGTCGTTGACGCCGACATACAGCGCATCGAACGCCCAGACCATGCCGTTCACCGCGCGGATGTTGGCAGGAACCTTTTCAATACTGCGCGGATCGAGCGACTGTCCCGGCAGCGGTGCGGCGAACCGATAGAGGCCGCCGTACTGATCGCTGACGATGACCCGTTGCTTGTTGTCCACGCACAGATTCACCCACGAACCTTGATCGACTCCGGGGACCGAGTAGAGCAGCTCGACCTGAAAGTCTTTCACGACCTTAATGCGGTCAATCGGCGTGGCCTTGTTCCCTTTGATTGACGGGCCGACCACCGTCGGGCGATCAACCTTCGCCTTCGCCTTCGCCTTGGCCTTCGCTTTGGGCCGCGACTCACGTGGCTTCGATTCCGCTGCGGGAGCCTGTCCCCCAAAAAATGAGCCGCACAACAAACAAACGACGGCGGTCAACGCACTCAATCGCTTCATGGTGAAAGCTTCCGGTCGGTTCCCAAGTTAGTCCATCTCAATCGATGCGGCACTTTAGCGAAGGAGGCCGCGCCTGGCACTCGACCAAGGCCACAGCCTTAATGGGTGTAGAGCGGCACCCGCTCGCTTCGCCGCGCCGGCCCACCATGATGTCTCGACGATTTCCGATGGTGGGCCGGCGCTCGAAGCGAGCTGGTCCCACCCACGTTGAAAAGACGATGACCTCCCCGCCCACTTGATTCTGGGCGACGGCTGCGACACAACGGGCCATCACAAACTCAGCGGTCGCCCACTTCATTCGCGTTCCCCTCCATTCGCGCGGCCGTCTGCAGGCCAAGAGCAGGGCCGCGCGAATGAAGAGGCCACGACCAGCCGCTCATCACCCCCCAAGAGAGGGACTCATGAAAATCAGACCTTTGCTCATCGCTGTTGTTACCGTTTGCTCGCTGAATCTCAGCTTCATCGCGACGGTGCGTGCTGCGGACTCGTTGCGTGTCGGCGTCGCGGAGGTGGACATTACGCCGCCGGTCGGGTTCCCGATGGCGGGCTATTACCACGAGCGTTTGGCCGATGGCTCGATTGATTCGCTCAAGGCGAAGGCCGTCGTGTTTCGAGACGCCAGCCCGAACAAAGACACCGCGAGTGAGACCGCTGCCGCGCTCGTCGTGTGCGATCTGATCGGCATCGCGACCGATCTTTCAAACGCGGTGCGGCAGCGGGCGTCGGAGAAGACTGGCATCCCCGTCTCGAACATCGTGATCACGGCTACGCATTCGCACACGGCTCCCGACTACATGAAGGAGCTGTACCTCAAGCTCGGCAACGACAACCAGCAGCCATTGCGAGCGGCGTACATCGAGAAGCTCATCAGCGGGCCGGTCGAGGCCATCGTGAAAGCACATGCCGCGGCCAAGCCGGTCGTGTTGGAACATGGTTCGGCGACGCAGACGATTCCCGTGTCATTCAACCGCCGTTCGGTGATGCGCGACGGCAGCGTGAAGACGTGGCAGAGCCACGACAACCCGGAAGTCGTTCGCGCGGCGGGACCGATCGATCCCGAGATCGCCCTGCTTAGCATTCGCGATCAGGCTGGGAAGTCGCTCGGAATCCTCAGCAACTTCGCGCTGCATCTCGACACCGTCGGCGGGATGAAATGGAGCGCCGACTACCCGTACTTCATCGAGCAGACGCTGCGCAAGGCAGCCGGTTCCGATGTGATCTCGATCTTCGGGACCGGCTGCTGCGGTGACATCAATCACGCCAACCCACGCAGCAAGGATCGGAACAAAGTTGATTTCATCGGCAACTCCATCGGCGAATCAATTCAAAAACAGCTCGGCCAATTGAAGCGACTCGAACGGACGGACCTCGTCGTGAAATCGCGAACCATTCGGCTGCCACTGCAAGACGCAACGAAGGAGGAAGTCGCACACTCGATCCAGATTCTCGACAAAGCCAGCAAGAAGCAGCCGGTCGAGTTCCTTGAACACGTCATCGCGTACAAGAAACTTGTCCTCGATCAACTCCGCCACCGTGAGCCACACGCCAACACGATCGATCACATCACTTGGGGACTCAGCCGTTCGCTGGTGGGTGTGGGCGAGACACTGCCGGTCGATCTCACCGTCATGACGCTCGGCAGCGATGTCGCGATCGTCTGCCTCCCCGGCGAGGTCTTCGTCGAACTGGGCCTCGCCATCAAACAAGGCTCACCGTTCCGCACGACGCTAGTCATCGAACTCTCGAACCACGTCGAATCGATCTACGTTCCGCACCGCGCGGCCTACGCGGGCGGCAGCTACGAAGTGACAAACTCCAACCTGCTCCCCGGTGGCGGTGAGATGCTCGTCGAAGCGGCGCTCAGTCTGCTTCGTGAAGCCGCAACGAAGTAGAACGGGCTGAGTTCCCGAAGCAGGCCAGAAAATAGCGACTACCCAGCGTCGTCCGCACGATCTTAAACGGAGCCGGCACGTGAGCGGCCGCGACGTGTCGGATGCGATGCGGCGCGAGGGCCCAACAAACTGCCGCGTGCTTTAACTATGCTCGCGAATCGTCCTCATCCGCACGTATCATCGCCACGACCGCCCCTGCCAGACGGATATCGGTTTCCGAGAGCCGTTGGCCGGGGCGGCTCATGGAGTTGAAAGACCGTTCGGATAGACTCAACGTAGGATGGACGCCTCGTCCGTCCGGCCCTTCAATGCCAGTGCGGACGGACGAGGCGTCCATCCTACGCGACACTCAACAGACAGCCACGAACCGAGACCGCCGAAATGATGCGTGCTTACATTTTCCTGATGGTCGCCAGCCTGCTTCTCCCTCGAGGCGTCTCAGCGCAGACAACCGCCGAGCCGATCGACTTCAGTCGCCAGATTCAGCCGATCTTGGCCAAGCGGTGTTACGCCTGCCACGGGCCGGATAAGGCTGAGGGTGGCTTGCGGCTCAACAGCAAAGAGGCGGCGTTTGCGAAGCTCGAATCGGGAACGCACGCGATCACCGCGAAGGATGCGGCGAAGAGTGAATTGTTGAAGCGAGTCACCTCGCGCGACGAGGGCGTTCAGATGCCGCCCGAGGGGGCACCGTTGACCGACTCGCAAGTCGCTCTTCTTCGTCGGTGGATCGACGAAGGGGCGGAGTGGAAGGAACACTGGGCCTTCGTCGCGCCGGTCCCTCAACAGCCGCCGGCCGTGAAGGACGTGAAGTGGGTTGCCAATCCGATCGACTTGTTCATCCTGAGCAAGCTCGAACAGAAGGGGTTTGCTCCAGCCCCCCCTGCCGACAAGACCGCGTTGCTGCGGCGGATCACTTTCGATCTGACCGGCCTCCCGCCGACGCCAGCTGAAGTCGAGAGCTTTCTCAAAGATGACGCGTCCAACGCCTACGAAAAAGTTGTGGACCGGCTCCTTCAATCGCAGCATTACGGTGAGAAATGGGCGCGACACTGGCTCGATGTCGTCCGCTACGCCGACACCAACAGCTTTGAACGTGACGGGCCGAAGCCCAATGCGTGGCGTTACCGCGACTACGTAATCCGCTCGTTCAACAACGACAAGCCGTACGATCAGTTTATCCGCGAGCAACTCGCTGGTGACGAACTGCCAACCGTGACGAGTGACTCGATCATCGCCACCGGCTTCTACCGGCTCGGTCTGTGGGACGATGAGCCAGCCGACCGGTTGCTCGCCCTGTACGAAGGTTTCGACGACATCATCACGACCACCAGCCAGGCATTTCTCGGGCTGACCGTGAACTGCGCCCGCTGCCACGATCACAAAATCGACCCGATCCCGCAGCGCGACTACTACGCGCTGCTGGCCTTCTTCCAAGGGGTCACGCCGAACGGCAATCCGAACCCGCAAGTCGAGCGAGCGGTCTTCGAGAACGATGCCGCGCGGGCTGAGTTCGAGTCGAAACAAAAGGAACACCAAGAGAAGTTGAACTCAACGCAAGCTTCCGTCACGGCGATCGAGAAGGAGTTCCGCGACCGCGTCTCCAAGACCGAGCAACAGGCCGACAACCCCGATCTGGACGACCTCGAGTACCGCTTCTATCGCGACACGTGGGAGAAGATTCCCACGTTCGACGAGCTGAAAGCCGAATCGGTCGGCAAGTTGGAAGGCTTCTTCGACATCTCGTCCGCCACGCGCGAGTTCTCGTTCGGCTTTGTCTTCACCGGGACGCTAAAGGTTCCGGCAGACGGGACGTATGGATTTGAACTCGACTCGGACGACGGTTCGCGGCTGACGGTCGATGGCAAAATGGTCGTCGAACACGACGGCATTCACGGGACTGGCAGCCCGAAGGTGGCGAAGGCGACGCTCAAGCAAGGCCGTGTCCCGATTCGGCTCGACTACTTCCAAGGCCCGACCGGCGCGAAAGGGATCGTGGTGAAGTGGTATGGCCCTGGCTTCGAGCAGCGATACCTGTCGGCCACGACCGAGGATGGTGAACCGATCGGCAACCGTCGCGGCAAGAAGCGCGACTTCAACCAGCTCATCAAGCAGCGCGGGCCGAGTGTGCTGGGTCAGCCGAGGTTCGAGGAATATCAAGCGGCAACGAAGCAGCTTGAACAATTGAAGCGAACCAAAATCGAAGCCGACTACGCGCTGTGCGTCACCGAAGTGGGGCCGAACCCGCCCGAGACATTTCTCCTCAAACGAGGCAACCCGCAATCGCCGGGCGACAAAGTTGTCCCCGCATTTCAGTCGGTCATCGGCGGCGGCGTGCCGCTCATCCCGCCACCCGCTGCCGGTGCGAAGACCTCGGGCCGACGGCTGGCACTCGCCAACTGGATCGCCTCCCCCGACAACCGCCTCACCGCACGCGTCATGATGAACCGTCTCTGGCAGCACCACTTCGGCCGAGGCATCGTGCGGTCGCCCAACAACGTCGGCCTCCTCGGTGATTCGCCCACCCATCCCGAGTTGCTCGATTGGCTGGCCGCGAAGTTCAGCGCGGATGGCTGGCGGATGAAGCCGATGCACAAACTGATCGTGATGTCGAACACGTACCGGATGTCATCGCGAGGAAACGAAGTCGCGTTGGCGAAAGATCCGCTCAACCAACTCTTCTGGCGATTCGACCTGCGTCGGCTCGGGGCGGAAGAGTTGCGCGATACGATCCTCGCGACAAGCGGGCAACTCAACCCGAAAATGTACGGCCCAGGCATCTTTCCCGAGATCAGTGACGAAGTGAAAGCGGGTCAATCGAATCCCGGCAGCGGCTGGCATACGTCACCCAAGGAAGAGCAAACGCGGCGCAGCGTTTACGTCCATGTGAAGCGTTCGCTCGTCCTGCCGATCCTGTCCGACTTCGATGTCGCCGACTCCGACACCACCTGCGCGGCCCGCTTCGCGACGACTCAGCCGACGCAAGCGCTCGGGATGCTGAATGGAAAGTTCCTCAACGACCAAGCGGCCGAGTTCGCCAATCGCCTTCGAAAAGAAGTGGGCAACAGACTCGAAGGACCAACAAAAGTGGAGGCCCAAGTCACGCTTGCCTACCGCCTCGCGCTGGGACACGCACCGGACAAGCCCCTCATCGAACGTGGTCTCAAACTGATCGACGCTCTCCAACAGAAACACAGCCAAACAGCCGATCAAGCCCTGAACCAGTTCTGCCTGATGGTGCTCAACCTGAACGAATTCGTGTACTTGGACTGACTCTAGGGTAAGCGTCTCGCTTGCCCGTCTCGAAATACAAAGCTAGGGCAAGCAAGACGCTTACCCTACGTCGCCCCCTCCAGCGGAGAATCATCATGCCGATTCATGACTGGCGTCGCGTCACAGCGGGGACGTTCCATGACTTTCATCAAGCATGGATCACCGAGATGCGCAACGCTCTGAACGGTGGCCTGCTGCCCGATGGCTACTACGCGATGGCCGATCAGGTCGCGGGCGGGCCTCATCCCGACGTGCTGATGTTGGAAGAGGTCGAAGACGAAGCCGATGACTATTCCAACGGTTACGGTGACGAACCTTCCTTCGGATTTGGCGGAGGCGGAACTGCTGTCGTTTCGGCCATTGCCGAGCATCCGCCCAAGCTCCGCTACACGCTCGAAGCCGAAGAGGCGATCTATGCCTCAAAGGCAGATCGCGTCGCCATCTACCATTCGACCGGCGACCGAGTCGTCGCGTTCATCGAGATCGTCTCGCCCGGCAACAAGCATTCGAGCGTGGCCGTTCGCCAGTTGATCGACAAGCTGGCCAATGCCCTCGCGCAGGGTTGCCACGTCATCCTGATCGACCTCTTCCCACCCGGCCCCAACGATCCACAGGGCCTGCACGCCAAACTCTGGGGCAAAGCCGATCCCCCCATGACCGAGGAAGAACCGCTCACGCTGGTCAGCTACCGTGCAAGTCCCTCCCCCGTTGCCCATCTCCAACCGACAGCCGCCGGCGAGACGCTGGTGGATGTTCCGCTGTTCCTCGACCAAGAGCACTACATCAACGTCCCACTCGAAGCGACGTACCTAGCAGCGTGGACCGGACTCCCTGATCGCTGGAAGAAAGTTCTTGTGCCACCACCACGATTGCCAGCAGACGCAATTGGCAACACGAAGAAGCCATGATCAATTTCAATCACTGAAGTTACCGATTCACATCCCAACGACGAGGATTTCAACATGACAACCTCCAATTTCTGTGGCCGTACACGGCGTGAGTTTCTGTGGCAGGCGGGCGGCGGGTTTGCCGGGACTGCATTGGCCGGGATGCTGCAAGGGGACGGGTTCTTTGGGGCAGGAAGCGGCTCGTCGCAATTATTGGGTGCTGAAGCGATGGGGCATCAGAACCCGCTCGCTCCGAAGTTGCCGCACTTCGCGCCGAAGGCGAAAAGTGTGATCTTCTTGTTCATGTACGGTGGGCCGAGCCACATCGACACGTTTGACTACAAGCCCGCGATGAAGGGGCGAGACAACCAGACGATCACCGTCAAAACGTTTGGTCGCGGCGGTCACAAGAACGAAGGCCGCATCGTCGAGCCGCGTTGGAATTTCAAGCAGTACGGCGAGTGCGGTCATTGGGTGAGCGACCTCTTTCCCAACGTGGCCACGTGCGTCGATGACATCGCGTTCCTCCAGTCGATGACGGCCGACTCGCCCATTCACGGCTCGGCCATGCTGATGATGAACAGCGGCAAAGTGCAGTCGGGCAGCCCGTGCCTCGGCTCGTGGGTCAACTACGGACTCGGGAGCGTCAACGAGAACCTGCCCGGTTTCGTCGTGATGCTCGATCCGACCGGCGGGCCGATCAGCGGAGCCAAGAACTGGTCGAGCGGCTACATGCCCGCGACCTATCAGGGAACCATCTTTCGCTCGAAGGGAGCATCGATCATCGACCTCGCCAACCGCGAAGGAACGACCCGCGCGATGCAGCGTGAGTTGCTCGATGCCCTCGGCGACGTGAACTCGATCCACGCGGCCTCGCGCTCGGACAACTCGGAGCTGGCCGCGCGCATCAACAGCTACGAGCTGGCGTTCAAGATGCAGCAGCACGCTCCCGAAGCGGTCGATCTCACGCAAGAGACCGAAGCAACACAGAAGATGTACGGCGTCGATCAACCGCGCACGGCTGACTTCGGCAAACGGTGTCTACTGGCAAGACGGCTCGTCGAACGTGGAGTCCGATTCATTCAGCTCTACTCGGGGGGCAACCACAATGACTCAAACTGGGACGCGCATGGCGACCTCGAAAAGAACCACAATTTCCACGCGGGCAACACCGACCAGCCGGTCGCCGCGCTGCTGAAAGACCTCAAGCAACGCAACCTCTTGGACGAGACGCTCGTCGTGTGGGGTGGCGAGTTCGGGCGACAGCCGACCGCCGAGTACGCCGCCGGAACGGGTCGCGACCACAACGCCTACGGCTTCACAATGTGGATGGCCGGCGGTGGGATCAAGGGAGGCCAGAAGGTCGGCACGACAGATGAACTCGGTGCCGCAGCGGTCGATTCACCGTTCCACGTCAAGTACCTGCACGCGACGATCCTGCACCAGTTGGGCTTCGACCCGAACAAGCTTTCGTACTTCCACGGCGGCTTGGATCAGAAGCTCGTTGGAGTGGAACACATCGCGCCGATCCAGCAGATCATCTGAGTAATGACACCAAATACTGACGCGTGCGTGCATGGACGTTGTGTTCAAGCACACGAACGATTTCTGGTTCAATGAAATCAAAACGTGCCATTCATCGCAGGCGGGCATTCGTGATGCGATTGGCCAACGGCTTGAATACGCGCATTCACCCAAGGGTATTGCGGATGAAAGTTAATTGTGGTCGGTGAGAATCCGCTCGATGCTGACAGCTCGCAATACCTCACGACGCTCCGTCATTTTTCGCACTCCCCATTGAGTACCGTCAGGTTTCGCTTTGATCGCAAACCAAGACGGTTAGAACAAGGAACCCGCCATGAAGCTTGGTCGCCGAACCTTCCTTCGTGGCGCGGGTGTCGCGATGGCGCTGCCTCTGCTGGATGTCATGACGCGGCGCGCTGCCGCTGCGCCTGCGGTCAAGCGACGCATGGTCTGCATCAACACGCCGCTCGGTGTGCATCCGGCTAATTTCTTTCCTGAGAAGGCGGGCCGGGACTATCAGCTGTCTCCGTACTTGGAAGTCCTCAAGGATTTTCGCGACGACTTCACGGTGATCTCCGGGCTGTCGCACCCGGACGTCGGCCCCAGCCACGATTCCAACTACAGCTTTCTGACCGCCGCTCCGCACCCGGAGCAACGGGCCGGATTTCGCAACAGCATTTCGCTGGATCAGTTCGCGGCCGAGCATCTGCACGGTGAGACGCGATTCGCCGCCCTGCCGCTGTCGTGCGAGGGGTTTGGTTTGTCGTGGACGCGCAGCGGAGCGTCGGTGCCGACGGAAAGTTGGCCCTCCAGCGTGTTCGCCAAACTGTTTCTGGAGGGGCGGCCGGACGAGGTCCAGGCTCAGGCTCGGCGATTGGAAGATGGTCAGAGCGTGCTCGACGCGGTGCGCGATCAGGCGAAGCGGCTGCAAACGAACGTCGGAGTCGGCGATCGCGAAAAGCTCGACGAGTATTTTTCGAGCGTCCGCGAGTTGGAAGTTCGGTTGACTCAGGCAGCGGCTTGGGCCAAGAAGCCCAAGCCCAAGGTCGAAGCGAAACCGCCTCAGAACATCCAAAACAGCACCGACCTAATCGGCAAGACTCGGCTGTGGTTCGACCTGATTCACCTCGCACTGCAAACCGACTCCAGCCGGCTGGTCACGCTGCAACTGATTGGGACTAGCGGTGTGCCGCCGATTCCAGGTGTGAGCCAGGGCCATCACGATCTGTCTCATCACGGCAAAGACCCGACCAAGATCGCCCAGCTAAAAATCCTCGAACTGGAGAAGATGAAGACGCTCCGCGACTTCCTGACCCAGTTGAAACAAACGCAGGAGGAAGGGGACAGCCTGCTCGACCGAACGATGGTCTTCTTCAGCAGCAACCTGGCCGACGCCAGCAAGCACAGCGTCAAAAACATGCCGGTGCTCTTGGCCGGCGGCGGCTTCAAGCACGGCCAACATCTGGCCTTCGATGCGGAAAACAACCTGCCGTTGAGCAATCTCTTCGTGAGCATGCTCCAGCGCATGAACATTGAAGCCGATAAGTTCGGCTCCAGCACGGGAACGTTGACCGGGCTGGAAGCGGCCGGTTGACGGGATCGAACGATACCTCACGCGGTCAGAACAGCGTCGTTGAGCCGCCTGTTGAAAGACGTAGAGTAGGCGACTCGCCTGCTCGCTGTTCTCGATCAGTTTCGCAATTAGGAACGGGAACGCAATTACTTCCCGTGAGCGGCACAACGCTAGCCGCGGGCGAGTTGGAACTACCGGCGGCTAGCGCCGTGTCGCTCACAGAAGCACGGCGTCAAACCGGGAAGCGATTGCGAGCCAGTTCGTCAGCTCACATTCAAAACACCGAGAGCATCAGCAACTGTGCCATGCGGATCAGCCAAGTGCGATCGTCAACCGACATGGTCTCGGCCTTCAAAATCTGGCGGGTTCGGTTGCGGACGTTTGTCACCAGAAACCGTTGAGTACTCGTGAGTGGTTTCTGCTTCTCGGCTTCGAGCAACAGTGTCGTGATGCGGAGTAAGGCACGCGGTTCGTCGAGGTCGCCCGTTGCCGCTGCGGTCCAGACGGGAGGCTGATCGGCATCGGCGACGTGTCGCGTCAGCTTCAAGATCAGGCTGGCAATGCGAGCCGCTTTCTCGTAGTCGATCTTGTCGGCCGTGTCGCGCGGCGTGTGATAGTCGGGGTGCTCGCCGGTCGAAAAGAACAGGAACGGAATCTCTCGATCGCGGAACGGCCCGTAGTCGCTACGTGTGCCGATGAGATCGGTCCCCAAGCGGCAGACATCCAACTTCGGCGGTGATCCAACCGCATCGAGTGCCGCCTTGAGTTCCACCGCATGCTCGCTCCCCAGCAGGAAGACCGTCGGTAAGGGGAGGTCTCCCAACGAGCGGCCGATCATGTCGGCGGTGATGAACAATTTGACCTGCTCGATGGGCCACGGCGGATGCGCGGCGAACCAACGCGATCCCCAGAGCAAGTGTTCTTCGAGATCAAACGCGACAAACACGATGCTCCGTTTCGGCTTGATCTCCGCCGCGCCGAATTGTCGAGCGACTTCAAGCAACATCGCAACCCCCGAAGCATTGTCATCGGCTCCCGCAAAGACTTGGCCGTCGTGGACCCCGAGATGATCGTAGTGAGCACTCACGATCAGAAATTCATCGGCCAGCTTCGGGTCGCTGCCAGGTAGCCACGCCCCCACATTGAATCCCATGTTCGGAACTCCGTCCGGAGTGACCGCCCCTGGAATCGGTTGCAGGTAGCTGGCCTCCGCCGCGCCTGTACCATTTGCAGCTTCTTGACCATTCACGGCATCAGCGTCCTTCGACGCGCGAGGCAACTCTCGAAACAGCGGCTTCAATTTCGCTGCCGTGAACCGCTCAATGATGTAGCGTCGCGCCTCCTCCTTCGCGGCACCGGCTCGCCCCCCGCGCTTCGGTTCGGCGAGGAACTCGATGTGCGGACGCATCTCAGCGGCGCGAATGGCTGGCTCGAAGGTCACGCTGGGTAGTGGTGATTCGTCCGCCAATGACTGGTGGCTAAGAAGTGAACTCAGCGCGAAGCAGGTCAACGTTCGCAACCAACAGCAGCGGGAAAGCATGAGTGAGTCCATTCCATCTGGCATCGTGTTTGGGGAGCCGCATCAATAAGGCGAGCGGCATGAGTTGTCGTACCACAGATCAAAGCCTGACGCGCAAGCGAAGACTCGGTTACCAAGCGGCGGCGTTTGCGCGTCAGGCAGATGGGTCAGCTATTTCCTGCCGGTCGCCCAAGTGGCGACCTTCGGACGGGGGGGGGCGACGGGCTGAGAGCCCCTTGCGGAACAAGGCCGTCGCATTGCTTCTGACGATCCACTACGCGACCTCCCACTCAATACCACTGAGAGGCTGTAGCGGTCGAGACGATTCTCACGACATTTCCTATCGTAGGAGCGGCCACGCGACCGATGAATACGGGCGTTGGATTGGTCCGTGGCTGTCGCAGTCCACGCCCACAGAACCCCGTCCCATTCAGCGGACTGCCGTGGTGCGTCCGACCCCGGATTTTCAGGAGGAACGAGTATGCGTCGAACACTGCTGGCTCTGTTGTTAGTGGGAGCGGCGGTTGTCGCCGGAGGTCAGTCGGTTCAAGCCGCTGGTGAAGGCCAGCCGTCCGATTGGAACCGGTTCTACAACTACCCGTACGTTTACTATCCGCACAACTTCCAGGCTCCGGCTGAATACAACAGCCTCTACAACCGCTATCCACAGGCCCGGCAAATCCCGGTCTATAACAAACAGTGGTACAACTTTTACCCGTCCAAGAAGCCCTATCACATGGGGCACCA
>CAMAYU010000104.1 GCA_945862235.1 Schlesneria paludicola DSM 18645
ACCGCGCGCCATCGTGAAGCCGACCGCGATGAGTCCGATCACGATCGGGATCATCCGCGCTCCGAGGTTGAACCCCGATCCCCGCTGCTGCCTGTAGTTGCCGTCTTGATTTCCGAAACTCATCGCTCAAACTCCCCTCAATTCTTCCCAAGCGGGGCGGCGTCAGCCCAATGGCACTCACTTTGTCATTCACCCCGTGAGCGGCACGGCGCTCGCCGCCGGTTCTTTGCTTGGAAACACAACTCCATCCACCGGCGGCTAGCGCCGTGCCGCTCAAAGTGAGTGCCATTGGGCTGACGCCACTCGGCTCACCAAGAAAGCCTCATTGCCTCCCGCGGGAGGTATATTTCGCACAGCGAAGAGCGGATCGTTTCACGGCGCGGTCAGTGATGTGTCATCTGAGCGGGGTGGCGTCAGCCCCTCCCTGGTTCTTGGGCGTAAGCCCTCTTGGGAGGAAGCGGGGGCTGATGCCGCCATGCTTGGAAGCCTCTCACTTTGAGCCATGTGAGGCAGAGTTGTTCGTTGTAGGCGCGGGGACTACCCTCTCACCGCGTTAAAGGAAAGCGTGACAGCAAAAACGTGAGTCCAATTCGAAATCGCAGGGAGAGTTCGGAATGACCAACCCCGCTGGGCAAGGCGCTGATGCGAATGCGGATGACGATGATTCCAACCACGACATCCCTAGGAGTGATGCGTCGGACGGTGTCCCCCCGCTCGACAAGCAGTTGACGCCGGCCACCATCGACCAAGGCGGCGATGCGACGAACATCTACGTGCCTGGTACCGAACCTGCGAACGAAGGCACCCAGGACGGCGAGCTGGCGTTTGAGAGTTTTGGGGGCGAGACCAACGATGTTCCGATGCCGGCAAAGCTCGGCAAATACCACATCAAAGGGCAGATCGGTCGTGGCGGAATGGGGATCGTGTGGAAGGCCCTCGACCCCGACTTGCAGCGCACCGTGGCGATCAAGATTCTCCGCCCGCATCTGGCACAGAGTGCTGTCGCACGCCGCCGCTTCCTGCGCGAGGCTCGTGCGGCCGCCGCCATCAACCACCCCAATGTGCTTACGATTCACTCTGTCGAAGAGCAGGGTGACATGCCGTTCCTCGTGATGGAGTTTGTGTCGGGCAACTCGCTGCGCGAGTACGTGACCGAAAGAAAAAAACTCGACGCTCTCGAAGTGATTCGTCTCGGGACGCAGATTGCGCTGGGGCTGGCTGCCGCGCACGCCGGTGGTGTGATTCATCGCGATGTGAAGCCCGCCAACGTCATGCTGCACGAAGGGGCGACGCGCGTCCGGCTCATGGACTTTGGTCTGGCCCGAGTGGCGTTCGACAACGCAGATCTGACCTCACACGATCACACCGTCGGCACGCCAGCGTACATGGCACCGGAGCAAGTTCGCGGCAGTCAGATTGATGCTCGAGCCGACCTCTTCAACTTGGGTTGCGTCCTCTATTACATGGCCACCGGATATTCGCCCTTCCGCGGCAAGTCACAGGCAGAAACGATCCACAAGATTCTGGACCTCGTTCCGGCGACGCTCGCCCAGATGTTTCCCGGAACGTCGCCGGTCCTGTCAGAGTTGGTCGAGAAGTTGCTCGCCAAGAATCCCGACGACCGATTCCAATCGTCTCTCGAAGTGGCCGACATTCTGTGGCGACTCCAGTCGCAGCTCAATCTGGCTCAGACGGACGAGGTGCTTCACGTTCTCAACGACAGAACGCCACTCGTCGCCACTCCCCTCTCAGCGGTGATCACGGCCAAACCGCCCGCCACGTCGCGCAGTCGCGTGGCCGCTCTGCTCGTCTCGTTGGTCGTGGTCGTGGCCGGAGTCTTCGCGATGTGGGAGTTCTGGCCCGGCGGCTCCAGCACAATACCCCTCGGCGCAGTCCCGCCCGCCGCGCACGGAGCGAACACGGGAATCAACACTGACGGCCACAACACGCCCCCCGTCGCCAAGCTGCTGACGGAGATCACGGTCGGCCCCGGCCCCGAAGCGACCTGTGCCACGCTGGCCGAAGCGATCCGGCGCGCGGACGAGAACTGCACCATCACGGTTGTCGGGCCGGGGCCATACTCGGAATCGCTGGTGATCGATCGACCCGAACTCCGGGGACTGAGGCTGATCGCGCAGCCGCGCGCCCAACTGAAACCTTCCCAATCGCCGGGAGGGGAGCCGAAAATTCTGTCCATCGAAGACGTGTCCAACGTCACGCTCGAAGGCTTTGACTTTGAACTTGCCGGTGAATCCAATCACGCGATGACCATCACGGGAAAGGCACGGGACATCACCGTGTCGGACTGCAAGTTCACGCATTCGGGTTTGAGTGGGTCGAAATCCCTGGTGTTCGTCAACACCAACACGACGGACCCCACGGGGACCATCCTCCTGCGGCGCTGCCAGTTCGCGACATTGGGCGGAGCCTATTGCGTGTCGGCGGGTGCCGCCGACACGCGGATGTCGCCCACGCTGGCCTGTGAGAATTGCCTGTTTTCGGCCCCGTACACTCAGTTCTACGCCACCCAGTCTTGCCAGCGGATTCGGCTGGCGGGCAATGTGTTCTTCAAAGGTGAGAACGCCATCAACCTCAACCTCAAGACGTGGTCGTCCGACAGCCGAGTCGAAATCGTGAACAACACGTTCATGGGGTCGCACTATTGGCTGGGCTTCTACGAATCGTTCCGGCCGGAACCGTTCCTCATGGGACAGACGACCTCGCGTGTCTGTAACAATCTGATCCTCGGCGGCGACGGGGTGCAGGCGGGTCTGGATCAGTTGCAACTGGTAGAGGCCAAATGGCGGTTTGACGCCAATTGGTTGGAGCCGACGACCGACACCGCAACCACCGAGGACCACGGTAGCCACCTGGTCACATTTCACCCGCGTTTGGACATTCCGTTCCGCGACGACCCCCGCCACGATCAATTCCTGGTGCCCGCCCCCGGCTCACCGCTGTTGACGGGCGGCGTCGGCGGAGATTTGCCGGGGCACATTGGAGCCAGAGTTCCACCCGCAACGCGCTCGAAAACGGGTTCGGAATAACTTCTCGAATTCTCTCGACCCTACCGGATCGCGTGTGTGACGAGATTCTTCAGGCAGAACAGCCGCAGTCATCCCGCCCGGTGATGAATGAGACGTTATGCTTTTTTAGGTGAACGACAACGCGTGCCGTTCGCCCGGCCGGTGCGGCAGTCATCGTCTGATCGTCCCGGACCAACGGTGCCACAAATTTGCTGGAAAAGAGTGGCACACGCTGTCATCGTGTGCGACCTTGCTCGGGCCGTGATGTTTTTGGCCCGACCGAGGTGAGGTTGAAGGAGACCGAGTCATCACCGTCCAGCGATTCCTCACGCGGCCATGAATGAGTCGTCGTCGTTTCATCCAAGCCTCAGCGGCGAGGATGCGAACGCGGCGGAACTCTGAATCGCACGCACCCCGGTGGCGCTGCGGTGAATCGTTTCAGACCAGAGGCCGTGCGAGGTAACAGCCAATTGCCGCGCCAGCAGTGTTTGCTGGCGTGAGAGACCATCACAGCCGTTCCATCTCCAGTTTTGGGTCACGCTTCATGGATCACGATCCCCGTCAGGACCAGTCTCTCGCCAAGGGGCAGCCAAGTTCTCCGTCTGCTCAATCACAATTGCGGCCCGTGCGGCAAACTCGGTTCTTCTCTGCACCGCCCTACGATTTTGAATCGCCGACCGCCCCGGCACCGACCGAGAAAGAGTTTGGTCGCGTGGCCCCTGCTGCCGGATCCGCCTTTTCCTCGGGGGCAGCACCGCGACCGTCAGCATCCTCGGCATCCGCTTTTTCGTCGGTAGCCGGGCCACTGTCGATGGGCTCGATGGCTTCGTCGTCCGCAGCCTTTGCATCGGATGCCGCGCCGCAGGCGTCGCGCTCGATGAGCCGCGAGTACCCCGGAATCGCCCGCAGTTTTGAGGGCGAGAGTTTCACGATGCCGGTCTCCGGACCCGTCACGTCCCCCTGCGAGACGAAGCCCCTGCGACTGATTCATGTCGGCCCGTGCTTCATGAACGGCGGCGTCGAACAGCAAACGCTCAGCCTCGCCAAATTCTTCGATCCCCGCCGGATCGACTTCGTGAAGTGCCTCGTCACGAATCCAGAGCTGCTCAGTGAGCGGGCCGCCGCCGCCATGCCCATACCTGTCGAGTATTGCGCCCCCACCGACCTGCATCGCTTCGCCGACAAGTGCGATGTCATGCTGCTCTGGGGAGACGGCTTCAACGAGTGGCTGCGGCCGGCCTGTCCCGCGTTGTGTGTCTTCGTCGCGCACGGCGAATCGTGGTGGACGGCCCAGACATTGGCAGAGAGCAATCAAGTCGTGGACCATGCCATCGCCGTCAGTCAACGGGTTTGGGATCGAGCCTGTGGCAGTGTCCCTTCGACGGTGATCCTGAACGGTGTCGATGCCTCGCACTTGGGACAGACCTGTTCGCGCGACGCCGTTCGCACGCGACTCGGATTCGCGCCGCAGGACTTTGTGCTCGGCTCCGTCGGCCGCTTTTCGGAAGAAAAGCAGATGCCGCTGCTCATCGAAGCCGTCGCGCGTCTGCCGCG
Organism: Schlesneria paludicola DSM 18645; assembly: GCA_945862235.1. GTDB lineage: Bacteria > Planctomycetota > Planctomycetia > Planctomycetales > Planctomycetaceae > Schlesneria > Schlesneria paludicola_A. The sequence goes on from CAMAYU010000104.1 coordinate 4,581, forward strand.
CGAATTCAAACTGTTGCTGGTCGGTCACGGTGCCCGCCGCAATGAATTGCTCGATCAGGCCAATGAACAGATTCCCGGCCGCTTCGCCTTCGTCTCCGCCACCGATTATCTCGGCGACTACTACCACGCGATGGATGCCTTCAGCCTCGTTTCCGCACACGAGGGGTTCGGTCTGGTGATCGCCGAAGCCATGTTGTCCGAGCGGCCCGTGATCGTGACCGATGTCGGTTTCGTTCCCGAGATCATCCAAGATCGCGTCAACGGATTGGTGGTCGATCCCACGCCGGACTCGATCGCCGCCGCCGCACGTCGGCTGCAACAGCATCCCCATTGGGCGCGGGGCCTCGCCGCCGAAGGCCGCGCCATCGCCAACGAGCATTTCCACGCCGCTCGCATGGCGCGTCAGTACGAACAACTGCTGTGGCAACTCTGGCGACAGAATGTTGGGGCGAAGGTCGGGGAGGCTGCGGTCTGATGACAGTCAGCATCACCAACCTCCTGTTCGGGACCCATCCGATTGCGGCACATTGTCCCGGCCCGTTGCACCCGGACTGGTATCGCTTTGTCTCCGAAGCGATGACGCCCGTCCCTCCGTGTTCCGCTCCCGATGTCACCGTGCTCACGTGGCACGGCCCGCATCGCGACGACAAACCGAACGGAGTCCTCGAACAGAGCCTCGAACGGCTCGGCCTGCCCACGCTTGTGCTGCACGGGCATGACCCGTGGCAGAACATCCAAAAACTGAACATGACAGTCGAGGGGTTGAAGCACGTCACCACTCCTTACGTCATCGGCGCCGACTCGGGCGACGTGATCTTTCTCGACAACCCGCAACTTGCCGTTGAACGCTTCCGCCAGGACTTTGCCTGCGACCTGCTCTTCAACGCGACGGGTTCGCGCTGCTGGCCCGAGCTGCCCGAGTTCGTGAGGTTTCAATCTTCGCTGCCGTTGGCGGCTTACGCCCACAACCGACATTGGCTGAACGCCGGGCTGTTCATCGGAAAGACCGACTTCTGTCGAGACTACTTCGCCAGCTTGGTTCAAGAGCCGCCGCTGCCGGTGTTCGACGATGACCAGTCGATGATCATGCACACTTGGCCGAAGTGGTATCCGCGTGTGCAAATCGACTACTTCTCGCAACTGTTTCAGTGGTTCAATGAGGACCGCACCGTGATGCGACTGGAACGTCATACGGCTCCGCGGCACACCTCACTGATCGGCTGGCTCCGCCGTCTGCCGATGCCGATCACCGGTGCCGAGATCGGCGTGTTCGACGGACACACGTCCGAGAACCTGCTGCGCGCCTTCCCCGAGCTGAAGCTCTGGATGATCGACCCGTGGAAGCCATTCCCGGGCCAAAGCTTTTTCAGTGACATGACCGCCGAACGCTTTGAGCTGATGTTCCAAGCCACGACTTGGTGGACCGAGTTCGCTCGCGACCGCCGCTTCATCATGCGCGAAGGTTCTCCCCGTGCAACCATGTGGTTCGCCGACGCCTCGCTCGACTTCGCCTTCATCGACGCCGATCACGTCTACGATGCGGTCTCCGCCGACATCGCTGCTTGGTGGCCGAAGATTCGTCCGGGAGGTCTCCTCACCGGTCACGACTACAACGTGTATCTCGACGCCACCGGCGAATGGGGAGTTCGCCGAGCCGTCGATGAGTTCGCCCATCGCCACGAAAGAACCGTCGAACTGGGACTCGACGGCACGTGGTGCATCGAGAAGTAGGCGAAGTCGAAAACTCAAGAAACAAACCCGTTTCCGATTCAAGCTGGGACAGCTCGAACAGCCGTCAGCGGCCTTACAGGCACCCCAATTGAACCGTTGAATCTTTGCCCCTGAGATTTGTTTGTCTCTTGGTACTTGGTTCTTTTCCCCATTACCGTCCGGTCGTCCTCAACGCCGGCGCGGGACCGAACCGCAGTGTGTCGAGCAATTCACGCTCGCGGTTGGCTAGTGCTTCGACCTGCGGTGTATCGACCGTCACCGACAGAGACGCCTGTCGGCCGGTGGGATCGGCGATGAGATAGAAGACCCACGTCAGCGGCCGCTCGCCCTCGGCACCGCTGGCGCTGATCCGATAGACATAGCTGCGGTCGGTTGTCGTGATGACCTCGCCTTGCCCGAGTTCCTTCATCCGCTCACCCAATGCCTGACGGATGTCCCGCTGGAAGTCGGCCACTGGCAAATGTTCGCCCGGCTTGGCGGGAGCGATGGGAGCAAGATCGCACTGCGCCACAAAATTTCCTTGGTCGATCAGACGGAAGACGGCCGCCTTCTCTTGAATCTTCCAGAGGTGCCAATGGCGCGGGTACTCGAACCCGATGTTCCACGGCGACTCGAACCGCAGCGCCGTCGCCGACGCCTTCGGTTCTTCGCCCGCCACGTCGAGATACTTCTGCTCACCGAGTCGCCCCGGAAGTTGAGCCGGCTTACGCAGCAAGCGGACGTGCGCGGTGAACTCGAACGCCGGTGAGACCGGCCCAAACCCGCGCTTCTCGACCTGAGTAAAGTCGCACTGCGTGATGCAGCGGTCCTTGAGGTCGTACTCGAAGAAGCCGCTCACGTTCAGCTCGCTGATCGCGCCGGTTGCCGCTCCCTCTAACTTCCCTTCGATCTTGATGCGAGCCACCTGCTTCTCAACCGACGCCAGCGAGCAGCTCAGTTCCCCTTTCGAGATCGCGTCAATCGCCGTCAACATTTGGAACGCCCAAGCGGGAGCCGTCCACTTGTCGCCGACTTCGATCTCTTTCGATGGCAGCAAGGCGATCAGCGCGAGACTGTCGGCCGGAGACCTCAGCAAGTCGAGTTCGTTCGACGTGAAGGCCCCGCCCAAACTGTAGAGCTCCACGCCATCGACACGCCCTTGCGCGACGACCAGCTTCAACCGATCATCGAGCTTCGCCGCAGACTTTTCCGTTCCGACAACGATGTCGGCTTGAGTCGTCTCGTAATCGCGGATCGAACGAAACGACTCCGCCTCGCCGCCCGGTCCGAGCAACCGTCGTTCGCGATAGGACAGCGCGGCCGATGCACTCAGCTTGAGCGGTTCCACGTTGGGCGATGGCTGCGTCTTGCCATTCACATCGACCCGCGTCCCGCACCCGAACACTCGCGCGTCATCAACCGGTTCTTCCAGCTTGTACTTTTCGGCGGCAAAACCAGTCAGTTCGCAAGCGACAGCGGCGACAAACAGCAAGCTCCGGCAACACGTCTTTAACATGACGATCCTCCTGATCGGTAGATGAGGTCCTGATTCTCCCGCATGGATTCAGCACCGTAGGGTGGGCACTCCTGCCCGTCCTGTCTTGGATTTCAACGCCGGACGGGCAAGAGTGCCCATCCTACAAATCGCGTTGCCGACTCTGGCCTCACTTCACCCCACCGTCTTCAGCCGAGGCTGCTCGATCACCGCGCCGTTGCGTTCGGCCATCGCTTGCGCCGACGCGATCAAGCCCTCGACATCCAGTCCGATATCGGCCAGCAGTTCGTCTCGCTCGCCATGTTCGATGAAGCGATCGGGGATGCCGAGGCACTTCAAATTGTTGGTACTCACACCGGCCGCATTGGCTGCTTCGAGGACTGCCGCACCGAAGCCGCCGCAGACGGTGTTCTCTTCGACGGCGATCACGAAGCCGGACTCTTCCAACGCACGGAAGATCGTCACTTCGTCGAGCGGCTTCGCAAACCGCGCGTTGATGACTCCGACATCCAGCCCCTGTTCTCGCAGCCGTTCCGCCGCTTGCACGCACACCGGGAAGAAGGCTCCGAACGCGAGGAACATCCCGTCCGCACCCCACTGCCAGACTTCGGCCTTGCCCAGTTCGACGGGCTGTTCGGGCCGTTCGACATGTTCGACGTTGGCCTTTGGGTAACGGATCGAGACCGGGCCCGGATGCGACAGCGCGAAGTCGAGCATCGGCGCGACATCGAGTTCATCTCCCGGAGCCATCACCGTCATGTTCGGGAAGACGCGCATGTACGTGTTGTCGAAGACACCGTGATGCGTCGGTCCATCGGGACCGGCGAGGCCACCGCGATCGAGACAGAACGTGACGGGCAAGTTCTGCAACGCGACCTCTTGGAAGATGTGATCGAAGCTGCGTTGAAGGAATGTGCTGTAGATGTTCACGATCGGGCGGAGGCCGCTCTTCGCCATCCCTCCCGCAAACGCGACCGTGTGTGCCTCGCAGATGCCGGTGTCGAAGAACCGCGTCGGGAACTCCTTCCGCACGCGACCGAGCTTGTTCCCCTCGCACATCGCGGCGGTCAGGACGCAGACCTTCTTGTTGGCGTGCATCGCGTCGTAGATCGCGTCGCTCATGACGTTCGTGTACGCCGTCGATGACGATTTCTTCACCGAGATCACTTCCTGCCGCGAGCCGCGCACAATCGGCGGCGGAGCGTGGTACAGCACCGGGTCTTCGCAGGCAGGATCGAACCCCTGTCCCTTCTGCGTGAAGACGTGCAGCAGGACGGGGCCGCTCACTTCCTTGACCATTTCCAACGTGCGACGCAGCGCCAGCAAGTCGTGCCCATCGACCGGCCCGATGTATCGGAAGCCCATCTCCTCGAAGAGCATTCCGCCGTGGAGGAACCCCTTCATCGCGTCCTTCAACTGCGAGATCGCATCGCGCGACATCTTGCCGACGACCGGCAGCTTGTTCAGCAGCCAGTTCACGTCGCGTTTGAGGCCGTTGTAAAACGGGGCCGTCCGCGCCTTGTCGAGGTACTGTGCCAGCCCGCCGACGCGCGGGCAGATCCCCATCTTGTTGTCGTTCAGAATGACGAGCAGGTCTTTCTTAAGTTCCGCCGCGTTGTTCATCGCTTCAAAGACGACGCCCGACGGCAACGCTCCGTCGCCGATCACCGCGACCGATTTGCGACCGCTCTGCCCGAGTAAGTCGTCTCCCGCTTTCATGCCCAGCACCGTCGAGACACTCGCCCCCGCGTGGCCCGTCATGAACAGGTCGTACTCGCTCTCATTCGGGTTCGGGAAACCCATCAGGCCCCCCTTGGTGCGGATCGAACGGAACTGCTCGAACCGCCCGGTGATGAGCTTGTGCGGATAGACCTGATGGCCCGTGTCCCAGATCAGCCGGTCCTGCGAGAAGTCGTAGACATGGTGCAGCGCGAGACACAGTTCGACGACGCCGAGGTTGCTCGCAAAGTGAGCCGACCGCTCCGTGACGAGGTTGCAGAGCGCCTCGCGAATCTCGTCCGCAAGCTGCAACAGTTGTGAGTCGGTCAGACCACGCAAATCGCGCGGCGAATCAATCTTCGGCAGCAGTTCAAAGTTCATAACCATTCCTTTGGAGTGCGGAGCGTCAGCTCATTCCACTGACTTCTGAGCGGGGCGGCGTTAGCCCCCCGGTTCTTGGATTCAGCGATCACGGCACGAACAACCGGGGGGCTAACGCCGCCCCGCTCGGAAATCGACACGAGGGCTAACGCCCAAAACAACCACAACTGCGAGCTTTTTCTCAATGATCTCGCTTCGTCACAAACCGAGCCAACTCAACGAGCTTTCGGCTCTTCTCTCCGAGCGGCTCCAACAACGCACACGCTTCATCAATCAGGGCGTCCGCCTTGCGACGGCTTTCCTCGACACCCAGCAGTGCCGGGTAGGTTTTCTTCCCGAGAGTCGCATCTTTTCCGACCCCTTTCCCCAGCTTGGCCGCATCGCCCGTCACGTCCAACAAGTCATCCGCAATCTGGAACGCCAAACCAACACGTTTCCCAAATTCTTCCAGCCGCCGCAGCAAATCCGGATCGGCCTGCCCCACCCGGCCACCCAAAGTGACGGCACTCGTCAGCAACCGCCCGGTCTTACGGCGATGAATCGCTTCGAGTTGGGCAAGGGCGGAAGGTCGAGGGTTGAGAGTTGAGGGTTGAGGGGCAGAAACTCCGATACCGACTTCCCGGTCTTCTCCCTCATCCTTCAACCTTCGACCTTCAACTTCACCCCGCTGCTCCCCCTCAATATCCGCGACCTGCCCCGCGACCATCCCACACCAACCGGCCGCACTCGCCAAGTCGGCACAGCACGCGGCGGCCACGGCGGCGGGTTGCGTGTCGCGTGCAATCACCTCGAAGGCCAGCGTTAGCAAGGCATCTCCCGCGAGGATCGCCATTGCCTCACCGAAGACCTTGTGATTGGTGAGCCGCCCGCGCCGATAGTCGTCGTCATCCATCGCGGGCAAGTCGTCGTGAATCAGCGAGTAGGTGTGAATCATCTCAATCGCGCAGGCTGCCGGAATCGCCGACTCGATCGCACCGCCGCACGCTTCGCACGCAAGCAACACCAAGACCGGCCGCATTCGTTTCCCACCGGCCAGCAGGCTGTAAGCCATCGCCGCGCGCAGCGTCTCGGGACAATCACTCGCATCAAGAGCCGAAGCCGCCGCGACATAGCTCTCCAGCCGCGCATGAACCAGCTCGCGCAGCGAGACCAAATCGACTTCGAGAGTACATCCCTGCATCGCCATTAAGTGAGTTCCGCATCCGTGCGAGGCCATCAACATCAACCAAATCAGCCCATTCGCGATCCGGTCCGTCCGTGAACGGCGGGCATGTTATCGAGCGACTCCAAGTGAAGCAAAGGAAATGGCCGGAAGCACACGACCACCGCCGTTGTCAATTGAGGGTGCCACGGTCACGGAGCTTCGATGTGGCCGTGTTGACGACGTGAAGGCTGTGCCTCGATCACATGGCCACGTCGAAGCTCCGTGACCGTGGCACCGCATCTCCCCGACTCAACAAAGCGCTGGTCCAAGCGCGGCCGAGCTGCCACCAATGCGCGGCAGTGGGCAGTAAGGCGAGCGGCAAGAGTTCGCGCAACGTAGGATCGACGCCCCGTCCGTCCGGCACTTCAGGGCAAGCTCGGACGGACGGGGCGTCCATCCTACGGGTAAACTATTTCCTGCCGCTCACCTAAAGACCAACAATGCCGGGAGAGGTCTGGTCAGAGAATTTGCACTTTGCACTGAACACTTTGCACTCCGTCAAACTTCTTCGCAGATTGCACAGAAGTGACCGACAAATTGCACAGAAGTGACCGACAAAGAAACTAGAGCTGGTACCACCTTGGTTGATAAGGCGACCGGCAAGAAATGGTTTACTCGAATACACCAACCCGAAGTGTGAACGAGGTCGTCGATCGACTTCGTCCTCGTTTACACTTCGGGTTGGTGTGGGTCAGACAAGTCTTGCCGGTCGCCTACAGCCGATGATCCTGTGTCCAAAGTCGTTGGAGTTGCTCTGCGGCATGAGAATCGGCGATTGTGGAGGGCACTTGGCACTGGAAGTTGAAGGGGGGATTGCGATGGGTCATCGAATGAGAGTGGCGTTGCGGACGACGGCGTTGTTAATAGTCGTCGTCGTGATGGGTGGGTCTTGGCTGGCGGCTGCCGAGCCAGCGGACGTGGCCTTCACCTCGAAGTTCGATCAGACCGAGCAACGTTATGTGGTCGTGTTGCCCGAGGCGTTCGATGCGGCGATGTCGCACTCGGTGCTGATCGCGCTGCATGGACATGGTTCCGACCGCTGGCAGTTCGTCAGGGATGGCCGCGATGAATGTCGGGCGGCGCGCGATGCGGCGGTCGCGGAGCAGATGATCTTTGTGTCGCCGGACTATCGCGCCCGCACGTCGTGGATGGGACCGGCGGCGGAAGCGGACTTGCTCCAAATTCTGGATGAGCTGCGCGGCAAGTATCGCATCGCGCGCGTCGTGCTGTCGGGCGGTTCGATGGGAGGGACCGGAGCGTTGACGTTCGCCGCTCTGCATCCGCAGCACATCGACGGAGTGGTCTCGATGAACGGGACCGCGAACCTCGTCGAATACGACCAATTCCAAGAGGCGATCGCGGCGTCGTTCGGTGGCAGCAAACAAGACCGACCGGATGAGTATCGCAAGCGATCGGCCGAGTTGAACGCGGCGCGGCTCTCGATGCCGATCGCGTTGACCACGGGCGGCTTGGATCGACTCGTTCCCCCCGATAGCGTTCAACGGTTGGCGGCGGGACTGGCAAAACGAGACCGTCGCGTGCGACTCATTCATCGGCCAGAGACCGGTCACGAGACCAAGTATGCCGACGCGATGGAGGCGTTCGCGTTTGTCTTCACACAGATGAAGGCTGCTCCGCCGCTGGTCGAATTCGGTGCGTCGCCGATCAAGATCGTGTGCCTCGGCGACAGCGTAACGGGTGTGTATTACCACACGGGTGGCAGGCGGGCTTATCCCGAGATGCTCGAACTGGCACTGCGAAATGTGGCCCCGCACGCGAACGTGCAAGTGATCAATGCCGGAATCAGCGGACACACCGCGACGGACGGGCTGGCGCGACTCGACCGCGATGTCCTGAAGCACGAGCCGCAACTCGTCAGCATCAGCTTCGGCCTGAACGACATGGCGCGCGTCACTGAAGAGCAGTTCGTTCAGAACCTCACGCTGCTCGTTGAACGCTGCCGCGCGGCGAAGTCGCTCGTGGTGTTCTGCACTCCGAATGCGGTCATCAACACCAGCAGCCGTCCCGTCGAGAAGTTGATTCGCTACTGCGAACTGATTCACCAAACCGGTCGGGTGCTGAATGTTCCCGTCTGCGATCAGTTCGCGGCAGGGGAGCGACACCGAGCGCGGGATGCGTGGGGGTGGCGAACGACGCTCAGTGACGAGATTCATCCGAACATGGACGGACACCGCCTGATGGCCGAACAGTTGTGCCGCACGATCACGGGGCGAGACGCGTCGCTCGACGACGTTGGTCCGCCGCGCGACTTTCTCGACAAGACGACCGGTCTGCTGAAAGAGGGCAGGGCGGTTCGAGTCCTCGCGATGCCGCCGTTCGACACACTCATCGGTCCCGCACTGAAGCAGCTCCATCCCAACGCCACTGTTGAAGTCACGCCGTGGCCGACGGGAGGGAAGTCGCTCGTCGAGTTGGAGCAAGTGGCGAAGACGCTCGTGCGACCGATGAAGCCCGATCTTGTCGTTCTCGCGATTCCTGCCAGTGCGACGGCCGCATCAGACGAAGAGTTCCTGCGAGCGTACTCGTGGGTGATGAACTGGTCGCTCAGTTTCGGTCATCAAGAGTGGGAGTGCGTGGTCGTTCATCCGACAGTCGCCGAACCCGATGTCGCGATGCCGCGCAGTGAGCTGATCCGGCAGTTGGTCCGCGCCCAAGACCTCACGCTGATCGACCGGCCCGAAGGCGACCGGTCGTCTGCGGAGAGTTTATTCGTCAAGGGGCTTGGTCGTTCACGCTGATGCGGAAGTCTCGTTACTCGTTCTTGCTCGGCAGCATCCCCGCCTTGATGAGGTCTCCGTAGACCTTGCCGTCGGTGTTCTTCTCGGTGATCGACTTGTCCCACGCGGCCTTCATCAGCTTGATCGCTTCGTCGGTCTTCTTCTCTTCGTTGGCGGTCTTGTACTTCTTGGCCTCGAAGCGGTCGTGATAGACCTTGCCGAAGTCGTTCAGGCCGTGGCCGCGTCCCTTCTTGTCGGCTCCCGGTTTGTGACAGACATCGCACTTGCTCTTCAGAGCCTCGACCGTGTCGAGGAACGGCTTGTAGTCCTTGTCATCCTTGAACGCCTCTTTGATCTGACCGGGGATCGGCGGGAACGCGAAGACCGACGTCTCGCTGATGCCGCTCAGGATCGAACCGCTCAGGACCGCACAACTGAATACCGCTCGTAGCTTCATTTCTTGGACCTCTGTTTGTTTTTCGCAAGGACTATCAAACCATTGGTCGATCCAACGGACGAACGTCGTCGGGAAACCATCGACACTGGTCGGGCAGGAGTATGACGGGGCAGTGCAGATCATCAAAGGGGCGGTGTTCGATTGCCTCCAGTCGCTTTGTCAGAGTGGGGACGCCCTCATCTGGGAATTCCGATCCGACGGTTGTGCCCGTTTGATGGCCAGTTAGAATCCCCGCCGCTTTGAGTCGGTCGTCGCTTCCCTTTCTTTCGGCGATCTCGCACTGACTCAATTCGATTGCAGCAAGTTGATCGCAATGACCGAACTTGGCATCGAACAGAACGTGGCGTTTGTTCCAGTGATGTGTGCGTGACTCCAGAACTTCAACCGGAGGGAGAGCCGCTGATGGACCGTGAACCAGTCAACCGCAGTGACCAATCGAGTCGAACCGGCGATGCCGGCCGATCCGACTCAACGAACCGATCCAGCCCGGAATTCAACCGGCGGGATTTCTTGCGAGGCTCCGGGGCGGCGATGGCTGCCACCGCGATGGCCGTCGCTGCCACAGAGCAGCAGGCGGCGGCTCAGCAGCAGGCGGCGAAGGTCGTCAGTGCGGCTCCTCATCCCGTGAAGCTGAACGTCAATGGTGTGGATCTCACGCTCACGGTCGAACCGCGAGTGCTTTTGATCGACGCCCTGCGGAACGACCTCAATCTGACCGGCTGCAAAGATGTTTGTGATCGCACGAATTGCGGAGCCTGCACGGTTCTGATCGACGGCAAGCCGGTCTATGCCTGCTCGCGACTGGTGATGGATGTCGAGGGTCAGAAGATCGTGACCTCCGAATCGCTGCTCTCGCCGACCAAGACCGACGACGTGGTCACCAACTTCTGTAAGCACGACGGGATGCAGTGCGGGTTCTGTACGCCGGGCTTCGTCATGGCGGTGCGCGGCTACTGTAACCAGAACCCGAAGGCGACCGTCGATGATTGCCGCAAGGGGCTGGGTGGAAACATCTGCCGCTGCGGAACGTATGCTGGTGTCCTGCAAGCCGCGTTTGATACGGCTCAAACCGCGACCCCAATTGCAAAGGGAGGTGCATGATGGCGGAACGCAAAGTCGGGTGGGAGCCGCAAGGCCAACACACGCTGGTCGGAAAAGAGATTCAACGTCTCGACGGGCCGGTGAAGGCGTCGGGGCAGGCCAAGTATGCGAACGACACGAATCCGCCGGGAACGCTGTTCGCGAAGCTGCTCACGTCGCCACATGCTCACGCGAAGCTGGTGATGCTGAACCTCGACAAGGCGAAAGCGGTCAAGGGCGTGAAGGCCGTCATCGCGATGGCCGAAGTCGGGCAAGAGGTGCGCTACGAGGGCTGGCCGATCGTGGCGATCGCCGCCGAACGACCCGAGTACGCCGAGGACGGGCTGCGTGCCATCGAGATCAAGTTCGAGGTCCTCTCGCACTTCGTCGATGAGGCTGATCTCAAGGGAGCTGAAGCTGCCGACGTGACTGATGCGGGTGAGAAGGTGAAGCTCACCAAGTCACTCGGGACTCAGAAGAAGGGTGATGTCGAGACCGCGTTGAAAGAAGCCAAGCACGTTCACAAAGGCTTCTATGGCGTGAACACGATCACGCACATGTGCCTTGAGCCGCACGGTTCGCACGCCGCGTGGGATGGTGACAAGCTGAACGTCGCTCTCTCGACGCAGAACGTTTCGGGGACGGCGGGGCAGTACGTGAAACCTCTCGGCATCGACGAGGCGAGTGTCTCGATCAAGTGCGACTTCATTGGAGGTGGCTTCGGTTCGAAGTTCGCCGTCGATGAGTGGGACGTGGCCTGTGCCAAGCTCGCGAAGGAGACGGGCAAGCCGGTGAGGCTGCTCCTCAACCGCGCGACCGAGATGCAGATTGCGGGCAATCGTCCGTCGGCCTTCGCTGAAGTGACCGTTGCCTGCGATGCCGAAGGAAAGATTACCGCGTGGGATAGCCATCACTGGGGGACGAACGGGCCGAAGGGGGGGACTGTCGCTCTGACCGTCACGCCGTATGTCTTTGATCCCCCAAACCGGACACGCACGGCGACGGGCATCATCACGAACTGCGGTCCCGACCGCGCGTGGCGTGCTCCGAACCATCCGCAAGCCTGTGCGTACAGTCAGACGGCGATTGACGACTTGGCCGCGAAGGCGGGAATGGACAGCTTGTCGTTCTTCCAGAAGAACCTGTCGCTGACCAACGTGCCGCACATCTATGGTCCCGAGTTGGAGATCGCCGCCAAGCTGATGGACTGGAAAACGAAGTGGCATCCACGCGGTCAAGGTGGTGGCAACGGCCCCGTCAAACGAGGGATTGGGCTCGCGCTGCACACTTGGGGCGGCGGGCCTCATCAGTCGAACGTGACCATCAAGGTTCACCCCGATGGGTCGGTCGAAGTGATGATGGGAAGTCAGGACATCGGCACGGGAACTCGCACCTGTATCGCTCAAGTCGCAGCCGACACATTCGGTCTGCCACTGAATGCGGTGAAGGTGAGCATCGGTTCCAACAAGTTCCCGAAGGCCGGACCATCCGGCGGTAGCACGACGATCGGTGGCGTCACCGGCCCGACGCGCCGCACGGCTCAGCAAGCGTTGTGGAAGATTTGTGATCTGGCAGCGGCCAAGTACAACGTCGATGGCACGAGCCTCTCCGCGAAGGATGGCAAGCTGTGGTCGGGTGACAAAGAGGTCTGCACGTGGAAGCAGGCGGCGAGCCTTGTCGGCCCGATGGCTCTCGAACTGCAAGGTGGCCCCGTCACTGAGGACGAGAAGCTGACCGACAAGCAGGTCGGTGGAGTCCAGATGGCCGAAGTTGCCGTCGATACCGAGACCGGTGTCGTCCGCATGGTCAAGATGGTCGCGGTGCAGGACATCGGCCTGATCGTCAACCGCCTGCTCGCTCGAAGCCAAGTGTACGGTGCCCTCATCATGGGGATCGCGTACTCACTGGTTGAAGAGCGGATCATGGACAACAAGACGGGGCGGTTCATCAACGCGAACCTCGTCGATTACAAGCTGCCGCGCATCGGTGACATCGGCGATCTGGTGGTCGAGTTCTACGAACCCGAAGACCAGTACAAACGCGGCGTGATTGGCTTGGGCGAACCGCCGGTGATCGCTCCCGGCGCGGCGATCTCGAACGCGGTAGCCAACGCCATCGGCGTGCGAGTCCCCGTCCTGCCCCTGACCCCGAAACGAGTCCTCGACGCACTGAAAGGAGCACGGGTATGAAGTCTTTTGAATACGCTCGTCCCGAAACCGAAGCCGAGGCCGTGGAGTTCCTCGGCACGAACGCCGGTCAAACGGTGGTCCTTGCGGGCGGAACCGATCTCGTCAGCCTGATGAAGGCCGAGTTGGTGACGCCGTCTCGCGTGGTCGATCTGAAACGAATCCCTTCGCTGCGCGAGGTGACTCGCATAGACGGCGGCGTACAGATTGGATCGCTCGCCACACTGAGTGACCTCGCCCAGCACCCACTGCTCGGCGGATACCGTTCGCTGTTCGATGTCATTGACGGCGTGCGAGCCATCCAAATCCAAGGGAGCGGCACGATCGGTGGCGATCTGTGCCACTTGCCGAACTGCTGGTACTTCCGTGGCGGTTACGGTCTGCTCGCGATGGACAAGGGCGTTTCGCTGCCTGAGGTGGGAGACAACCGCTATCACGCGATCCTCGGCAACAGCGGCCCGGCGAAGTTTGTGAATGCCTCGCGGTTCGCTCCCGCCTTGATCGCATGGGGGGCAAAGGTGCGAGTCATCTCGAAGGTTGATGGTCAGAAATCTCTGTCCCACAACTCTCAATCTTCCACCCCCAACCTTCACGAAGAATGGTTGCCGCTGGAGTACTTCTACATCAGCCCGAAGACCAACGCTCAGGGCAACACGGTGTTGAAGCCGGGCCAACTGATCTCGCACGTCTGGCTGCCGGATGCTGGCAACATGACGAGCGCCACGTATGAAGTTCTCCAAACGGAGGGCCTCGATTGGCCACTCGCCTCGGCCGGTGTTTGCGTTGATGTGGAAGGTGGCCTCGTTCGCCAAGCTCGCATCGTGATGGGGCACGTTGCTCCGACGCCGTGGCTCGCCAATGACGCGGCTCGGTTGTTGATCGGCCAGTCGCTGAACGACGACACCGCCGGAATGGTCGCCGACGCAGCGGTCTCCCAAGCCACGCCACTTTCGATGAACGACTACAAAGTTCAACTCGCCCGCACGGCGGTGAAACGAGCGCTGCTCAAATCGGTCGGCAAGCTGGAAATGTAATTCGCGGTTGCCTCCCGCCTGTCCCCTCGCCCCGGCTCTGCGGGGAGAGGGCTAGGGTTGAGGGGGCCTTCAGTTTTGTAGAACGCGACTCCACTGGGCTTGCCCCGGTGGCTCGCCGGTCTCTGCACTACTTCTTCGGGTTCCTTCGCAGTATTGAAATTGCGGCCGGAAATAGTGCAAAGACCTGAATCCAACGGGGCAAGCCCGGTGGGGTTTGATTGCGTATGGTTTGATTCTTTTGGACTCGACTTCATCCCACTCTCGAACGGAGAGCATCGCTATGTCCACCCAACTCGAAGTGCTTCAACCCGGTCCCCGTTGCAGTAGCCTGCTCTCGAAGGGGCTGTATATCAACGCCGGTCTCCCCAAGGGAAAAGAAGTGACCGGCGACGGCAACTTCTGGTGTGGCAAGACCCAGAAAATCTACGGCCCCGACGACCGGATCTGCGACGGCGACCGCTGCACAGACGCCACGCGAAGCTGCTACGAAGAGTGAGAGCTTTTGAAAGCCGGGTCGCCGCGTTTCTGCGCTCCGACGTTGGGATGCTTGGGATCAGGGCTACGAACCATCGAAGCGTGCGTTCTTCCGCCGGTCCAAGTTTCGATTTCACTTTCCTCAAAACGTCCACATGACCACCCCCGATCCGGCCTCAGTCGCAGGCACGTTCGAGTTCATCGAAGCGAAGATTCGCCGTGATGCCGAGGGGACTTCGTTCGGCGGCGACTTCGAGTGGCTGTGCCAGTGGTTCTTGGAAAATGCTCCGAGGTATCGAGGTCAGTTCGACAAGGTTTGGTTGTGGAAGAATTGGCCAGATCGGTGGGGGATTGATGCGGGGATCGACCTCGTCGCGCGCACGCGAGCCGGTGAATTGTGGGCGATTCAGGCCAAAGCCGATCATCCCGACAGAGCAATCACCAAACGCGAGATCGACTCGTTCCTGTCCGAATCGAATCGACCGCAGTTCGCCTATCGGCTGCTCCTGGCGACGACAGACAACATTGGAGCCACGGCTCGCCGCACGCTGCATGGACAAGAGAAGCCGGTAGGGTTGGCCCTGCGTGGTGATTTTCTGACGGCAGAAGTTCAGTGGCCGGTTCAGATTGGAGGGGCAGGCATACGGCTGCCTCCGTGGCCTGTGAAGCCCCATCAAACCACGGCCATTGAAGCGGTGGTCCACGGGTTTCGTGACCATGACCGAGGCCGACTGATCATGGCCTGCGGTACGGGCAAGACGCTCACCGCACTGTGGATCGCCGAGCGGTTGCAGTGTTCTCTCACGCTGGTGCTGGTTCCGTCGCTGTCGTTGGTGCAGCAGAACCTGGCCGAGTGGGGCCGCAACTCCGCAGCGGACTTTGACACGCTCATCGTCTGTTCTGATGAGACGGTTGGTCGGAAAAATGCAGACGAGATGATTCAGTCGGCAGCAGATCTGGCGGTGAAGCC
Source organism: Schlesneria paludicola DSM 18645 (assembly GCA_945862235.1). GTDB lineage: Bacteria > Planctomycetota > Planctomycetia > Planctomycetales > Planctomycetaceae > Schlesneria > Schlesneria paludicola_A. The sequence continues at coordinate 20,029 of CAMAYU010000104.1, forward strand.
GACAACCGATCCCGAGCAGATTCGGCACTTCCTCCAGCAGCGACGAAAGCGCCCGGCCGTGGTGTTTGCCACGTACCAATCGTCCAACCGAATCGCGGCCGCACAGGCTGGCAAAACAAAGACATTCGATCTGGTGATCTGTGACGAGAGCCACCGTCTGGCGGGCGACATGGAGGGCGAGTTCGCGACCGTGCTGGACGGCAAGAAGATCAAGGCGTCCAAGCGGCTGTTCATGACCGCCACGCCGCGCTACATCAAGGACCACGTCAAGCGGCGCGCGGCGGAGTTGGATACCGAGCTGGTCTCGATGGACGACGTTCACGTCTTCGGCCCCGAGTTCCACGCCCTCGAATTCCACGAGGCCATGAATGCGAAGCCGGACCCGTTGCTGACGGATTATCAGGTCGTCGTGATCGGCGTCACCGACCGCGACGCCAAGGCATGGGCCGAGGAGGCCCGTTTGGTTCGCACGGCCGAAGATCTCAGGACCGACGCGCGGACGTTGGCCGCACAGATCGGCTTGGCCAAGGCGATGCAGAAATACAATCTGCGGAAGATCATCACGTTTCATTCGACCGTGGCGAAGGCCGCCCGGTTCGTCGATGCCACGCAGCGAGATTCCTTGCCCGGCGTGATCTCTCATCTGAAAAGCTCGGCCCGTCCCTCGGGGAAGCTGTGGACGAAACACATCTCGGGTGAGACGCCCGCCGGGATGCGCGCCACGTTGCTGAAAGAGTTCGCCGATCTGCCGGAGGAGACGCGCGGCATCCTCTCCAACTGCGCCTGCCTGGGCGAAGGGGTCGATGTTCCGGTCCTCGACGGCGTGGCCTTTATCGACCCCAAGCGGTCGATGGTGGACATCATTCAGGCGGTCGGCCGAGTGATCCGCAAAGCCGCCGGCAAGCAG
>CAMAYU010000105.1 GCA_945862235.1 Schlesneria paludicola DSM 18645
GTCCGTGGACTCGGCGAAATAGTTGATCGGAGCGGGGCCATACGGGAGCGGGCTGGTGATCTCGACCGGGGTTGGCTCGTCCGCTCCAGCGACGCCGACGAGCAAGGTCAGCGCAGCAACGGTCAGGACCAGCACAGTCGGGCGGCGCGCGAGGACTGTCGCGAGCATGGAGGTTTCGATCTCTGGGGGATGGAACGAGTCAGTCTGGCGGAATCTTCCTCGACCCTGAAATGGAATGACACCCAGCGGCATCGCACCGCACGGCGTAGATGCAGGTCGATCGGCCGCAGTCGTAGTGGATCGAAAAAATGTGCCGTTGGCCGGGTTGGCGGACTGCCGCTAACATGCGACCGGCGTCGGTAGGCGAAGTGTGCGGCCTGACGTTATTCCACCCGGCTCATCAAGACTCCATTGGGAGTCACGTTGTCGATGGTGGCTTGGAATATTGTTCGTTCGCCAAGGTTTGGCAGACTTGAGTTTCTTCACAGGATGTGCGGCATGACGATTCGATCCATTCGGCGCGGCGGTTGGTGGTGTGGACTCGCAACGCTGGTTCTGGCGTTGTCGTGGACGACGCTGGCACTGGCACAGGGTGAGACGCTGCAAGACTTGCTCGACCTGACTCCTAAAGGACGCGGCACCGCCAAGCCGAAGTTTGTGACGACGCTCACCGCCGCGCCCGGCAAGACGCTCGCGTCACTGAAGCCCGGTGATGAAGTCACGCTGGCGGTCTCGGTCACTCTGCCCGACGGCTACTACATCTACGGGACCGACGGCAAATTCGGCGGTCGCACGGTGATCAAGCTCGAAGCCAATGGCGTCGAAGAGATCGACGCCGACTGGGTGCCCGACCGCGAACCGAAGCGTCAGTTCGAGCCATTGCTCGCCGAAGAAGTCTCCAAGTTTCACGACCGCGTGACGTGGAAAAAGAAGCTGCGTCTAAAAGAAGGTGCCGATCCGACTCAACTCCGCGTGACCGGCGAACTGACTGGCCAGTATTGCAGCGAAGGCAAAAATGGTGAGGGCCAGTGCATCCCGATCATTCCGGCACACCAGTTCGAGTTGGCATTAGCGGAAGTTGCGGGCGCTGCCCGTGGCGAGACGACTCCAGCGGCGCGATTCGACTACGAGGCACTTCCCAAGAGCAAAGCCAAGCCACCCGAGCGGCTGCGGTTTCAACTCAGTCCCGCCGATGCTGGCCCCGGTGATAAAGTGCAGCTCTCGGTCACCATCGACATGGACAAAGGTTGGCACACGTTCTCACTGACTCACGATGGCATCGGTGGCGTGAAGACTGAAATCAACGCTACCGAGTTGGTCGGATTGAAGCCGACGGGCGACGGCTTCGTTGCCGATCATCCCTTCGAGATCGAAAAGCCTGAAGCCGACATTACGCTCGAAGTTCACAACGGTCGTGTGAAGTGGACGCGCGACTACGTGGTTCTCGCGGGAGTTGAGCCGGGGCGTTACGGCGCGGCGGGCGAGATCACGTATCAAGTCTGCAAGAACTCGTGCATTCAACGTCGCCTCGACTTCTCGCTCGGCCATGTCGCCGCTGGCAACTCAGCTCCGGACTCGCCCACGAATGCTGTCGCACCGAACGTCGATGACTCAGCGAAGGGGACTTCGAACGGACAGGCTCGCGCGGGTGGCGTCGCTGCGAAGCGGCCTCAAGATCAGGGTCTGTTCGCGTTCTTGTTGACGGCGATTGGCTTCGGGCTGGTGTCGTTGCTCACGCCCTGCGTCTTTCCGATGGTGCCGATCACCGTGAGCTTCTTTCTCAAGCAGAGTGAGTCGCAGCACAACAAACCGCTGCTCATGGCGCTCGTGTTCTGTGGTGCGATTGTCGGAACGTTCACGGTGTTGGGAGTCGGGATCGCGGCGATCTTCGGAGCGGCTCAGCTCAATGCACTGGCCAACAACCCGTGGTTGAACATCGGCATCGGCCTGGTGTTCGTGGCTTTTGCATTCAACATGCTCGGTCTGTTTGAGATTCGCATTCCAAGTGGTCTGCTGAACTTTACGTCGAACAAGGAAGCCGCAGGTGGATACTTGGGCGTGGCCTTCATGGCGCTAACCTTCACCCTGACCTCATTCACCTGCACCTTTGCATTTGCCGGTTCATTGCTCGTCGCGGCGGCACAGGGGCAATACTACTGGCCGATCTTGGGAATGATGGCCTTCGGGACCGCGTTCGCTTCGCCGTTCTTCATCCTGGCGATGGTGCCGAGCATGCTGAAGAAGCTGCCCAAAAGCGGCGGCTGGATGAACTCAGTCAAAGTCGTGATGGGTTTGATCGAGATCGGTGCGGCGGTGAAGTTCTTCAGTGTGGCCGACCTCGCTTGGAACAACGTTCCCGTCATTTTCGACTTTGTAGGAGCGATGGTGGCCTGGGCGGTCTTGGCACTGCTCATCGGCCTCTATTTGCTCGGCGTGTTCCGGCTGGTTCACGACACACCTGCGAACGGTGTTTCAGTGGAACGGCTGACCATCGCGATGATCTTTCTAGGACTTGCCGCGATGCTGACAGTCGGAGTACTCGCCCCCGAGCGGGGTGGCGGATGGATCATGGATCAAATCATCGCGTTCGCTCCGCCGAGGTTCGAGGAACCGGTCCATCAAGTTCACGCTGTTGCCGCCGGTGCGGTGGTTCTGCCCGAGCCTACGATTACTCATCACGGCATTCAGTTCGCGATGGACGTAGACAAAGCGATCGCTTTCGCGACCAAGCAGAACCAACCGATGCTGTTCGACTTCACGGGTGTCAACTGCATCAACTGTCGCCTGATGGAAAAGAAGCTGGCTCAACCCGAGATTCGTCAGCGACTCGACAAGCTGGTTCTCGTGCAGCTCTATGCCGATAAAGTGCCGCTCATCCCCGATGTCGCTGAAGCGAAGCGGCTGCTCAAACGCAACTTGGGCCTGCAAACCGAATGGTTCGGCGATGTGACGCTGCCGGCTTATGCGGTCGTCACACCGGACGGGAAGACGATCTTGTCGAGCTACTTGGGTCTCGAACAAAAGAACGGCGAGTTCGCCGCGTTCCTCGACGAAGGCTGGAAGAAGTGGCAGGCGTCGCGGTGACGTAACGTCTGCGGCCACGACCTCGCACACCACAGAATGACGCTGGCTCCCTCTCACGCGCGCAGTACCTCACATCGTCTTCATCATTCTGTGCCCCATCATTTTGTCTTTCGCCGCGAGACTTCGCCCTGGCTCACGCGGCGGGCTAGTTTGCCGATGATTACGGGGCGAGCAGGCTGCTGACGAAGGCCGGTTCGGGGGGAGGCGTGTTTCGTTCGCGGCGGCTCGTTGAGACGGAGCGCGACCACAACTCGATCGCGTGGATGTCGCGTGGTGAATGACCCGTCGCGACGAGTTCTCTCAGCACGAAGCGGCAGAGTTCCGTTCGCAAGGCATCCGCTTCCGTCTGTCGTGCGGGGTTGAATTGCAGGATGGCGTGTCCGATGTAGATGCGCCAGGCAAAGGGACGGAATCGCGGCGCGAGGTCGATCCCTACCGAAGGCAAGTCATCGTCGCTCTGCAAGCCGAGCAACCGACCGTCGCGCAGGCGGACTCGCACCAGCAATTGCGGATCGAACTTGGGAGCGTCCGGCGCGAACATGTCCCAGCGCTGGTGAGCCGCCGCGAACCGTTGCGGCAGGTCGAGCCACGTTGGCGGTGCCTCGCGGAGACCAAGGGCGAAGTTGAGTCCGTAGTTCGACGCGACCATTCCGACCAACAGCCACGCACTGACGAGTTCGATCGCGACGACTGAGACCATGCGCCAAGCAGTCTTCTTGTCCCTGTCGCAACACAACGTGGGGAAATCCTGAGCGGGGTGACTTAAGCCCCCCGGTTCTTCGAATGAGGGCTTAAGCTCAAGAACCAGGCGGCTTACGCCACCCCGCTCAGAGGTCTCATCACTGGCCACGAGAGGTGTCGCCGAGTGCGTGCAGCGTGCGACGAGTTTAACGCCCCATGCCCAGTCTGCGGACGAGATCAGTAACGGTGTGCAAGCGAGCATCGTGATCGAGAAGCCGCCGGTGTCGATGACGCAGGCGATGCCCACGTGCAGCGCGAGCAATCCCAGCACCGCCCCGCGTCGCAGCCACGGTCGCGCGAGCGGCAGCAGGATCAGCGGCAGCACGAAAAACTCAAACGCGAGGACGCCGTGCGTCAACGTGACCAACCACGACTCGGGGAAAGAACTCACAATCGCCGCCCCCGGTCGCGCGAACCGATGCAGGCCGAGCATTAGGTCCAGTGCTGTCCCGTCGCGCCACCACGTCGGCCCCGACTTCTGCCACGCGGTCGCGAAGTAGATCAGCCCGAGTTGCACCAACACGCCCAACACCGCCAGCGACGGGCGCGATCGTGAGTCTGCGATCAACGCCGCTTCGTCGTTTATCCGCGTGGGCAACGCCCCGCGTGTGGAGGGGAATAGCGACTTCCAACACCAACCCGCAGCGTGAGCGAGGAGGGGTGACTCAACCGAACGGATTCCGTCGGCAACAAGGGGAGACAATCCTTGCTCACGCTGCGGGTTGGTGTGGCGGTCGCCACACCCTCTGCGGCACCACACTGCATCTAACGAGAACCGCTTCCCCGCAGGCAACACCGTCAGCCAGAGCAGCATCGACCCCAGCACGTAATCGCCCGCGATCAGCACATACGGATTGCGATGAGCCAGCGTGCTGAACGCGAGCAGGCTGAGTAACGTCGCTCCACGCGTGAACAGCCCGATCGTGAAAGCCGCTGTCGCCACGCTGGCGATCACGAAGAGCAAGCCGCTGCCCCACGAGTGGCCATCCAGCGCAGTCAACAGCGTTGGGAAATTCGGAATCTCGAGTGAGGCCGAGAGCAATGAGTCCGGAAGCACACCACTCGGACTGAAGAGGTCGTCTCGCAGCGACCAGCGATTCGACAGATGGCAGAGCAGAACACAACCAATCGCCACACGAAACAACCCAACCGATCGGAGGTCCATCCTCAGCCAGTGGTCTCGCAGCCGTGGTGTCATGGGGGCAACGTGAGAGGGCGGGAGAAAGTTCGATCCATGAGCCTGCCAACGAGGAACAGATTTGAAACCTGATCGGGATGGCAAACAATGTCGGGCATCCCTGTCTTCCCCCGTGTCCCCCCCGCGATCCCCGTGGTTCATTTTCACGGGGAAAGAATGAACCACGGGGGTCACGGGTGGGCACGGGGGGAAGAGTGGAAGTTCGGTCAGCGGTAGAAGCGCGGAGCGAGGATGGTTGCTCGCGATGCTACTCGTGGCTGACTTGCTCGACCCACTGCATGAGCTGTTGGAACTGGTACGCGAACGCCGGTTCGTCGTTCCCCATGGGGCTTTTGAAGAACGAGGCGAGGTGCGGCATCAGGCCGCTCGTGCCGCGACGGGCTTCGCGTTCGGTCAGGCGGATCAGGTCGATCACCAGCGGTGCGGCGAGCAGCGAATCGCAACCTTGCCAGATGAACTGCAACACCATCGGTGTGCCGAGGAAGCCTTGGTAGTGGATGTGGTCCCACGCCGTCTTCCAGTCGCCCAGCGATTCGATGTACTCGATCGAGACCAGCGTCTGCGGCTTGTAACCGAGGATCTCGGTCAGCAGGTGATCCTTCGACTTGACCTTGTTCGCCTTGTTGACGGGATCGTCGAGCACCTTGCCGTCGAGGTTCCCGAAAATGTTGTGACCGACCCAGCTCATCACCTTCAGATTGCGAGCGGCAAACATCGGGGCGAGGACCGCTTTCATCAACGTCTCACCCGTCTTGCCGTCGCGCCCGACATGCACGACGTTTTGTTGTCGCGCGTACTCGTCGAGGCCCGGCAGATCGGAGCCGATGGACGGCGTGAAGTTCACGAACGGGCAACCGCTCTGCATCGCGGCGATCGCGTAGATCGTGCTGGCGGGAAGCAGTGACGGAGCTTTCGCACTGAGCGACTTCTGCACGTCGGACCACTTCCACGACCGGACCTCATCGGGCGGCGGCGGTTCGGTGGACGAGACGTTGACCACGATGACGCGCTCTAGCTTCTCGCGCGTCTTGAATTCGGAGATGTCTTTCGCGAGTCGTGCGACCGCTTGAGCCGCAGTCTCTTTGCGAGTCTTCGCGGCGGCGGGACCGGCCAGTGAATCGATCTTCGCGCCGACGTTGACCAGCGTTCCGGGCCGAACGTTCTTGTCGAACTTCGCCAGCTGCGAGCCGATCGACGAGAGCATCTGCGGGTTGAAGACCTTCGATTGTTCGAGCAGAACCTGAGCTTCCGCAGAGTACGTGGTCTCACGAATCTCATGGCCACCGATGACCAGCTCGTCCCACTGCGCAAGGTCCAAGCTGGCGAATGGAGGCAGCGCACTGACCAGCCCGGTCGTGTCCGAAATCCCTTTGCGCAAGGCACACAGCCCAACGACCACCGTCGTCGCCACGCCACCCCACGCCCCGATCAACCAGACACCGATCTTCCGTTTCGCCATTCGCGCTGCCTCTGTCTCGTGATGAATCTCTGTGAGTTGTGAATCGCCGCAGTTGCTCGCTCCAAGGAGCGTCAGCTCCTCGCATGTTCTGTCGGAGCGGGGCGGCGTTAGCCCCCTGACGCTCCCTTTACCCGTAGGCCAGTCACTCCGTGACTGGAATCTTGAGTCACGGAGTGACTCGTCTACTTTCCTTAGCGTGTCCCCTTGGCACCGTTTGGCTCAAAGAACTTGTCCAAGAAAAATACCGTGTTTTGAACAACACCTACCCGATAGGGTGAGCGAAAACACATGTCGCTCGACTCTCGTCCTCGCTCACGCTTCGGGTTGGTGTTGTACTTGGACAAGTTCAAAGTCAGTGCCATCGGGCGACAAGCCCCTAGATCTTCGTTGCGACGGGGAACGGGCTGACGCCCAAGAGCCAGAGGGCTGACGCCGCCCCGCTCCGAAATCTCGCACTCACGACCCTGTGAGGGATCGTTACCGGCCCGACCCTACTTCGGCAATTCAGGAGCCGTGTGGTTCGGGTAGCTCGCGCTGGCGAGGCCCTCTTTCAGGAAGTTCAAGAGGTCGGCCGCTTCGGTGTCGGTCAGCTTGAGCGGGAAGATTTCTTCGTCGAGCTGTGGGTTGGGCGTGCCCCCTTTGTTGTAGTGAGCGACGACCTCTTCCAGTGTCTTCAAGCTGCCGTCGTGCATGTAGGGGCCGGAACGGGCGATGTCTCGCAGCGTGGGAGTCTTGAAGGCCCCCTTGTCTCCGACCGACTTGTTGATCGCCGCGCGACCGTCATCCGTGCTGGGGAGGCCGATGTTGTGGAAGCCGTTGTCGGAGAAGCTGGCTCCCGCATGACAGGCACTGCAGTTGGCCTTGCCGAAGAATAGCTTCATCCCGCGTGCTGCCGACTCAGACAACGCGGCCTTGTCACCCGCCTTGAACTTGTCATAGGGAGCGTCTCCGCACAGCACCGTCCGCTCGTAACAGGCGATCGCTTTGGCGATCCCGTCCGACGTGACATCGGTCCCGAAAACTTGCTGGAACTGCTTCTTATAGCCTTCGATCCCGTTGAGCTTCGCGACGACCGCGTCGAGCGTCATGTTCATTTCGATCGGGTTCTGAATCGGGCCGAGCGCCTGATCTTCGAGACTCTTCGCGCGTCCATCCCAGAATTGCAGGTTGCCATACGCGGCGTTGATAACGGTCGGCGAGTTGCGGCCACCCTTCTTCCCTTCGACGCCGGTGGCGAACTGCTCGCCATTACTAAAGCCCTTGGCGGGATCATGGCACGAGGCACACGAGACCTTGTTGTCGGCCGACAGGCGGCCATCGAAGTACAACTGCTTGCCGAGCGAAATTTTCTCCGGCGTCGGCGCGTTGTCCTTGGGATGTACGACCGGTGGGAGGCCCGCCGGTTCCGCAGCCATCAGCTCGAACGAAGTCACAACAGTCAGAGCCAACGTGGCACAAGTGGCAAGCACGCCAGAGGCAAACGAAATGAAGCGAAGCATGGTGAAGTCTCAACAAAAGTGAGGCGGGAGGCGGGGCGGGTGAGGCCGGTCGCAAGCCGGTCCCGTAAAGCGGGCACATTCTTGGAACCGCACTCGTCGCTTGCAAGGCTGGGAGAAAACGAGCGTGCAACGCGGTGCCATACCTCACACGGCTCTCGCGATGAGACATTCTTGGTGAGCCGGGCGGCGTCAGCCCCCGGACTCCTGTCGTGAAGAGTCCGGGGGCTGACGCCCAATGGCACTCACTTTGAGCGGCACGGCGCTAGCCGCCGGTAAACGGAGTTGTGTTTCCAAGTAAAGAACCGGCGGCTAGCGCCCCGCCGCTCACGGAGTGAATGACAAAGTGAGTGCCATTGGGCTGACGCCGCCCGGCTTACCAAGGCTCGAATGGGAGAATCGATCTCATCGATGAGCGCGTGAGGGATACGAACGAGAGCGACTCAGGTTCCATCTTGGGCCACCGATCACGAAGCACCGTGTGCGGCGAGCACGAACGTCCACGCCAAGGCTTCATTCTCACACCGGCCGAGTCGCGCGGTCCCGCTGAACCGGTGGCCGGTGAGCCGAACTTCGCACTGATCGACATTCGAGACGGGTGGCTCGGTCGGAGAGAGCCATTCCAGCGTCCCGGCGTCCCATTGAGTCACCGTGCCGCGATCGCCGCTGACCGGGCCTTCGTAGTCGAGGTACATCAACCGGTGATCCGCGATGGCTTCGGCGGGAATCTCACCGGGTGAGTCCGGCTCCTTCAACAATCGCCACGTGAGACACGACTCACCCTGCTCCAACAGGAAGTCCCAGTGGAGTGACGGGTGATCGTGCGTGAGGATCGCGAAGCGCGGCATGGTGGTTGTCGAGGCGTCCATCCTACTGTTTCAGTCCGCTCATTTGGGCTGAGGTGGTTTCACGTCGGCCGGTTCGACTTCGACGGGAGGCAATGTTTGGGATTCGCCCGCTTCATCGAGCGAGTGCTTCATCATCGTGGCGAACCAGTGGAAGTAGGCGTCGTCAAACGTCGTTCGCACGCGCAGTCCGTTTGTCGTGGGACGTAGTTCGACTTGAATGGTGTTCGAGCCGTCACGCAGGAGGTCGCCGCGTTCTCGCAGCTGTTGCTGCTCCCGTTCTTGTCGTGCTTTGGCGGCGGCGATTTCTTCGGCTGTCGCCTTTCTGGCTTTCGCCGATCGTCCTCCACCGACGACTTCCAGTTCAGCGTTTGCATTCACCTCGACCCCGATCACTTCGACTTTCCCGGCTTCCTTGGCCGCGGCCTGAGTCACCTTCGCAGTGCCCGGCTTCTCATTCGCGGAATCGGTTGCGGCGGGCGAGGCTCCCAATCCTCGTAGCAACAGGCGCACGGGAGCAGCCCCACGATTAGCGGCTGTTGTGGCAGTGTTGGACTTTCCCAAACTCGCTTCCACGGCGGCTCGGCACCAATCGGGGAGCGTGGGCCTGTCGGGAGTACTGAGCGCCAGCCAAAGGCCACTCGGCGTCGCGACGACCCAGACATAGCTTTGTGGATCTCCCTCGGCAGCGGGGATACTTATGTCCGTTGTCACCGTTTCAATGTTGCCTTCTTTTGTCTTCCGCTCAAACGTGGCCTTCGCCACCGGGCGAGCATCGTTGGGCGTGAGGTCGACCAAACCAAAGTCGCCCAACTCCAGCCCATCTAGCATGTAGGCTCGCACGCGGTGAACCGGCCAGCCTTCGACAGAATCGGCTGCGAGCTTCACTGTCCCCGTATGAACGGCATCGTCTTGCAGCTTGGCCAAGGATTCCAACGCGGCTTGGACTTGTTCGGGGAACTTGTCGCCGCCAGCCACACGCAGCGCGAGGAGTGCCTCGCCGCTTCGCGAGTAGGAGACGTGTATCTCAAGCTGCCCCGCGTCGATGGTCTTGGCGAGAGTCCCTGCGAGTCCCGGAAGCCAGGTGAGTGGTTGATTGGCGACCTCAATCATCGGTAACTCGCCCAGCGTCTGGAGTCCCTCGACGACCGGCTTCCAGTGCTTGGTGCTGAGCGGCAGCGAGACGTTGGTCGCGAAGCGGGCGTCGTCCGTGGAGATGCTTCCAAACAGACTGCTCTTCGTCGTCATGGCGTTGGCCAGCTTGGCGAGCTTCCCGTCCTTCGCCCCGATCAGTTCGGTGTTGACCTGGATTTCATGCGTGTTGGAATCGACATGGCCGGTGATCCGGAACTCGTCGATCTGCGACAGGAGCAAGTCGAGTGACTCGGTTGCGAGCGGGCCGAACATCGTGCGGAGTTTGAACATGGCTTCCAGCTCATTGTCGTGACGTTGATAGCTAGCAGCGTGAGCCAACTTGAACGCCTCGGCCATCTCTTCACGCACGATTTTCGGCAAGCCGCGCCGGTGCAGCGAGTAGGCGAAGCCGTTCCGCCCGAGCGACGCCTTGGCCAGCTTCTCGAAGTCCGGGTAGTTGCGATCAAACTGCTTGACCTCTCCGTCATCAGCAATGAGCAGCACGTAGCGACCGGCGAACAGGACTCGCATGTCCTTGTTCTTCTCTGCGGCAAACCAGCCAGCTCGCCCTGGCATAGGACTGAATGTCTCTCCGGCAATTTCGGAGAGGGCCACCAGCAGTTGCTCGCGGTCTGTGGCAGGAATACAGATCGCGAATGTTGAGTCATCCAAAGCCCCTCCCGCCAGAAAGCCAAATGCGGACGAAAAGAGGTCGTCGAAGCTCGGCATCGCGAAGGAATTCTCCTTCTTGTCGTCCTCTGCGCTCCTTTCCGCTGGCTCGACATTGCCACTGAACCAATTCGGAAAGGTCATGACGCCGATCGGCCGCGCCGGGTCAATTCCCGATGAATTCAAGAGCTTGCCGAGCGACTCGTCACCGACAAACCCGTTGGCGATCCATTTGTCGCTGAACTCCGGTGCGCCGACCGCCTCGCCCAGTGAGGTCGCTCGCGCCTTGAGTCGATCCACGCTGGCAAACGCCACGACGGCAAACGGGTGATCCTCGGCCTGCGCTCCTTCAAAGTCATTGGCCGCATGAACGCGCCATGCGAGGCTACTAGCAACGATGACCGACAATGCGGTGAAAACACTCGCCCAACATTTCGCTCGCCTGACAGTCTGAATTCGATCAACGCGACTCATGCTCATGAAAGCCTCCTTGCTCGACCTCATTGCTATTGAAGCGTTCTCTCACCAAGCGGGCGGAGCATACCGGGGCATCGGGGGATGGTGAAGAGGGACGATAGGGGTTGCCAAGGTCGCTCCGCCCTCAATGGCTCTCGCGTTATACTCCTCGCGGCCCAAAGTGAGAGGTTTCTGAGCGGGGTGGCGTAAGCCCCTTGGTTCGTCGCAAACGAGCTTACGCCCAAGAACCAGGGGGCTTACGCCACCCTGCTCAGAGGTCTCATCAATGACCGCGTGAGGTATACGGTCCCCGGCCGCGAGAGTGGATTCATGACCAGTTGTGTCTAACGTTTGAGGGAGAAATCATGCAGATCGTGAAATTGGCGAGTCGTTCGCCGGTGATGGTCGTTGTGTGCGGAATGCTGGTGGTGGGGATGATGCAGTTCGCCGCGTCACTGCGGTCCACCGCCCAAGCGGACGATGCGAAGACGGCCGCGCTGTTAAAGGCTTTTGTCACTGAGTTCGTGGAGATCAAGCCGGGGACCGACAAGTTTCCGGCCACGTTCCTGATGGGTGTTAAAGAGGGCGATTCGCGCGAACAGCCTCAGCATGAAGTGACGTTCAAGCACTCGTTCGCGATCGCCAAGTACGAGATGCCACAGAACCTGTATGAGGCCGTCATGGGGAACAACCCGAGTCGTTGGAAGGGGCTGCGCAACTCGGTCGAAACGATGACTTGGGCCGAAGCGAACGAGTTCTGCCAGAAGATCACTCAGCAGCTTCGCGACTCAAAACTGATTGGCATCGACGAAGTGATCCGCCTCCCCACGGAAGCCGAGTGGGAATACTGCTGCCGCGCGGGGACGACGACCAAATACAGCTTCGGGGATGAGGCTCAGAGGGGGGGCGATGTCTCACCGAAAGCGAAGTTGCTCGACGAGTACGGTTGGCACACCGGCAATGCAGCTGGGAATGATCCTGCGGTGGGTGTCCTCAAGCCGAATCCGTGGGGGCTGTATGACATGCACGGCTATCTGTGGGAGTTCACCTCCGATGAATGGACTCCCGATTACAAACACGCTTCTAAGAACGGAACCTCACCCGTCGGACCTGATCGCGACGAGAAGGCGGTCACTCTGAGAAGCGGCTCTTGGAAGGAATCGTTCGAGAAACTGAGTAGCTCGTCCCGACGCAGGGCCACCAAGACCACGGCCGATGATGCGATCGGCCTTCGCTGCGTGAAGGCCAAGCAGTAGGGCGTTCCAAGGCCAGCGGAAAAGCAGAGAGCAGGCGGTTCGCCTGCTCTCGCTGGTTTTAGAAATACACAGGCGATGTAGGGTGCGTGAAGTCTTCGGAACGCACCGGTTCGAGGAGAGTCGTACTCACAATGGTGTGTTCCGAAGACTTCACACACCCTACGGTTTTGGAATGCACAGGCGAGCCGCCTGTGCTACGGGTGGCGATCTTAGAAATCGCCACCGCCATCGAAATCGCTGCCGCCGCCGCCCGAGTCTCCGCTGCCGAAGTCGCCACCACCGAAATCGGTCCCGCCGCTGAACCCGGTGTCCGACGAGCCGGTTCCCGAATCGAAGCCGCCGCCGCTGGACGAGTCGTTCGAATCGAGCGAACTCCCATGTGAATGATGTTCACCGGCCGAGGCACTGTGGTCCGAGAACTGGTTGTAGAGCCAATTGCCCGCGACCGCTCCGAAGATCCCGCCCGCTAGTCCGTTCATGAAGCCACCGCCGCCGCCACCGTATCCGCCGCCCGGCGCACCGTATCCACCTTGGCTGTGACCGCCACCGCCGAACATCCGGCCGATCATCGACACCGCGAAGATTCCGCCGACGACGAGCATCAACACGGTGATGATCCCCGGCCAAGCGGAGGCTGGGTTGGCATGAAGCGGGGCTGGATGTGCGGGAACACTTGCTGCGGGAACGTGCCTCACCGCCGCAGGTGTTGGTTGGCCCGCGTGCTTGGGATCGCGAGGCGTTTGCGTGGCCGACTTGCTGGCGGGAGCCTTCAGTCCGGAGAACGTCGTTGTGAGCAGCGAGACCGCGCTCGTCAGCCCCTTGTCATATTCCTTCGCGCGGAAGCTCGTGAGCATTGCCTCCTTAACGGTCTTGGCTTGAGCCGCTCCAAAACCGGCCTGTTGAATCGGCTTACCGACCCAAACGTTGAGATGCGACGGTTGTCGGCACATCAACACGACGATGCCTCGCGACTGCGTGGCTTCAGCCCGGTCATGCACCCAGCTCGAAAAGTACGTTTCCCGCTGCTTGGCGTCCATCTTTGAGACGGTCTCGACCTTGTCGGCGGGAACGGCGGCAAACGTCTCGAAGCGGACGGTGTGCCCGGACTTCTGCTCGAGTTCAATGATCGACTTGTTGACCGAGGCCAGTGTGTCTGCAGTGAAGAAGCCACCACCATCAACGATCTCAGCGGCCAAAGCTCGTGTCGGAGCCAACCACAGCAGCGTTCCCATCAGGCCAGTTACGAAGAACGATTTCAACAGGTTGTTCGGCATGGAGCGGTTCCTCCCGGAAAGGTGTTGTTGTCGGGCGAAAACGTCGTGATCCCAACACGGGGCATCGTAACGCATCGACTCCGTCTCGGATCAAGTTTGGGCAGAGAAGTTTTCTGGAGAGTGGCCAGAGTGGATGCGCCCGCTACAAAAGTAGCCTTCATCGCTCCGCGTGAAGATACCCGAGTGACCAGCGACCCGATCTCCCCCCGAAAAACGTCGTTCGCCATTCGGCAAACTTCACGCGGAGCGATGAAGGCTACCTCTGGCGGGCGCATCAGAGTTGCCTGACCCACACTCACCCGAAGTGTGAACGAGGGAGTCGATCGACTTCGCCCTCGCTCACGCTACGGGTTATTGTTGAATATGACTCCCAGCGGTAACACGGTGTTCGAGCGACGTGGCAATGGGAGGTGGCATGACTAGAATCCGCACGCAACTGGTTATTCCTTACCTCACAACTTGAAAGTCACGACATCATGGACTGGATCGCAATCGTTTTGCGCTGGACTCACATCGGCACCGCCATCGTCTTGGTGGGCGGAACCTGCTTTCTGCGGTTCGTCCTCGCTCCGGCGGCTGCTCAATTGCCGGACGAGCATCACGCGAAGCTCAAAGAGTTGGTGATGAAGACGTGGAAGAAGTTCGTTCACGGTGGGATCGCGTTGTTTCTGATCAGCGGTCTCTACAACTATCTCGTCGTGCAGATTCCACTACATAAAGGAGACAAGCTGTATCACCCACTCGTGGGGACGAAGATTCTGCTCTCGTTGGGGATTTTCTTCATCGCGTCAGCCCTCGTTGGACGCTCGAAAACTTTTGAGGGAATGCGGCGGAACTCCAAGCGATGGCAAAGCGTCATCCTCCTGATGGCGGTCGTGGTGGTTGGCATTTCGGGTTTCGTAAAGGTACGCGGCGTTCCTGCCAAGGCGATTGCTCCGAGCGAAGTTCAAACGGTAGCTCGATGAAGCCCGTAAGCGACCGGCAAGAGAAAGTAGACCCGACACTCCGTGGCGGGAACGGTTCGTGTCACGGAGTGACACGTCTACTTTGGATAAATCACGTCTTGCCGCTCGCCTAAGCGACATTGTGCGTGAGGCGGTCCGCCAGGATTTGTCGCTCGGCCATGAAAAAGCATCGCAACGTGGGGCTGAGACCGGCGCTGAACGGAACGAATGAAACGCCCCTGCGCAGTGTTTCGGTGAATTGGAGGTCATCAGAAGTCCTTGTCGCGGCGAATTCAATTCGTCGATGGATGAAGGTGTGGTCGAGACGCGCGGTTCGGCGGGGGATGGTCTTGAATTTAAGATCATCCTTTTTCTCCCTGCCGAACATTTTTGCTGATCTTCGTGTCTCGTTCGGCGTAAGTGGTCGGAAAGAACGGTTGGATGAGGACGCGAGAGTTCTCAATCGAGTCATTCGGCTGACGACTCTGTGACTCGGCCAGAGGTGGCACCCGCTTTGCAACTCGGGTGTTGCTCTGTGTGTTCGCTGTCAGATTGACAATCGCCCCGGCCAGTGCCGTTAGGCGGCGCGACGAGTGGTTAACCGCCACCTCGCCGTCAGGAGGAGACATCATGATGTCACGTTACCGCAACCCCGCCATGAAGCAGCTTCGCGATCAGCAGATCAAGTTCGCGCCGCGCGAAGCCCGACTCAAGCAGATCGACCGCGCCGAATGTCTACTCAACGAACTGCAACCGAACGCGAGCCTCGGCTATCCCGAGTTGTGCGAAAAGATCACTACGTATCGAGGTGAGATGTATCCCGATCTCGTGCTGACCGGCGACGAAGCCGTGCATGACCTGCGTTGCTTCGTCGAAGACTTGTCGGACAGCGCCGACATCTCGGCTGATAACGCGGGTGAGGAGGTTTGGACAGTCGAAGATGTGAGCCGCCGGTTCAACGTTTCGACGAAGACCGTCTCACGCTGGCGCGATCGTGGTCTCGTCAGTCGTCGGTTCCGTTTTGGTGGTCGTAAGCGCGTCGGCTTTCTTAAGTCCTCGGTCGAGCATTTCGTGAGCAAGCACTCGCGGGAAGTCGATCGCGGGACGAACTTCAGCCAGTTGTCGCTCGATGATCGCGAGCAACTGATTCAACGCGCGCGGCGTCTTGCCCGAGCAGGCGGTTGCCCGACGGACATCAATCATCGCTTGGCTCGCAAGTTTGGACGGTCGCCCGAGACCGTCCGCTACACCCTCAAGAACTTTGACAAAGAGCATCCGGAAACAGCCGTGTTCCCGAACTCCACTCTCCCGCTGACGACCGAGCAGAAGCGCGAAATCTATCGCCGCTTTAGTCGCGGTGTGGCCGTTGAAACGCTCGTTCATGATTTTCATCGGACTCGTCCCAGCATCTACCGGCTCGTCGCCGAATTCCGCGCCGAGCTGATGTTGCACGAGCCGATCGACTTCATGGATTCGCCAGAGTTCCACGCGGTCGATGCCGAGATCGTGATTCTTGCACCGCCACCGGCCAATGATCGCGCGGAAGGTTTGGTCAAGGCTCCGCCCGGCCTGCCCCCGTACCTCGACAGCCTGTACTCGATCCCGCTGCTCAACAAGGAGGAAGAGGTCTACTACTTCCGCAAGATGAACTACTTGAAGTGTCGTGCGGCCGAGTTCCAAAAGGGACTTGATCCCGTGCGTCCCAAGACGCGCGACATGGATGAGATCGAGCGGCTCGTCAAGCAGGCGGGTGAGGTGAAGAACTTTCTCATCCGCAGCAATTTGCGGCTGGTGGTCTCGATTGCCAAGAAGCACATGAAGCCGAACGTCAGCTTCTTTGAGATGGTCAGCGACGGAAACATGTCCCTGCTGCGAGCCATCGAGAAGTTTGACTACATGCGCGGCTTCAAGTTTTCGACGTACGCCAGTTGGGCCATCATGAAGAACTACGCGAGGTCCATCCCCGCCGAGTACACCCAGATGGACCGCTTCCGCACGGGGGCCGACGAGCTGTTCAGCCAATCGACCGATCGTCGAACGGATGGAATTGCCGAAGAGGCCGTTAATCAGAAGCAGCACGTCGCGCTGATGGGCATCCTGTCACAACTGCCAACCCGCGAACGCGACATCATCGTGTCGAGGTTCGGCCTGAGCGAAGGAGCTGGTCCGCTGACACTCCAACAGGTCGGCACCAAGCTGGGCGTCACGAAGGAGCGAATCAGGCAACTCGAAGCCCGCGCGTTGGAAAAGCTCCGCAAGATTGCCGAGACTGAACGTCTCGATATTCCCGGCATCTGACTCTGGAGCGGGACTTGGATCGAGAGCAGGGTGAAATGGATGACGCGGCGTGTGTTCCACACGCCGCGTCATTTTGTTGAGGCACTGCGCATCGCACGCGGCCGAGTCGTCGCGTCACAGAATACCGGACGACTTCACGTTGATCCCCTTGAGCATCATCTTCAACTCTTCAACGTTGGGGCTGATCTCGAAGGCTTCGGCGCGACTGACGAACTCGCGCGTGATGAAGTCGTACAGACTGTCGTTGAACTGCTGCATTCCGTCCGCCTTGCCGATGCGCATGGCCGCTGGCAGCTTTTCGTCCTGCATTTCGAGGATCAGTTTTCGGACCGTCGCGTTGAACAGCATGATCTCGCAGATCGGGACTCGCTTGGGTGTGTCCTTGATCGTGGGGAGCAGCTTCTGCGCGACGATCGCCTTCATGTTGAAGCCCATCGACGATCGAAGAGCGCTGTGCATCGACTGTGGGAAGAGGTCGAGAATACGGCCGATTGTCGAGGGGGCCGATGAGGCGTGGATTGTGCCGTACACCAAGTGCCCGGTTTCGGCGGCGTGCATCGCGGTCTCGAACGTGTCTTTGTCGCGCAACTCACCCACGAGCATGATGTCGGGGTCTTGACGCACGGCATGCTTCATCGCCGTGTGGAAGTCGATCACGTCGCAGCCGATCTCACGCTGATTGAGCAGACTTTTGTCGGCCTGATACACGAATTCGACCGGGTCTTCGATCGTCAGAATGTGCTTGCCGTAGTTGTGGTTGATCCAGTCGAGCATCGAGGCAATCGTCGTCGATTTTCCGGAACCCGTCACTCCCGCCAGCAGCACCATTCCCTGATCGTACTTGCACAGGTCTTCCATGATCGGCGGCAGGTACAAGCCCGCGAAGTTGGGAATCGACCGCTCGATCTTACGAGAGACCATGCCCATCTTGCCGGTCTGGATGAACATGTTGACGCGGAACCGCCAGTTCTCCCCCTTGTGCTCCACCACGTGCGCATAGTCGGCCCCGCCCGTGGTGAAGAAGATTTCCACATTCCGCTCATCCATCAGCGGCATGCACAATTCTTTCATCTGCTCCTCGGTAATGGGAGGCATGTCGAGCGGCTTCAGTGCCCCTTTCACGCGCAGAATGGCGGGCTTGCCGACCTGGAGATGCAAGTCGGAACCGTTGATGTCGATCATCGCCTTGAAGAGCTTGTTGACCGGGAGATCCCTCGTGACGGAAACCCCTAAACGAATCTGTGACTTCGCCAATGATGGCGCAGCCGGAGCCGATCCACTCATGAAACACCTCAACCTGTTGCTGAAAAGAGAGAGAACTGCATCTCGCAAAATGAAGTGAGATGAACCGGGCGGGATGATACCGACCGCTTCGGCCGGTTTGCCAGAGACGCTCCGAACGTCCTATCGCCATCGTCTTTTTGAAACTGGAGGATGGGGTGCCACGGTCACGGAGCTTCAACGTGGCCGTGAGAATGAGAAACAGCCTTCACTTCCTCGCACGGCCACGTCGAAGCTCCGTGACCGTGGCACCCGAAACTGAAAAAGGCGATGACCCTGCGAATGTCCTCGGCGAGTCGGTTTGTAATCCGCAGCCTCCGCGAGGGTTTCAAACCTACAGAGTTAGCCGGGTGTCAGGTGCCACGGTGATCGAGGTCATTTAAACTGAGGCCCGCCGCCCGCCGATTCGATCTCATCAAGCTGTCGTACGGCATCGCTCACTTTTCGCAGTTGCCGAAAGCCGAACCAAAGCATCGCCAAGGGAAGCAGGCCAAAGAGCGGGCCGAAGACGATGTACTTTGCATCGAAGCCGCGTCGGACGACGACGATGCCGGGGTCGGAAGGGTCGTACCAGCACGGAATGGTTTTGCCCGTGACCCAATTGTCAGTCTCGGCCTTGCCCAAGATCTGACTGCCGATGTGCAGAGTCGGTCCGGTGGCGAAGCCGGATGAGATGACTTCACGTTCGCCCGCTTGGTACTTCAACGCGAAGTCGGGTGTGCGTGTCACGCCCGTCTTTTTCCGGCGACCGTCCTTGTGCCATCTGTCTTCGTCGGCTTGCACGACTTCCCGTCGGTCCAGAATGGTCGCTTGAGCTTCCGGCCAACTCGTCAGCGTTTGGAGGTCGCGCCAAGCCATTCCTCCCAGCACCATCAAGAACGCCAGTGGAATCATCACCAGCATGGCGAGTCCAAACGCAGGGATGCGACGAACGTCGGTGGGGAGCATGTCGGACTGGGGATGTTCGCGAACCGACTGCAAACGAGCTCGCATCCAGACGAACAGGAGCAGGCCACACACCATCCATCCCAGCAACCAGAAAGCCGCCGGATGAAACCTCAATCCACCGATGAAGACCCCTGCTGTGGACGGAGCGTTGGTGATCCTGATTGAAGACTCCGAGTTCCACCGCACCTGATCCAACAGATAGACGACCTCGATCTGCGTCGAGAGATAGTGTCCGACCTCATTACGAGACGCCAGCAGATCGAACGAAAACCGAAACTCCTCGCCAACGGGAATGTTCACCCGCGCCGAGATCTCACGCTCCTTGTCGTCCCGCTTCAATTCCGACAGTTCGTCGATCCGCACGAGAAACCCGGTGAACGGAAGCCTGATCCGAACATCAGTCCCCTCCGCCAGCTTGTCCCCCGAGTTCTTAACAACCACGTTGACGGTCACCACCGTCCCGGCGGGAACTTTTTCCAAGTCGGAAGAGACCTTCGACAGACTCAGATCAACTCCGGCATCCGCCACCCGGGCGAAGGTGACAACGGACAGAATCAACAACGAAAGAAGCCTGGTCATAATGAGTGCCTTTGAAATGTGATCGACAGGCGAAGTCAACGGTGTCACGAGGGCAGGGTGGTTGGGAGGCCGTGTGGCTGGGGGCGGCGTTTCGCCACCCCCAACGGGACGTGATCACCGGCACGATGCTGGGGGCTCGAAGACTCGACCCCAGCCAAACATGACTGAGTTCACGCGCCATGCAGACTCGACTCCATCGCGATCGACGGTTCAGGGTTGCTGGCTCGCGAGCTTGAGCAGTTGTTGGCCGAACTCGTGGGCGCTCCACATGGAGCGGCCGACGCCCCAGCTGCGGTCGGCGATCGTAGGATCGATATCGGCGAACAAAAAGTCTTCCACGTGGCGGCGACTCTGCACGAGGATCTCGCCGTGCGGGTCCATGATGTAGCTGTCGCCGTAGCCGACACCGTCGTAGCGCGTGATGCACTCTTCCTTGCCGAGTGACACGTTGTTGCCTCGCACGAAGTAGACGCTGTTCTCGACAGCCCGCGCAGTGTGATCGGCGCGGACCTTCATGAAGTGCCCGATCAGCCCGGCCTTGTCGATGTAGTTGAAGTGCGGGGCGAACACGATCTTCGCTCCCTGCAATGCCAGCAGCCGAGTCGGTTCAATGAAGCCGCCGTCCGAGCAGATCACGACGCCGAACTTCACGCCGTGATGCTCGAACACGGGGAACTCGCGTCCCTGCTTGTGAAACTTTTGATAGGCCGTGCATTTGCTGTAGGTTCCCAGCAGATGGCCTTTGTGAGCGATCAGTACCGTGTTGAAGAGGTCCGGCCCGCGCAGTTCGTTGAAGCCGACGATCACCACCGGCTCGAAGCGACTCGTCGCATCGAGCACGCGCATCGCCTTGGTCGAATCGACCGTGAAGGCGTCTCGGCGAGCGACCTCTTCCGTGTCGGGATATCCGGTGAGAAAGCACTCGGGAAAGCTGACGATCTCGACCCGTTCGCGCTCGGCCCGCTCCAAGCCCGCGACGACCTTGGCCAAGTTCCCTTCAAAGTCACCCAACTGAGAATCGACCTGCGAATGACCGATGCGCATGAAATGCCTTTCCGGAAATGAATGGAACCAGTGCGAGTCGGCAAAGAATGATGCCTCACGCGGGAAGGCACAACGGAACGGGTCGGTCCCCCAGGGCCATCGCCTTGTTGGAGCGAGGCAAGTTGTAGGGTGTCGTCGAGTCTTCGAGACGCACCTTTCTCGCTTTGTTTTGGTGCGTCTCG
>CAMAYU010000106.1 GCA_945862235.1 Schlesneria paludicola DSM 18645
GAGCGGCCCTGTAGCAACCTCGATCGCTAATTACCAAGACAGACTCGTAGCTGCCGCAGAAGGCTCTGTCTATCAAACTGTCGGCGACACTTGGGCCATCGCGGTTGGGAACTGTTCCATGTCCGGCTATCATCCCTTTGTGTGAAAGCAGCCTGATCGCAACTTGCCAGCCGGGCTGCTCGTGTCCATTCCTTGTTCCCAAATGTAAAGCTTTTGCCATGAGTACCGACTTCCGCGCGATTCTCGAAACGTTTCCGAATCCGTACCCGCAGCGCGACTACTCGATTGAAACGATCTGTCCCGAGTTCACGTCCGTCTGCCCCAAGACCGGCCAGCCCGACTTCGGCGTGCTGACAATCACGTATGTTCCCGACGCCGTGTGCTACGAACTGAAGTCGCTGAAGCTGTACCTCCAGCAATTCCGCAATCACGGCGCGTTCTACGAACACGTCACGAACATGATCTTGGACGATTTGGTCGCGGTGACGCAGCCTCGTTCGATGAAGATCCTTGGCGCGTTCACACCCCGAGGCGGTATCCGGACGAACGTCACGGTCGAGTACACGAAGCCAGCGTAGGGGCAGTCGGCTGTGGCCAATCGGCAGTGGTGAGGAGGCTGACGACATCCGCGTTGGCTTCCGGAAAGGGAAGTGCGGCGAGTTCATTCGCAGGCACCCAGCGAAAGCCACGCTGCTCGTCCGCCAGTGAGACCTCGCGCGACGGATGGCAGAGGTAGAAATGCAGATCAACGGTGCCATGCGGATACGTGTGTTCGCGCCGCATCAGTAATCGTTCGATCTGCACGGCGAGGCCGGTTTCTTCGAGGCACTCACGCACAGCACACCCTTCCGGCGATTCCCCCTCGCCACACTTGCCGCCCGGAAATTCGGCGAACCCCGCCAGCGGTACATCAGGACCCCGCGTGCCGATCAAGTAATGACCGCCCTGCTCGACGATGGAGATGCCGATCCGTTTGATGTGAATCGTCACGATGTCGTTCCCACTTGCAGACTCTTTCTGGATAGCCAAACCTTCATCGCCAGCACGATTCCGCCGCTGAATCCCGATAGATAGCTGGCGTTGTGTGCCCACAGGTCGGCGAGGAAGTAGCGATGCTTTTCACGCGGAACCAGCTCAGCCAGCGGCCCGACCAGCCAGACATTGCCCAGCGTTGCGAGTCCGAAGCCGATGAGTCCGGCGACTGCAGCGCAGCACGCCATGACTCCCAGCAACTTCAGGATGGGCACGACAAGTGAACCGGCTGATCGCTTGGGGTACGAACCCAATAGCGACGTAAATGCCAGCGGAAAGCCGATCAGCACCCCTGCCCACCAAGTCGCGACAATCCCCCAACCGAACGCCAGTAGTGTCGGCGAGTCCGTCCCAAAGATGTCGGGGTGTCCGATCGTGAAGTATTCGACGCAGACTCGGGCCGTGATTTGATCGTGAACAATCCCATAGATCACAGCGGCGGCGATACACAGCAGGATGATCTTGGCGGATTGCATGGAAGCCTCTCAGCCTTCGTCTGTTGAGCCGCAAAAAGGGAACAGCCCGGCATCGCTGTGACACCGGGCTGCATCGACTTCCGTGAAAGAATCACCCTCCGAGCTTCGCGTCTCCCGGAGGCGCTCCCATCGCGTGGTAGCCGCTATCGACGTGCAGCGTTTCGCCAGTCACACCGGTGGACATGTCGCTCAGCAGATAGACGGCGCTCTTGCCGACCTCTTCCAAGCTGACGTTGCGACGCAGCGGTGAGAGGGCGTCGTACATTTCGAGCATCTTGTCGAAGTCCTTCACGGCGGAACCCGACAGCGTTTTGATCGGCCCGGCACTCAGACCATTCACGCGAATCTTCTGCTGTCCAAGTTCATGGGCGAGGTAGCCGACCGAGGACTCCAACGCCGCCTTGCACAGGCCCATCACGTTGTAACCGGGGATGACTCTTTCGCCGCCGAGGTACGTCAGCGTGAGGATGCTCCCACCGTCGGGCATCAGGTCTTTGGCTCGTTTGCAGACGGCCATCAGACTGTAGACGCTGATGTCCATCGAAGTTTTGAAGCCCTCGCGCGAGCAGTCGTAAACGTGCCCCTTCAGGTCGTCGATCGGAGCGTAAGCGATCGAATGAACCACGAAGTCGAGCGTTCCAAACGTCTCCTTCGCGGCGGCAAATGCGGCGTCGAGATCGGCGTCAATTTGAACGTCGCATGGCACAAACATCTTGGGATCGAACGCTTCGACCGCCTTGCGAACCCGCTTCGCCATCTTGGGATTCGTCGGATCCTTGTCGGGCAAGTGCGTGAATCCGAGCTGTGCTCCCGCCTTGTGAAGCTGATCGCTGATTCCCCACGCGATCGACCAATCGTTCACGACACCCAACACCAACCCACGTTTTCCGTCCATCAAACCCATGATGCAGCATCCTTTTCGTGGCGAGAGAGTGTCATCGACCCATCGAAGATCACCGGTCTCAACGCATTGTTTTCGAGGTGAACAATAACGGCGACGCCATTGACCGACAACCGGCCTCCGCCATCACCCTACGGCCAATGCCGTTTTCATTTTGGGGTGCCACGGTCACGGAGCTTCGACGTGGCCGTGTGAGAACGTGAAGGCGTTTTCCCGATTTCACGGCCACGTCGAAGCTCCGTGACCGTGGCACCCAAGCCCCCTGTTTCAACACGGCGATGGCCCTGACCACCATCCACGTTCGGCTTCAGTCATGAGCCACGCACCAGCGGCGGAGCATCTTCTCATAGAGGTCCGTGCCGGCGGCGAGTTGATCGAGACCGATCCATTCGTCATCCGTGTGAGCTTGCTGAATGCTGCCGGGACCGAGAACCAGGATCTGCTTGAGGTCCGTGAAGCAGACGCCATCGGTACCGTAACCGACGGTGCGCGAGGCATCTCGTTCGGCGAGTCGCAACGTTTCGCGAACGAACTCACACGACGGATCGCCCGCGAGCGGGAGGCCGCGACATTCCCAATCGAACTTCAGTCCGCAGCGTTGGGCGGCCGCTTCCGCACGGTGGACCAATTCGTCGGCGGCCTGCCCCGACATAGGACGGAAATAGACGGAACAGACACTCTGCGGAGCCGTGATGTTGACCGCGCGGTTGTGGTCGTTGATGCCGATGTTCCAACTGATCCACGGCGGATCGAACGTCTCGTCCAGCCAAGCGGGGGATATCAGGGTCTCGTCGTGAATCGCCTTCATCTCGGCGAGGAACGGGATCATCGCGAGGTTCGCATTCACACCGTCGCGCGTGCTGGAGTGAGCCGCCTTGCCGGTCGCCGTCGCGCGAAACCCGTAAATCCCCTTGTGAGCGTGGACGACTTGTAGCTCGGTCGGCTCGCCAATGATCGCGCGACTCTGCCCGGCCACCATCTCGGCGTAACAGCGCGAGGACTCGGCGACATGCTTTGCCCCATGAAAGCCAACCTCTTCGTCCGCAGTGCAGACGATGTAGATCGGCTCGCGCAGAGTCGCGTCGCGCAGGCGACTCACCGCCGCCAGCATCGCCGCGATCGAACCCTTCATGTCGCAACTGCCACGTCCGTAGAGGCGGTTATTGCGAACGGTTGGCTCGAAAGGTCCGTGCGCGGCGAAGGACTCGTCACTCGTGACCGACCAGGTGTCGGCAGGAACGACATCCGTATGTGAGAAGTACGCCACGCCACCCGCCCCCGGCCCCTTGCGTCCGATGATGTTGACCTTCGGGACGCCGAACGGGTCGAGGAATTCCTGCCGCTCAATTTGGAAGTCGAGTGAACGGAGATGGCTCTCAACCACATCGCTCACCGGCCCGTTCGAGTTCGCACTGACTGACGGCACGCTAACGAGCGACTTCGCGTAGCCGAGGGCATTCAGTTCGGGGATCTGGGTCATGGTCGTGTCGCCTTGCGCGGTGAGAGAGTTGAGTTGAAGAACAAATAAGTAAACGGGTGGAAAGAGTTGTTCTACCCACACCAACCCGAAGTGTGAACGAGGGCGAAGTCTATCGACGCCCTTGTTCACACTTCGGGTTGGTGTTTCGGGCAACGAAAGGAATGGGCCGCGTGAATGGAGGGAAGCGAGAATAAAGACCACGATTCGCGCCCGTCCTCATTCTCGTTTTCCTCAATTCGCGCGGCTTTGCCCGCCTTGATGACTCAGCGCGAACATCGTCGCTCATTGACGATCTGTTGGAACGTGGTCACTCTGAGTCGTCGTGACCGTTCCGGAAGTTTGTCACCGAAGCAGGACGCAAAGCGAGCCACATGTCCCAGACGTTCACCGATGAAGAACTGATGGCCTACGCGGACGAACGCTTACCGGTAGATCAAGCTGCGGAGTTGGAGCGACTACTGCGAAGTTCGACCGACCTCGTACAACGGTTGGCCGAGTTGGTGCAGTCGCGCGAGAGCCTCGATCCGTCACTCGGCGCGATGTGGCGGCGCGGTCGTTGGAGTTGTCCGCCGCGCGCCGTCTGGTCGGCATTCGTGGACGGAAGGCTTGGTGATGGATTGTCACAGCACCTGCGGTTTCACGTTGAGGTGATTGGTTGTCGCGTCTGTGCCGCCAATCTCGCGGACCTGCAACAGTCCGGCGATCACCCCGATTCCGAGGGACGTGTCCGCAAGATATTTCAATCGTCAGCCGGACGACTGGCTGCACCGCCATCTCCCGCCAGGGAGTAGATTCCAATTCAAAACTAGCCCGCCGCGCAAGCGAGGGCTAAACATTCGATGACAGTGAAGCCCTCGCTTGCGCGGCGGGCTAGTGATGACCACCGCAATACAAAGTTGTTCGACCTCTAAGAGCGTTTCGTTTCCCGCTGTTGGAGCGCGAGCAGAAGTGCCCCCAAGACCGAGCAGCACGGGCCTTCTGTGGCCGTCCACCAACCGGGCATTCCTTCGACAAAGTCGATGGCCATGAGCGCGAATCCTTGAGCGATCATCGCGCACGCCAGCAACGTGATCAGCCGCGCGTAGCGAGTGACATCGCCCGCGACGAACCACAGCAGCAAGCCGTACAGCCCACACCAGACCGACGTACAGCGTGCCAGATATCCGGCGATCGGTTCGTGGGGGAAGTGACCGAGGCCGAGATTTTCGTGGCTCGCGGCAATCCACGCGCGCGGGGCGATGGCGGCGGCGAACGCGCAGATGTCGAGCAGACCCATTGCGCGCAGGGCTACGGCGAGTAATGAACCACGCCGTGAGTTGTTCGCTGGCTCGGTCATTCGCACGCCGCTCCCGCCAGTCGATGTACGGCCTGCCATTCCTGTTCGGTGACGGGCTGGATCGAGAGCCTCATGCCTCGTTTCATGACCAACATCTTGGCCGCAACGGTGTCAGCAGCGAGTTGCTCGCGCGAGATCGGCTCGGCAAACCGGGCGATCAGTTTGACATCGACCATGACCCAACGCGGGGTCTCACGCTTCGACTTGGGGTCGAAATACTTGCTGTGAGGATCGAACGCGGTGGAATCGGGATAGCCAGCGCGAACAACCTCCATCGTGCCGAAAATGCCGAGTGGTTCTTCGCGGCTGTGATAGAAGAGGACGCGATCACCGATGCTCACGTCGTCGCGCAGGAAGTTCCTCGCCTGATAGTTTCTCACGCCGTCCCACGGTGCTGTCTGGCGAGGCGAATTGGCCAAGTGTTCGATCCCAAACGCCGACGGCTCGGACTTGAAGAGCCAATAGCGGCGAGGGGTTTCAGTCGGAGAACTCTTCGCGGATTTCTTCATTGAGTATCGGCTCCTTTCAGTGGTTCGACAACATTGTATTGCGGGATTCGTCACTAGCCCGACGCGCAAGCGAGGGCATCGCCTTCTACAACGATTTGCCCTCGCTTGCGCGTCGGGCTAGTTGGTGAACAACCCCGCAATTTCAAGTTGATCAAAGAGGGGCTGACGCCACCCCGCTCCGGAAATCATTTGAGCGGACCATTGCTCACGTTTGCTCACGTTCACTTTCGTTTGGGCAGCGGGTTGAGGCGTCGCAGATCGAGAGCATCGAGTGGATTGAATCGTGCCGGTTTGACGGGGGATTCGTGCTGTGGCGGGGTGTCGGCGACTTCGTTCGACGGCGTAAAGGCCGTGATCTGAAGGTCGTCAATCGCCAACTCACCCAGCCCATGCAGCGCGACGGTGATCGTGAACTCTTGGCTCTCGGGGACCACACGCAGCACTTCGAGTCGCTGCCAATCGCGCGAGGGTTTGATGCGCCACGCCCCGGTTTTTCCGAGCAAACTGTCGTGCAAAGTCGCTCCGTCGAGACTCCCGGTGACGGGCTGAGGCAACTTCACCCAGCCGCTGATCCGCACGACTTGTCCCGCATGAACCGAGATCGGCGGTGAGACGACTGTCACCGGAATCTTGTTCAGCGACGACGGCGGCGGTTGATTGCGGGGGGCCTCGGAATCAACCCGCGCTGCCAATCGCAGGCTGTACTGACCCTGTTGCGGAGACGGATGAAGTTCGGCCACCGATTGCACGCCGGGAATCGCGCGTTGTTCATGACGCCAGCCCGAGGCCATCATCGTGTCGTAGTCTTCAAAGTCACCGGACGGAAGTTTGTTCTCCGTAGTGCCGCCATGCAGGGACGGGCCTCGCTGCGCTGCCTGCCCTCGCATCAGTCGCCAGTGCGCGGGAAGAGTTTGAAACGTGAGTGCGTACGGGCTGGCGACGGGTGACGGCATCGTCTTCACCGCGTGATCCCAATGTGCTCGCTGCAACATTCGAGTGTGCTGCATAGCGAGGGCCGACTGCTGCCGCGCTAACTGGAACTGTTGTTGTCGCAGCGCGGAGGCGGCTTGTTCCGAATGCTGTTGAGCCTCATTCAGCAGGCGTTTCGAGGCGGTGAGTCCGACACCCAGTTGTTGAAGCTGCAAGTCGATCTGCCGGGTGCGCACGAGCTTCAACTGGCACAGTTCGACGCACGCGGCGGCACTTTTGTCTTGGATGGCTGCGATGCGCTGGTTGAACTGTTCGACAACATTCTGGTCCGACGTGATCAGGATCGCTGCCGTCTGATCGAAACGTGGAAGCACGATCTTGATGCCCCCCGCCACGGTCTCACGCTTCAAATACTGCAATCGGCCGGTGGTGGTGATCTCCCACGCTGACGCCGTCTCACCGCCGCCCGGCACGATGATCGTCGCGTTGTTCGCCGTCATCTGACCGGGAACGTATTGCGCGCGGTCTTCAAACCAGATGGGCAACAGCAGGGCGCCGTATTCGGATCGGATCAGGGCGGCGGAAAGCTCCTGAGTGCGCTGCGAGTCGGCGGCTGTCGGAGTGGCTCTCTTCGGGAAGGGCGATCCGCCGAAAAGGCCCTTCGAGGGTGTGGACGCGGGCTCAATGACGCGTGTGTCACCGTCGCGCGCATCGACGGTGAACGGGATCATCTGTACCGACGTTCCCGTGGCCAGCCAAGGTTCGAGCAAACCCAACTCGAAGTTAAGCTGTGTCAGCGTCAGCAGGCGTTCCCGCGCGGCGGGGCCTTCGCCATCGAGTGGAGTCGTCGTCCAATAGCCCATGCCTCGACAGCCGACTGACAACGCGGCGTAGACTTGGGCGCGAATCTGCTCCGGCTCCAACTGCGGCGGCGTTTCGGCGAGCGACGTGAGACTCATCAATTCGGCAGTCGGTTCCGTTTGAATCCACGTCCAGCACAAGGCTCCCGGCCACGCGCGGTCGCGTTTCATCGCGAGCGATTCGCGGTAGTCGAGCAGCGAGGTTTCACTGTTCATCGTGTGGCGGCTGATCCCGAGCAGATCGAGATGCCGCGAACAGAGCCGTTCGTCGTCCGCCACATCGGCGGCAAGTGGACGCTTGAAGGCGCGATCGGCATCGCGCACCTGATTCGTCCAGCCTTGCAGGCGCGGCCGATCATTGGCCGTGAGTCGTGCTCCCATCATCCAAAACAGGATCGAGGAACTGTGCGAAGTGAATGGCAACAGGCTGGCATCCTCGGATTCAAGTGACTCACCGGCCGCGTCTTTCGCGAACGGCGGCGTCGCGGTGATCCAAAGTCCCTGTCGGCGCAGTGGCATCGTGACGGAGGTCTCTTCCGCATCGGGAACCCACGCCACGTTGAAGCCCGCCGCAGCGAGGATGTCCGGGCGTTCGGACTGATAACGCGCCATGCGAGGCATGAACGGCCGCCCCTCAACACGCAGCCGATGCAGCCGAAACTCAACGGGAACGGTGGAAGATGGTCCCGCTTTGGGCAAACCAACGGATGCTGTGGGAGCGGCATCGTTCAAGCGATGGCCACCCAACGCGCTCTCGGTGGAAGCCGTGTTGCTGGAACCAATGGGAGCGACCGCGCGATCGGTTCGCGGAGGAGTTTCCATCGGAACGATCGGCCCGAACTCCAAGTCGTCGATCAGCAGTTGCATCGTTCCCGAAGTGAGAGTGCAGCCGAGGATCACTCGATCGACGTACATCGTGGCGGGATCAATCGCCATTCGCTTGCGGGCTCGCAGCAGACGCAGTTTGTCGTTGACCGCCTTGTCCGAGGCTTGGCACTTCAGTTGTTGCCACTCGCCAGGCGTGTTGTAGGCATCGCCGGTAATGACATCGCTGAGCGGCGCGCCGGTTTCGGGATCCGTCAGTCCTCGAAAGCCGAGCTTCAGCGCCAACACCGCGCCCGCCTGATCCGAACGGACCCAGAGACTGGCGACGAGTTCATCGAGAACTCGCGCGGCCGGGACAGGATGCTCGAACCGCAACGGCACGTTGTCGCGAAAGACCTTCAGTCGAAAGAACTCGGCCCCCACGCGGTGTCCGGCATCGCGTCTCCGTTCGTGAACCACCAGCTTCGCGTCAGCCTCGCGACATCGCGCCTGCCAACTGACGCCGGGACCGTCGAAATCGGACTCGAACTGCTCGGCACGAACGATTTCGCCGCTGCACCAAATGGCCACCAGCGCGGCAATCCAGAGCCGTCGTAGCAAAGCGGCTAGGTCAGTCGCCCTTGGGCGAGTGGCAAGACTGGATTGGCCCGAAGTAGACGTGTCACTCCGTGACACGAACCGTTCCGGCCACGGAGTGTCGGGGCGACTTTCTCTTGCCGGTCGCCTTCGGGGACAGCAGCCAGGACATCGAGTTTTCGGAGTGCGCATCCTGCGATCCCACGTCCCGTTCCACGCGACCGTTACAGACGGACTCGTGCAAAAACAACTTCGCAAAAAATTCACGCCAAGTGTGATCTTACTGCAGTGCGATCTGTGACTTCCATTGCCGAATAGCATCGCGTCTTCACCGTCCAACTTTTGGCGTAAGTGCCGGATTCTAAGAGACTTCGCCAAAACCGCCAAGGTGAATTGTGGCAGCGTGACCTGATCCCGTCACACACGGCACTTCCAGGGCTTATGCCGACACTCGTTGACATAATTGAAGTTGCGGCAAGCCATTGTGTCTGGTCCGGTCCCCGTACAGAATCATCGCTGCCTGAGTCCCCTTAATGAGGAGTAAAGACTGTGACCCCGAAGGCCAGATTTCCAGAAACCGATGAAGACGAAATCCCCCGCGAACTGGCGGAGCTAGGAAATCGTATTGCCGACGCACCCGATTCGGTTCGGGCAGACCTTGAGTTGTCCTACGAGCGCGTGGTCGATTCCGTCCGCCGCCGCCGCCGAATTTTGAGCTTGGTCCAAGAAGCGCTCTCGCAACTGCGTCTCGACATCAAGTACCTGATGTTCGACTTGGAAGTGACTCGCCAAGAACGCGACGAACTCAAGCAGCAGCGCGAAGACATTTGACGCGCCGCCGGATGGACGCCTCGTCCGTCCGGCACTTTGGCTGCGTGCTTGGACTTTGGCCGTGTACTCGGATGGACGAGGCGTCCATGCTACGGCCATGCGGTGCCTCATTCAGGCACCGCCTCAGCTTCGGTCTCTTCACCGATCGCGACGGTCATCTCCCGCAGGAAGCGCGACGGGTGGCTCTCGCGGCGTTTGCCCCACTTCATGCGGGTGAGCGAATGCGAGATCGTCAGGTGATCACGGGCGCGGGTAATTCCCACATAAGCCAATCGCCGCTCCTCTTCGACCGCCGTGGACGAGTCATCGTCGATCGAGCGTTGATGAGGAATCAGCCCCTCTTCCCAGCCGACGAGATATACGCGAGGGAACTCGAGTCCCTTCGCGCTGTGCAGGGTCATCAGCTTGATGGCGGGCTGCTCGAATTCTTTGTCGTCTCCAAATTCGCGATCGTTCCCGTTGAGAGATGTGGCTTCGAGGAAGTCGCTCAACGTGGGGCGTGCCGTACGCTGCTCGTACTGGCGCATCGCTGTCACGCATTCTTCGATCACGCCCGAGCGAGCCAACTGCTGCTGGACCTCTTTGTACTGCTTGGCGATCTCGGACTCGTAGTCGATCACGTCGATCAGTCCCTCGAATGTTGCCGCGAGGCTCGCCCCCGGTGCGTGGAAGCGTTCGCGGTATTCGTCGAGTAGTTGGCGGAAAGCGGCGATCGCGTTGGCCGTTTTCACCGAGATCTCTTTTTCCGTCACAGCCTCCGCGACCACATCCCAGATTCGGCGGCCCGACTTCACCGCGCGATCGAGCAATTTCGTCACGGACGTATCGCCAATCCCGCGCGAAGGGACGTTGATGATTCTCAGCAGCGAGACCTCATCGAGCGGCTGTGCGATCACCTTGAGATAGGCCATCATGTCGCGGACTTCGCGCCGATCGAAGAACGATTGGCCCCCGACGAGCAGGTACGGCAGTTGGAGTCGTCGCAGCTCAGACTCGAAAATCCGAGGCTGTTCGTTCGTGCGGAACAGGATCGCGACATCTTGCGGCGGAACGTTGAGTTCCTTCACGAGATAGTTGATTTCGCGCACGATCGACTCGGCTTCGAGTTCCTCATCTGGAAACGGCTTCACCGCGACGGCGACACCTTCTTTGTGAGCGACCAAGACCTTCTTGTGTCGCCCCAAGTTGTGATGCACGAGTTGATTGGCAAGCTGTAAAATCTGTGTCGTGCAGCGGTAGTTGTCCTGCAAGCGGACGACCTTCGCGCCGGGAAACTTCTGCTGGAAGCCGAGGATGTGTTTCACCTCGGCCCCGCGCCAGCCGTAGATCGACTGATCGTCGTCGCCCACCACGCACAGATTGTGATGGGGGCGAACGAGTGCGGAGACGATCTGAAACTGCATCTCGTTCGTGTCTTGATACTCGTCGATCTGCACGTGATCGAACTTGTCCTGCTGGCGACCGAGTACCTCGGGAAACTCTTCAAATAGTTGAGCCGTCAGCAGCAGCAGGTCATCAAAATCGACGGCACCGGCGGCACGCAGCGACAACTGGTAGCGGCGGTAAGCGGACGCGGCGAGGAAGTCGCGATCATCGTTGATGAAATCGGTGGCTCGATCGGGCAGCACGCCATTCATCTTCCAACGACCGATGCTCGACAGCAGGTCGCCCGGCTTCAGTGTCTTATCGCCGACGCGGATGTCCCGCAGCGCCTTACGCGCCGCCGACTCTTGATCGCCGCGATCATAGATCACGAACTGCTTCGGATAGCCGAGGGCTTCGATCTCTTCGCGCAACACGCGCACGCAGAGCGAGTGAAAGGTCGAGAGGTGCGGTCGCGAACGGAGCCGTTTGCCGATGAGATGGCTCATCCGCTCCTGCATCTCCTTCGCCGCCTTGTTCGTGAAGGTCACGGACAGAATGCGACTCGGCTCGACCCCGTTGCGGATCAGCTCAGCCATGCGAAACGTGATGACACGCGTCTTGCCAGTCCCTGCTCCCGCCAGAACCAGCAGCGGTCCCGCGAGTGTTGTCACCGCATCGCGCTGCGAGGCGTTGAGGTCTGCGAGCGAACCCGATCCGTGCGCAGGGGCACTCGGTGCAGGAGCGGACGGGCGTTTCGCGAAGCCTCGTGCGGGCGACGCCTCATTGGAAAAGGGAGCGTAAGTCACAAACCATCCTTGATTGTCAGAGCGGGGCGGCCGCTTCGTCCTTCGTGAGTCGAGGCAAGCACGAATGGCATGTTGCGTTGACGCTGCTGTCAGCAGCGTCACCACAAGAGCCGAGCGAGTGTTTCTCGCGGAGGGGAGTTTACAGAGTGCCTCTGGATTTTCATTCGACTTCAGCAGTTGGGTTCAGAAGCGGAAGACTGACCACGGATTGCACTGATGTCGCGGATGAAGACAGATACAGATGAACACCGGTAAAGAATGTTCGGCGGCGAGTTTCTGTTCTGATCCGTTCCCTCCGCGAAATCCGTGGTCTCATCTCTTCAGCCACTTCGTCTGGTTGGAGTCGCGGCCGACGGCAACGTCCGAGAGTACGAGCAGATTCAAGTTCCATGGCTCGATCACCTCTGGGCGGCAGATCGTGCCGTTGCTCGATGGCTGGCCCTTAACAAACTGTGGATCAGCCCAACGTCCACCGGCAATTGCATCGGGTTGGTGCCGCTTCACTTCAACTTGGAGTTTCGGCACAACCGATAAAGTCGATATGGCCGTCACACCTTCACAGTTCGATCTCTTGGCAAAGCTCGTCGATGTTTCGGCGTTGAGGCACAAGGTGCTGGCGCAGAACGTCGCGAACGTCAACACGCCGGGCTATCAGCGATTGAACGTGACGTTCGACGAAGTGCTGGCACAGCACATGAATCGGCACGGGGATCAAGATGTAGAACGGCTGCAACCGGAGGTCGCCGAAGATCGGCTCGCCCCCGCACGACTCGATGGGAACACGGTCGACATCGACAACGAGATGATGCGCATCAACAAGAACACGTTGCTCAACAACACGTACCTTCAGATTCTTTCCACCAAGACCGCGATGATGCGGAGAGCCATTGATGGGCGGTAAGGCGACCGGCGCAGCAATCACTGACGTAATCTGGCGCTGCCAGCATTCGAACCGGCGCTGGCAGCGTCGGCCACGACAGGGATTACTGCACCGATCCTTAACAATTCAAATGTCGTGACAGGAACAATCTCATGGGATTCGACGCATCACTGGGAGCCTTCGACATCAGTGCCTCGGGCATGAGTGCCGAGCGGTTTCGGATGGAAATTGTCGCAAACAACATCGCGAACGCTTCGGTCACGCGCACGCCGGAAGGGGGTGCGTATCGACGCAAAGAGGTTGTGTTTGAGGCCGCGATGAAGAACGCCGCGGCGAATTCCTGCGGCAATGACCAGTCGGGATTTGCGGGAGTCCGTGTGGTCGAAGTCATCGATGATCGGTCGGAGATGCCGCGAGTTCTGAACCCCGGCCACCCCGATGCGGACGCCGAAGGCTTTGTCACGATGCCGAACGTCAGCCTGCCGATCGAGATGGTGAATCTCATCACCGCCACGCGCGCCTATGAAGCCAACTTGAAGGCCGCGCAATCCTTCGTCGAAATGAATCAGCAAGCCCTGTCGATCGTACGAGGTTAATCATGAACGTCGGAGCCGTTGGAAGTGTTGGAAGCCTGCCGCTCGCGATGGCTCCGTCCGCCGTTCAGCCTCCCACAGGAAGCCAAACGTTTGGTGATGTCTTGGGAAAGTTCATCGAGGACACGAACACGCAGCAGCTTCAAGCCGATCAAGCCGTGCAGCGGTTGGCGACCGGTCAGAGCGACAGCATCCCTGAGACGATGCTCGCGCTAACGCAGGCGGATCTCAGCTTTCGAGTTTTCATGGAAGTGAGGAACAAAGTGATCGAGGCGTACCAAGAAGTGATGCGGATGCAGATGTAGTGGATGAGTTTTGACCAACGGTCAATCAGTCCGTGTTGGCGAACTGCATGAGAAGTGTGAATGAAGACTTTGTTGGTGGCGCTGTGTACGGCCGGGTGCGTCTTCGCTTTGGCGTCGGCGTGGTCGGACATTTTGCAGCCACAGGTGGAGGCTCAAAAGCGTGCGGCTGCGTCACGCGAGACTGCTGCGCCGCGTAGGTCATCTAGTCGCCCCGCTCATTCCGTCGCCGAAACGAACGAGGACGATGAGACTCGTCAGTTGGGGCACACGAGAACGAAGTCTCAGCGCCCAGACACCGTTGCTTCGGAGATTGCCGCAGCGAGAATCACTTCCGCCACCGAACTGAGTGCAGACGTGGAAGCCCTGCTGCGCGAACGGGCTGACGCGGTGCAGAGGCATGAAGCGCGGCTGACGATGCGGCAAGAGTCGCTGCGAATGATCTATGACGACATTCGCGCAGAGCAGGCCGCCGTGGATGACACTCGCCGAAAGGTAACGGAAGAACTGGCGGTCGCGGAACTGAGTGTCATCACCGCATCGCAACTTGAGGCGGACAGACAGAGCGAGGAACCGCCAATCCATCGTCACCGTGCCGAGACCGCCAGCGTGAAGAACGTTGTGCCGACCGCTGCGACGGAAAGTCCGGCGGTGCGAGCGGCCGTTTTGATGATTCGACGGCTGGTCGCACAAGGGAGCCGGGACACCGCGGTGAACCAACTCAGCCACTTGAAAGAGCGCGAAGCCGCCAAGGTTCTCGCGGCACTTGAGAAGGAAGACAAGCCGCTGGCAACGGCATTGGTGATCGCGCTGCAACTCTCGAAGCAGGCGGCCGGACCGAATTGAGCGGCGTTGAACTGCGGCTCTCGTATTTGGAACGTGGCTTCGCATGCGTTTCAGGCTTCGATGCCAGCCGCGTTGTGTCGCGACTCAAGCCACGATGTTCTTCAGAAGTTGGGTGTGTTCGTTGACGGGTGCCAGCTCGCCGGATCGTTCCATTTCGTTGGCTCGATCGCGGACGCTTTCGAGGCCGCCGTGAATGTTGCGCAGGACACCGAGCGCCGACGGAAGATCGAGTTCCGGCCCCATGCCGATGCAGCTCAGTACGTACACGTACAGGTTCTGCATGTTCTCGGGAATCGAGCCGTGGTTCAGATCGAGGCCCGAATAGAGTTCCAGCACGATGCGTTGCGAGCGGAGCAGCAGCGGCTGGGCCTTAAATTGCTCGCCGCGTTCCAACAATTCGCGAGCCTGTTCGAGGCGCGCAATGGCGCCATCGAAAGCGGCAAGCAGCATTTCAATGCGGGTCCAAGTGTGGGCCGGTTGAGCTTGAGAGTAGGCGGCGAGTCGATTCACGGATGATGGTCCTCTGCGGGGGGGAAAGCTGGGGGAAGCATGTCTTGATACGGAAATGATTGAGAACGCGGGGGAGGCATTCCCGAATCAGTTCGAGTTTGATCCAGCACCAAAGGTTCTTGTCAGCAGATCACCTTGTGCGCGGAGATTGCTCATGGTCGTTTCGAGGGATGCGAACTGGCGCAAGAGCGCGGTGCGTTGCTCGTCCATGGCGAAAGTTTCTTTGGAGGTCCGTTGCGTGGCGTCGGTGATACTGGCTTGAAAACGGTCGTCGATCTTCTGGATGTTGCCGCTGACGGGATCGAGCATGTCTTGCAAGATCGAGTCCAACCGCGAGGCCATGCCGCGCGTGATGGACAGCGTGGCGTCCACTCCGACTTGGACCTGCGATTGAGTGAGCGTGACGACCGCCGCCAACCCCGACGTGTTGGTGTTGGAGACAGCACCCGTCAGAACTTGTCCCGAGCCAGTCGCCGCTTCCGCCACGTTGTTGACGAGGAACGAACCGGCGACATCCACTCCGCGATCGGTCTCAGTCCCGTCAAACCCGAGTGACGCGAGAGCCGATCCCGACACGACAGTCGCTTCTGACTTGGACCCGTAACTGGACGAGGTCAGGCTGAGTCGTTGACTGGAGAGCGACACCGAGACTTGCTTGCCTTGCAACACCATGGTCGCGTTGATTTGGGATTCCACCTGCCGCGCGAGATCAACTTGCGAGTACGTGCCGGACGCGAGTGTGATCGTGCTGCTGGTCGCTTCATCAATGCGAACGACGAGCGAATTGTTGCTGCCGTCAATGACGGTGTTGGCAGAAAGAGTGTTCGTCGCGGAGATCGTCGCGCGTTCGGCGGCTTGTGTGATGTCGACCTGGTACGGAGTCGATCCCGACTCTTTGGTGAGCTTGGTTCCCGTCGCGAATTGGATCCCGGTGGAACTCGATGTCCCCGCCAGCGCGAACAGTTTCTTGAGTTCGGGGAAGCCGACTCCCGCAACGCGACCATTCAGCACGTCATTCAGTTTCGCTTCGTTAATTTCGAGCTTTCCCTTGCCGTCGCTGGTGATACCGACGGCACCGATCCGGTTGATCGAGGAGGGAAGATTGCCCGAGACCGCGAGGACACTCCGTTCGATCTGGGTCTTCAATTCGGTCACAGAACGATTGCCATTCAGGATCGCAGCCGTGCCGGTCGCGGCGTTGAACCGCGTCTGCTTGTCGATGAAGTCGATGAAGTCGTTGTAGTCAGCCACGAAGTCCGTCACGTCCTGCTTGGCAGCGGCAATGTCATCCGCGACGGTGATCTTGATCTCCCTCGCCGGGTCGGCAGACAGCAGGTTCAGAGTGACTCCCGGCACGAGGTCGTTCACCACGTTCGACGCACTCTGCACTACGATCGCGCCCGAGCCAGTCCCCAACTGAACTTGAGCATTCGTGGCGGCTTGTACGGTTGGAACGAAGCCATCGACAGAGAACGTGTCTCCCGCCACTAGCGTCCCCGCACCGAACTGAACTTGGACGCCGCTCGCCACGGACTTGTCCACGCCCACGTCGGCCTGATCGACGGTGATCGTGCCCGTCAGCGAACCGCTTTGATTCGAGTACGAGACTTGAATGCCGTTGTCCGTCCCGACCGTTCCACCCGCGACGACCGTGAAATTAAACGTGTCATTGGAGGTGCCGGTGAAGGCCCCCGCACCGGAGTTGCTGGTCAGGCTCGATGTCCCTTGGAAGATCGAGCCTGCGATGGCCGTTCCAATCTGAGTGCTGCCAAAATTGGGCTTCATCGCGCCGCCGCTGCTGGCCGCGAGATTGTTCGTGATTGTGATGGCATTCGCGCTCCCCGAATCTTTGGCCGAGAGGAGCAGGCGATACGGCTGTGTGCGCGCGTCCGATCCGTCGCTGATGACCGAAGCCGTGATGCCAATGTTGGCATTGCCGATGGCCTGAGCCAGTCCGCGCATCGTGTTGTTGGACGAGTCGATCGTGATCGTGGCCGACTTGCCGCCCGACTGAATCTCAAACGTCCCTTGAGTGATCTCAGCGGTCGGATCGTCGAAGCCCTGCGAGGCGATCTGATGTTTCTGTGCCAGGCCGAGCACGCGCAGGCTGGTGGTTCCCGCAGTGGCAGTGCTTCCCGCTGCGGCCGCCACCAAACCCGCTTCGCTCGAACTGACCGTCTTGCGATCGAAGACACTTCCCTGCGGACGGCCCAGCTTGGCCATCTGAGTTTGGAGTGTCTGAACGCGCGTCTCGATCCCTTTCAGCGCCGTCTGCCGACTGGTCTCGACTCGTTCTCGCGATTTCAATGCGTCGATCCGCTTCTGACTGAAGCGGACCAAGTCAGTGATCAATTGATCGGTGTTGAGGCCCGAGGCCAGCCCGTTGAAATTGATGGGCATGACGGTTGTCCTGCGAAAGAGTTTCTGCCGAGACGAAACAAAGGGAGCGCTGCGGATGCAGGCTCCCTTTGAATGTTGGCCCTGTGTTTACATCGCGATTACGCCCGCTGAATTCGAGTGATCCCATTCGTCGCGAACGGGAACTGACGACTGCGGGTGAGACCGGGCGATGCAACGAGCGGCGCGTGTGAAACGCCGCCCGATTCGCTTCGCCGAGAATCAACCACGCAGCAACTGAATGATCGACTGGCTGCTCTGATTGGCCATCCCGAGCACCGTCTGAGCAGCTTGCTGACGGATTTGTTCGCTCGTGTAGGTTGAGATTTCCTTCTGGTAGTCCGTGTCGCGGAGGATCGATTCCGCATTCTTCAAGTTGTCCAACTGAGAAGCGTTGTTGCTCTTGGTGGAGGCCAGCGTACCCGACTGGAACGCACCGAGGGCACCTCGGGCGGTGGTCACCGTGCTGATGGCAGCGTCGATGGACGTGAGAGCGGCCGTTGCGCCGGCAGCCGTCGTGACGATGAGCGCATTCACCGCGAGGGCGGTGGCGTCTTTATCGGTAACGGTCAACGAGGCCGTTTGGCCGGAGAATGCTCCAATCTGGAATTGTGCGGCAGTGATCGTCCCATCCAACAGAGCCTTCGTCCCAAACTTCGTCGTGTCCGAAATCCGGGTGATGCTCAAGGCCAAGGCATCGACTTCCGCTTGATTCGCCGCCAATGAAGCCGTGTCCTGCGTCGCCGTATTCGCAGAATTGATGGCGATGTCACGAATCTTCAGTAACAGATCGCCGATCTCGGCGAGGCCCGATTCAGCCGTCTGAACCATCGTCGTGCCACGTTCAATGTTCTCAATGGACTTCGTCAATCCCGAGATTTGCGACTTCTGCAATTCGGACGTGACCAGACCTGCTGGATCGTCACTGGCGCGATTGATCTTGAGGCCGGTCGATAAACGTTCGAGAGAAGTGTTCATGCGGGTTTGGCTCTTGGCCAAGTTCATTTGGGCCGTGAGCGAGGTCGTGTTGGTGTTGACTGAGAGAGCCATGCGAATTCCCCTTCTGCTGTGTGTATTAGCGGTGTCGATGTGACATTAGCCGGGTGAAGATGCCGGCTGGATGGCACCTCAAACGTTCCCTGCCCGTGAAGAGATATCGAAGGGGTTGTCGAGGACTTGCGAAACTTCTCGCAGAAACGTTTGCCGAGACGAACTTTTCTCTGAAGATTCAGAACCGGGCAGTTTTCGTATCCTGCGGACGCAATCGCGACCGTCACAATGCGAACAATTGCTGAGCCTGTGATAAATGGCGCATGTCGCTTTCGACGCATACCATTGACGTGACGTGGACCGCCAACATTCAACTCAGATCACTTCAAAGCATTGATCTGATCGACCTGTCTGGCCCAGTCGAGACCGATCAACCGCAGCACACCCTTTTCAGCGGTGAGCCGGACCTTCAGTGAGTCCCCGCCAGGAGTCATGGTGAGACGCAAGGCGTCACCCAAGTTTGGAACAGCGACTTCTCGCGCGACCGTTCCCGGCGGAGGGGCTTCCACGGGAGGTGGGGTTCCCACGGCAAATCGACCGTTGAGCAAGCCCTTGGACCGTTCATCCGCGGGCGCGTCTTCCACCGCGTCAATTGCCTGCTGCAAATGGGTGGGCAATGTTTCGGGATTCCCGATTGCCAGCCAAACCGTTTGCTTTCCCTGTCCAATCAAAACTTCGACCTCAGGCCCGACCAATTGCCCGAGCAGTTCCGGGATCTCATTGGGAACGACGCTGTGAATCACGACCCCACGGTGGATGTCTGCGTTGTCGCAGACCGAACTGAAGTGCCCGGACTTCTCCAAGCGAACGATCAATTGAGGAATGGCAGCGTTGAGAGCAGCGGCTTCCGCGCCATGTAAACCAACGATCACGGTCGATTGGCCCCAGCCTTGGCCGACAACTTGAATGCCAGCATTGATCCTCGCCCCTTTGAGTGGCTCATCGAGCAGTTGTTCGACCACGTCCTTGCCCAATGCGTTGAGCGGCCAGTTGATGGCCAGTCCTGCAAGGGCCTTCGGGGTGATGAGCGCCGAAAACTCACTGTGCAGCAGGACGAGCTTGTTCCAGCTTCGAGCCAACTCGCTGCCGGGTTCGCTCTGGACCATCAACTCAAGACTCAGTTGATGGCTCTCGGGATCAAGTCGCCCGCCCAGTGTGATCGTTCGCAAATCGAGAATCAGTCGCGTCACCAGTTTGAGCAGTGAGCCACCGACCGCACGACGCAGCGCCGCTGAGTCTGTCGGTTCGTCATCCTGAGGCTGCAACCACGGTTCGACCTGATTCTTCAGCTCGTCGATCCAGAGTTCTTTCGACGCGCGCGGGATCTGCCGCAGATCGAGATGCAGTCCCGCGTCGTATTTTTCGCGCAGTCCCTTCGTCAACTGATCGGGCGTCTGCCGCAAGGCACGCAGGGCCTCAATGTCATCCCCCAGCAGAGCGAAGTCCGAACGAAGGAGTACATGATAGGGACTGCCAGGACGCTCGATCTCGTACCGATCTTTGGCGACTTGATGAAAGCCGACCACGTCAAAGGTGGCGGTCTTCATCAGTTGATCGATCTGACCAACCGGAAGAAAGATCGTGGCGGGCGGCTCAACGTCGCTCCAAGTCCACATCACTCCGAGCGGGCGTTTGCGGTCGATCCCGGCGAAGGCCTGATAATCTTTGAGTCGATCTTCGAGTGATTCAGCCAAGTCGGGGCGATCTGCCGCCTCAAAGATCAAATCACAGGCAGCCATCGTCCGGCCGAGACTCGACACCCAGAAGACCGCCCATGGTTGGTTGGCCGCATCGGGTTTCTGAGCCGCGATGGCATCGGCCGCGAATCCGACCGGTACCGTCCCGCAAACCACTATCGCAGTGGCCAATGCCAGCACATTCACCCGTGAACGAAACCGGTCGAGCAGCATCGTCCGACCTCCGGTAAGCAGAAACCCCGGCCAATTTGACCGGGGTTCCCTGATTGACGCGTTGAGTCAAAACATCAATTGG
>CAMAYU010000107.1 GCA_945862235.1 Schlesneria paludicola DSM 18645
ATCCTCAGAAAGCGCAGCCACGCCAACGAGTTAAGCCGTTCAGAAATCTTTGCGCCTGACGCCATGCAGCGGCCGCCCACGCCAAGCCTCACGTTGACGAAACGCCTCACGCAACGAAGGTTCCGTCGCGCTGAAGGCCATCAACTCGCAAGCACGCAATGACTTCGGAGCGTGCCGGCAACGGCGTGGCTCAACGTTGCCAAATCACCACGCACGCCTCGCCTCCAAACTCACGGTTGAGAACGAGGGACGTGCGAGTCGAACTGCAGGCCACAGGTGGCTGGCAAGAGTTCGCGTACGCGCAACGTAGGATGGACTCCCCGTCCGTCCGGTGCTTCTCGACGAGCTCGGACGGACGGGGAGTCCATCCTACGGGACCATCAAACACATGCTGGCAAAGTTT
Source organism: Schlesneria paludicola DSM 18645 (assembly GCA_945862235.1). Lineage (GTDB taxonomy): Bacteria > Planctomycetota > Planctomycetia > Planctomycetales > Planctomycetaceae > Schlesneria > Schlesneria paludicola_A. The sequence continues at coordinate 404 of CAMAYU010000107.1, forward strand.
ACCGAAGGGACCGATGAGGGCGGGCGTCCTGAAGAACCTCGCACCTTCGGCGGCAATTGCCTGTTGCGGTATTTCACGGCGATCCGATCTCTATTTGGCGTGAGTCGGCTTCGGCGGAATTTGCGAGGCTCGATGGGGTGGGATGACGGCCATCGGCTACTCCTACACGCGGGATTTCCAGTGTTGAGCTTCAGGACCGCAGATCATGAATTTCGATTCACACACCAACGCGCGACGAATCCTGATCAATGGCTTGGCGGCAACACTGCTGGTTGGAACGGTGACCGCATCCGCATTCGGTGCGCATCGGCTGTCCGATTTGAACGAGCAGCAGATCGGTTCGATCGAAGGGCGGCCACACTCACCTTCAGCGGTCGTGTTTCGAGCCAAGCCTTCCATGGCGAGGCAACCGCGACCGGCATCAGCTCCCATTCGGCATCTTGATCAGCGCGCCGATCGCGCGGTGAAGTTGCTCGGGGTTGAATCTCTCCACGAGTGATTGCCATTCGACGCGACACGCTGGGAACGCCCCTCATTCCCTTCTCGTTGAAACAGCCAGCGCGCTTGATTTCCGAGATGGCACGCGGGCAGAATACCGCCCACTCTCGACCCCGGCTCTTGGGGAATGTCGGTCCGATCTGCGGACGGCATCCGACCACTCACCTTCGGACTCACGAAAACAGGCTGCGCAATGAAATTTCTGGACGGTCAGACGGTCGGCATCGACTTGGGAACCACTTACTCGTCCATCGCGAGACTCGGCGCTGACGGGCAGCCAACTTCGCTGCTCAATGCGGACGGGCGGAACATCACGCCGTCGGTGGTGCTTCTTGGAGATGACGGCCAGGTCGTGGTCGGTCCCACGTTTGAACGCAGTTCGCAAGAGTCGGCCGACCACATCGTGGAAGCGGTCAAACGGCAGATGGGAAACAAGGATTACTTCGTTGTCTACCAGAACAAGAAGTTGTCGCCCGAGTTCATCTCCGCGCTGATCCTCAAGAAGATGAAGCAGGACGCCGAGAAAGCCATCGGCCCGATTACCAACGCGGTGATCACGGTGCCCTACTATTTCAATGATGTCCGCCGCAAGGCGACTCAAGATGCTGGCCGCATCGCCGGCCTGAACGTCGTGGACATCATCAACGAGCCGACCGCCGCTACGCTGGCCTACGCGTGGATGAAGGGCGAGCTGGGACGCAGCGATCTCAAGCAAGAGGCGAAGACCATTCTGGTTTACGATCTCGGCGGCGGCACATTCGACGTGACTGTCGTTCGCTATACGCCAACTCAGTTCCGCGTCCTCGCCACCGACGGCGACGTGATGCTGGGCGGGATCGACTGGACGAAACGGATCACCGACCACGTCGCCGAGCAGTTCGCCCGCAAATTCAACGAAGACCCGCGACAAGACCCCGAAGCGATGCGCGACTTCAGCGCAAACTGCGAAGACGCCAAGCGGGCACTCAGTACGAAGACTCAGATACCGCTGACGGTCTACTTCAGAGGCAAAACGCTCTCGCTGCAATTCACCCGCAAAGACTTCGAGCGGATGACGGCCGACCTGCTTCAACGGACGCGCGATACGACCGAACTGGTGCTGCAACAAGCCGGGGTCGAGATCGGAACGCTGCACGAAGTGGTTCTCGTCGGTGGTTCGACTTACATGCCTGCCGTAGAAACCATGCTGGCCGAAGTCTGCCATCGTCAGCCGCTCCGTGACTTGGGGCTGCTTCGCCCCGAAGAGGCAGTCGCGCAGGGAGCCGCGATTCACGCGGCCATTCTGGAAGCGCGTGAGAACCGCGGCGCAGCCGGACTGAGCGCCCTTGTCACAAATCGGCTGCGATCCGTGAATACCAGCGATGTGAACTCGCACTCGCTGGGGGTCAAGGTCTCCAGCCCGGCAGACAAGACCAAGAAGATCAACCACATCATGATCCCGAAGAACTCACAGATTCCGTTCAACGTGAGTCAGAAGTTCGTGACAAACTCGGCCAACCAGAAGTCGATCCACGTCTATATCCTCGAAGGGGACGCGACCGATCCTGATGCCTGCACACAGATCGGTGACTTCCGCATCCTAGACCTTCCCGCCAATCTTCCGGCTGGCTCACCCGTCGAAGTCACCTACAGCTACGACGCCAACGGACGGATCAGCGCGGCCGCGAAAGAACTAGCGGGAAACCGCGTCGCCATGACCGAGATTGTCCGCCACTCGGGCCTGTCCGAACAGGGGATTGGCGACTTCGAGGCATTGGCCAAGAATTACCAAGTCGAGTGAGTTCAGTAAGAGCATCCTCCCCTCGCCCCGGCTTTGCGGGAAGAAGGGCCGGGGGTGACGGGTTCTTGGATAGGCTGCTTGGTGCAGTTGGAACGTCCGCAATCAGGAGGCTTCTCCGTTGGCGATTGATGTCTACAAGGAATGGCTCGGCATCCCCGAGGGCCAGCGTCCACCCGATCACTACCAACTGCTGAGGCTCGTGCAGTTCGAGGATGATCCCGACAAGGTTCGCAAGAACTACAAGAAGCTGAATGGTCACGTCCGCAAGTATGCGACCGGTCAGTACTCGAACGAATCGCAGACGCTGCTCAACGAGTTGGCCAAGGCAATGCTCTGCCTGACCGACTCCGAACTGAAGCTCGACTACGACAAGAGTCAGGGCCGCGAGATCGACGATCGCGACGCGACGACCGGTCGCCGACCACTCACCGCGTACTTGCAGGACCAAGGTGTCCTCTCGTCCGATCAGGTGAAGGAAGTCAAATCGCATGCGGAGCGAACGGGGCTGTCCGTGCGCGACACGCTCGTTCAACTGAAGCTCGTCGAACCGGATGTGGCCGCGCGGGCGTTGGCTCAAGAGATCGGTCGGCCCTACGTCGACCTGGCCGACATGCTGCCGGATGACTCGATCCTCGATCAAGTTCCGCGTGCCTTGGTCCGCCGTCACACCTGTCTGCCGCTGTTCGTCGATAATGGCGGCGTGCTGGTCGCCTGTTCGGAAGAACCCGATGCAGAACTCGAAGACGAGATTCGACTCCGGTTCAACATGCCGATCCGTCCCGTCATGGCAACACCGCTGGCCATTAATCAAGGGATCGCGAAGTACTACGCGGCGGGCTTGCGCAAGGAAGCCGCCGCGCCGGTGAAGGGGAGCAAATCGTCATCCTCCTCCGCAAGCAAGCCCAAGGTTGTGTTGTCAGACGATGAAAAAGCTCAGAAAAAGCAGCTAGGCATCTTGGCGGCCTGCTGGTCCGTCATCGGCTTCTGCCTGCTCGACACCTTCTTCTTGTACGACTTCATCTACAAGAAGATCGGCCTGCCCGAGATGGTCCCGTTCTCAGGCATCCTCATCGGCGCACCGCTCGCCTACCTGATCTACATTACGCAGGTCAAAGGGAAGTAATCACGCGCGCATCAACAACTGTCGGAAGTTGGTGAACCGGGTGCCGTAAGGCCCCGGACTTTTCGACTCAAGTTGAGACCAGAACCACGTTGTCTTGAATCTTCATAACGACGTCTTCTGAAACGACTCACTTCGCCGCGTGCAGTCGATAGACCGCCTTATCCGTTCGCAGGAACAGCGACCCGTCAGCGGCGGCGATGCTGGCGAGTGAGCGGCCGGGAACTTCATTGACGGCCAGTTCGCGGTACTCGTCCTTCGTTGGTGCGAAGACGTACGTCTTGCCGTTCTCGTCGAGCATGTAGATGCGACCGTCAGCGTGCAGCAGAGACGCCGAGAAGTTGCCGCCGACTCGTTGCTGCCAGTGCTGTTCGCCCGACTTCGCATTCAGACAGGTGACGATGCCGTTGTCGCTGACGATGTAGAGTTCCTCGCCGATCAGTAGCGGCGACGGATTGAGCGGTGCTCCCCGGTCCAGCTTCCACGCCATGTGCGTCTCGGTCACGTCGCCCGTGCCGTTCGGTCTGACCGCGTACAGCCACGGTTTGTCATAGCCCGAACAGAGGAACACCAAGCCCTGCCCAAACACCGGACGAGGGACATTCGAGTAGCCCTTCGGATAGCGGAACCGCCAGATTTCCTTGCCGGTCTGTGGCTCATAGCCCATCGCCCACTCGCCCCCCGTGCTGACGACTTGCGGCTGGCCATCGACTTCAATCAAGAGAGGCGTCGAATAGGCCATCGCCCCCTCGCGCGTCGTCTTCCAAACTTCCTTGCCGGTCTGTTTGTTGAGAGCCGTCACAAACTGAACGTCTCCCCCGTCGCAACTGAGGATCAGCAGGTCGCCCACGACAATCGGACTACCCGCCGGTCCATGACGATGGTTGTAGGTGAACTCGGTCGTCCAAATCACCTTCGCATTGCGGTCAAGACACGCGGTCCCCAGCTTCCCGAAATGGACGAACACATGCTCGCGATCGACCAGCACGGAAGGGGATGCGTAACTATTCTTGCCGTGAATCTTTCCCGGCTCGTCGCGATGAAAGACCTCGACGTTATGCCGCTCCTTCCCCGAGTCCTTGTCGAGACAAACGGCTCGCAACGACTTGCCGTCATCGGTCGCCGTCGTGAACCAAACGTCGGCCCCAACGACCGACGGAGTGGACCATCCCAAGCCGTCGATCTCCGCTTTCCAGCGGACGTTCTCAGTGTCGCTCCACTTCAACGGGAGGTTCGTCTCGGACGAATGCCCTTCGCCCCCCGGCCCTCGAAACTGAGGCGAATCGCCCGCGAAGGCTACGCTGGCAACAAGCACAAACAAGACGGAGAGCGTTCGCACGGAAATGTTCCTTGGGGGTCGAATCAGCAGACGGCGCGAGACCGGCGGGCAGTAGTCCCCTTGTAGGATGGGCGCTCTTGCCCGTCCGCCTTTTTCGAGAAAACCGGACGGGCAAGTGTGCCCATCCTACAACTCATTCCTTCACTTGGCCGTCGCATCCGCTGTCAGGAACGAGCGGCCTTTGGCGGCGTTGAGTCGGTCGAGTTGAACTTTGATTCCGGACGCCTTTTCGGCGGCGGCTTTCATCGCGGCATCGGCGTCGGTGACCTGCTTCTGCTGTTCGGGCGTGACGACAGCGGCGGCGACGGCTTTGTCAGCATTAGCCTTCGCAGCGACAGCGGTGTCCATCGTGACCTTCAATTTTGCCGCCGCATCGACGGCAGCTTTGTCAGACGCGACCTTATCAGCGACGGCCTTTTCGCGTGCGGCCTTCGCTGTATTCAGGGCGATGTTCGTCGTACCGAACGCTTCGCTCTTCGAGGGGAGCTGCTGCACGGAGACGGCTTTCAGCTTGGTCAACTCTGACACTGCGGCAAGTGCATCGGCCGACTTCTTCGTGGCATCAGCGGCGGCCGCTTTCACAGCGGCATCATCTGGCTTGGCTTCGACAGCGACGAGGGCTGCTGCGGCTGCGGCATCCGTCGCGACAACCGCGTCCACCGCGGCCTTTACCTTCGCAGTAAGGTCCGTCACTTGCTTTGTCGCCGCTTCGCGTTCGCCCGCTGCTTTCGTTTGAGCAGCCGCAGCGTTCGTCATGTTGGTGTCGGCCACCGTGAGCGTCTGAGTCTTCGCGACAACATCGGCCGCCGCTGCGGCATTGGCTTTCGTGGCGGGGTCAATGGCCGCTTGAGTGTCTGTCGCCAGCTTGACCGCTGCATCCGCAGCCACCTTGCGATCAGCAATCGCTTTGATCAGAGCGGCCAGTTGAGCGGTCGCCTGAGCCGACGCGGTGTCTGCGACGGCAAATGCTTGTGACGTGACTTCGATCCGCTTGGCCAAGGGGGGCGGGTTCGTGTTCAGTTGGCCGAGGACCGCGCCGTCTTTCGCGTTCCAAACGTGAATGGCTCCCGTCAGGTCGCCACACAGCATTCGATCAGTCTCAACATCGAACGCAACTTCCATCCCGAGATCACCCAGTCCGGCAAAGCCTCGAATCGCGGCCCCGTTCATGTCCCACAGCTTGGCTTGATTGTCACGTCCTGTCGAAGCAATGCGGTTGTCCCGCGTGACCTCAACCGAGGAACACCCACCGCCGTGTCCGCCCCAGTTCTTGATGAGCGTCCCGTTCTGCATCTCCCACAAGCGAATCGTCGTGTCCTCACTGCACGAGGCCAATACATTCGAGTCCGGTGCCCAACTGACATCGGTGATCGCGCCGGTGTGACCGGTCAGGAAGTAGAACTCGCGCCCGGTAAAGGCTTCCCACACGAACAGGCCGTTGCTCCGATCGGCCGTCGCGAGAAGGACGCCGTCGGGTGAGAACTCGAGCGCCGTAATCCAGTCGGTGTGCTTGTTCTTCTCGTACAGGAGTTCTCCCGTTGAGACATCGTAAACCCGGACGATCTTCTTCGGCCCGCCGAGCGCAATCTGCGTCTGGTCGGGACTAATGTCAGCGGCGAGAACGACGTCGTACTCGGACCCCACTTCGGCGATCCGCTTGCCCGTCTTCACGTCCCAGACAACGACCTTCCCCGAGTGTGAGCCACGTCCGCCACCGGCCATCAACAGTTGACCGTTGCGGCTGAACTTGAGGATGTGGGCGACACCTTCCGGGAACGGCAACACGCCCGCGAGTTCCAGCGTCTTCGTGTCGTAGAGGAAGACCTGTTTGTGCCCAGCGACGGCGGCAATCGATGACCACGGGTTGTTGGCCAGCGCCGTCACACCGTTACCGCGTGCCGAGACCACGAGTGGATCAATCGGCAGATTCTCGGGCATCGGCGGCGGACCAGCGGGTCGCGCGTTCGAGACCTCGACCTTGGCAACCGCCATGTTTTTCTTCGGCTTGGCTTTGCTCCCCGCGTTCTCCAGCGCGCCACCTTCAATCCACTTGCGGATCAGGGTGAGCTGCTCATCGGGCAGCTTCGGCTGACTCGGCGGCATGACCGGTTCGGACTTGTGCGTCACGACCAGATAGAGCTGACTTTGCGAGGCGTCTCCATCCGTCCGCACGACCTCACCCGACGCCCCGCCCTGCATGGCCAGGTTGTAGTTGTCGAGGACCAGGTCCCCCTTCTTGTCGTTCGCGTTATGACACGACCCGCACTTCTCCCGAAAGATCGGAACGATGTGCTGGTCAAACGTGATCTTCTCCTCTTTGGGAGCGGTCGCGGCGGCCTTCTCTTCGGCGAACGCGGAGGTGGCACACAGGCCCATGACAACAGCAAACATCGGAAGGCGTGGCATCGCTTGATTTCCAGGACTCGAACGAACGGGACATCGATCATTGATGGAAGAAAAGCCCGGCTCCCATTCAGAAGCCAGGCTTTGAAACGCATCTTCGACTTTAGTGGTTGAACAGGAACTCGCGGCTGTTGAGCAGCGCCCAGAAGACATCGTCCAGCGACTTCTTCACGTCGCTCCCTTCGGCGAAGAGGGGCTTCAGGGCTTCGGCTTCTTCGGGGAGCGGCTTGCGGCTGAGGCAGCGGATGTAGAGCTTCTCGACGATCTGTTCGGGCGGCAGTTTTTCTTTCAGCATCACGTCGAGAATACCTCCCTGCTGAATCTTCGCGTTCGAGGTATCGCCGTTCATGAGATGCAGCGCCTGCGAGAGCGTTGGTTCCATCTTCACTTCGCACGAACAAGCCGTCTCGCGGGTCGCTCGGCCAAACGTGGTGAGGAAGTAGTTGCTCGTCGCCCCATCGGCGATCTGAACGGCTCGCGCACCGAGCGGCAGTCGTGGGAACTTGTCCTTCGTGTTGGTCACTTGGCTGAGGATGTCGAGCATCGACTCGGCCTTGATCCGGCGGAGTGACTGCGACGCGAAGTTGCGTTCATCAGTCTCGTTGCTGGCATTCTTCTCGGTCGTTCGTTGATACGCTTCCGAACGACAGATCTCCCGAACGAGAGCCTTGAAGTCGTAGTTGGACTCGGTGAATCGCTTGGCCAATTCGAGCAGCAGCGGCTCGTTCGACGCGGGGTTGCTGATGCGCACGTCATCGACCGGCTCGACGATCCCGATGCCGAAGAAGTGGTGCCAAATGCGGTTCGTGAAGTTCTGAGCGAAGTACGGATTCTTGGGTGAGGCGAGCCAATCGGCCAACACGACGCGACGGTCTTTGCCAGCGGTATCGGCCGGGCCACCACCGAGGAAGACCGGCGGCATGACTCGCCCACCGACTGGATGATTGACCTCACCGCCACCCGAGTTGAAGACGATCTGTTCGCGATAGTCTTCGCCCGTCTTGCGGCCGACCTGTGAGAAGAAGGCAGCGAAGCTGTAGTACTCGTCCTGCGTCCAGCGGTCGAACGGATGGTTGTGGCACTGAGCACACTGCGTCCGCATCCCCATGAAAATCTGAGCGACGTTCTCGGCGACTTTCAGCCGGTCAGGTTCGATCTGATAGAAGTTGGTCGGAGGGTTCTTGAACGTCCCGCCGTTGGCACCGAGGATTTCGCGGACCATCTTGTCGAGCGGCACGTTGTCGGCAATCTGCTCGGACAGCCAAGTGTAGTACAGCGTGATCGACTTCAAGCTCGTCTGGTTCGATGACCGCATCATCAGCCACTCGGCCCACTTGCTCACCCAGACTTCGGTGAACTCTTTGCGACCGAGCAGTTCGTCAATCAGCTTGTCCCGTTTGTCAGCTTCCGTGCTGGTCATGAAGCGGGCGTATTCCTCTTCGCTCGGAACCGACCCGATCAAATCGACGTAAATGCGGCGGAGGAACGCTTCGTCAGCCGCCTTGCCCGACGGATCAATACGCAGCTTCTTCAGTTTGAGGTTCACCAGCTCGTCGATGTAGTTGACCTGTGGCTTTGGGGTGTCCGGATAGACCAAGCCCTTCGGCAGGACGACGAAGTGGGAGCCGACAGTGAAGGTCGCGAACCGAGCCATCACGAACGCTTCGCCTCGCGTCCCGGCGGTGATCGTTCCATCGGGTGAGATCGTGGCGGACGTGTCGTTGTTCGAGAGGAACAGCGCCAATGCAGTGACATCGCGGTCGGTGCCGTCGGAATACTTGGCCCGCGCAGTGACCTGCTGAGTTGAGCCTTCGCCGTCAAGGACGCCGCTCTTCGGAAAGAGTTCCAAGGCCACGCACGTCGCGACGGTGGCTGGGTCTTGAGGACAGCCCGCGCTGATCCAGTCGATCACGGTCTGACAGAGTTCCGATTCACGCTCGAACCGCTTGCCTCCCGTATGTGGAACGACACCGATCGACTTCTCGATCGTCAGACTGGCATCCGGAACACCGAGGTCGATGCGGCGACCGGGCATCTCTCGCGTGAGTCGCAAGTAATCGCCATCGGGGTCGTAGCCGAACAAGCTCAGCCGGAAGCCATCTTTCCCGCGAGCCGCTCCGTGGCAGCTACCCGTATTGCAACCGGTCTTCATCCAGACGGGCATAACATCCAGTTTGAAGCTGATCGACCGGGCTTCGGCAGCCTTCTCGACCTTAACCGGCACGGTGAGCATCTGACCACCGTACTCGACCTTCAGTTCGGTCGCTCCGTCCCCCGTCGGATAGAACGTCGTCCCTTCACGCCGACAGAGAGCCGGATTGGCGAGCGTGAACGTCGCCTCTTTCGCCACGTCCCGCGTGATGCCATCCGCATGCACGGCCTGCACCACGACAAGTTGCCGGTCCTTGTTCGTCGTGAGATTGATATCCGCCGGATAGACGTTGAGCTGGACGAGCGGCGACTGGGCGAAGGCAGTCGCACCGGTCAGACAGAGGATGGCAAGAGCGAGCATCGAGATTCGTGGCATCAGGCTGGTCCTTGGCGGTTCAGGTCTTCAATTCGGATCGAGCGGTTATCACCACGAGTCCGATTATGGTCTGAGATCATCCGGCATCCGTGCCTGCTGGTGTAGTTCGTTCAAATACGAGCGCCGGTCGCGGCAGCGACCGGACTACGTCGCTTCGTCGCTCCGCGACGAAGATTCATTCGGTGATCAAAGTTACTTGTCAGTCCCACCGGCAGGCTTCGCTTCCGCTGCCGGAGCGGCCCCGCTGGCGGCTTTGACTCGGGCTTCTTGATCGACGCGGAGTTGTTCGAGTCTCGTCAATCGCTTGGCAACGACGGGGGCTGGCGGAGCGGCGGGCATTGGCATCGGAGCCGCGGCGGCTACCGGCATCGGAGCGACCTTAGGCGGGAGCGGCTTATCGACGCGGAGTGCTCCGGTACCGATGTTGTGGATGATCGGTTCGCCGTTTTCGGTGACGACGACTTGGCAGAAGAGGTTCTTCGTGTTGCCGGGGTTGGCGTCCGCTTCGGCCTTGATCTTGAAGATCAGCTCGGCGGTCTCTTTATTGAACTCGGCGGGAGCTGTCGTGACCTTGTTCGGGAGGCCGATCAACTGGACGGCTGCGTTCCCTTCGAACGGCTTGGCGTTCTCGACCTTCACGACCAGTTCGGTCTCGGTCCCCGTTTCCAAGGCGGCGGCGAGGAAGTTGAACTTCATATACATCTCGGCGACGCGCAGTGACGCGAACGGCGAGGCGACCGTCACCGGCCCGTTGCCAACGGTCGCGTCGCCACGAATGGCGATCTTGTGTTCCTTCACTTGGGCATTGCCTGCTGCGTTGAGGGTAATCAGCGCCTCAGTCTGTCCCTCGGCGATCAAGATTTCGCGGCTGGAGTTCACGCCGTTCGGGTTGAGGACCAATTCAATCTTGATCGGAGCTTTGAATTCGGCATCACGAGTCGCGACGACCTTGAGTGACATCTGGCCACCCTGCACCAGCGGCACTTTGGGCTCAACGATAGCGAGCGTGAACGGAGCCTTTTGAGTCACGGCCATCGCCAAAGCTCTGGTTGGCTCAGTCCAGAACGGGGTGTTGTTTTGACCGCGCACGAGGACCGTCGGCAGACGGACTTCACCGGTCGGAGGAGCCGGGTTAGCGGGGTCATTGAGCTTGCCAATGATCTGTCCCAGCTTGCCCGCGACGGGAGCTTCTGGAGTCGCCATGAGGATGACTTGCGCCACACCCTGATCGGCCGACATGCCGAACGATTCGATGGTCACTCCGGCGGGGAGGTCGAGTCCAGCGAAAGACAACTCACCGCCAAAGCCCTGGCGGTTGGCATTGATGAGCAGCGCGAAGCGATTCCCCTGAGGGATCGCGATCTTGGGTTCGACGTACTGTTGGAACTCGTTGACTCCCAACAGAGCAGTCTGCTTGAGAGGAGCCACTTCGACTCGGTAATGGTAACCGAGACCGCCTCGTCCGAGATGGTCCTTCACGCTGAGGAAGTACTCGCCATCGGCCGGAACGGCGAAGCGAATGTAGCTGTCGGGGCCACCAGTATCGTCGTTCCCCGCGATCACTCCGCCCTGCGCGTTGTGTATGTAGAGCACCGGATCAAGCTCACTGCGAAGGCGTCTCGCCCAAACGTGGACTTCGTAGGACTCACCCTTCTTCGCGGTGAAGCCGAAGTAATCTTGATCGGTCTTCGACGAGAGGACTCCGTTGAAAGCGACCGGAGCCGCAGCCTTGGTTGCTTGAGCGACGGCTTCATTCGGCTCGACTTCAATGCTGTTTTCGAGATCGACCACGCGGAATCGATTGCCTGACGGCGAGATCCCCTTCGCGTCCTGAGCAAACACTTCGTGATCGACATCTTCCGCAGTCGGAAGCTGAACTTCCTGAGTCGTCTCACCAGCGATGTCCCCCAAAAACTTGACGGCCAACTTCTGACCGGGCTTGCCTCCGGCAGGAACCACGGCCAGCGGTCGAGGGTAGTTACCGATGTGACAGCGGTAGTGAGAGTTCCCCCCTCCGCCATAACTGCTCTCACGAATCTGCACGATGTACTTGCCATCGGCCGGAGCAACCACCGACGCCACGCCGTCTTGCCACAACAGAGCCGCATCGTCACTGGTCGAGAGCTCAAACCGAGCGGCATCAATGATCGCAACGTAGGGATCGAACATCGTGTCGCCGAGCCGAATTCCCTCGACTTCAGCCGTGATCCGATCACCCTGCTTCACATCGACAACGAAGTAGTCCACATCTTCGTTCTGAATGATCCCTTCAACGGTCGAGTTGAAGGCAACTTCCTGCGGCACTTTGAAGTCGCTGTTCGGCTCCTTCTCCAACACGTTGGGAAGTGCACTGACGCGGAACGTCCGAAGATCGGACACGCCGCTGGCCGTGCGAACGCGAATGTGTTTCGTCCCCAGCAAGCAGTCGGCCGCCAGCTTCAGCTTCGCCTTCACTTGGTTCCCGTTGACGACCGCGAACTCGACGACTTCGATCCCCGGTTCGTAGATCATCAATTCCTGAGCATCTTCCAACCGCTGGCCGTTGAAGAGAACTTCGATCTCAGCCCCCCGTTGACCTCCGCGCGGAATGATGTTCGACAGCACTGGGCTGGCAGCAAACACGGGAGCCGACACCAAGAGAAGAACAACTGCCAGAAATCGACTCACCATTTTGAACTCTCTGTTCTTGAATCTGACTGAGATCGGCTCACTATCAAAAAACTTTTCAGAGCGGGGGAATGCGAACCCGTGATCGAACCGCTTCGACGACGAGTGATCCCGCAATGAGGTCCAGTTCTTAAGTTCGAATCGCAACCACAAGTATCTTCTACAGATGCTCTGGCAAAACTCGTTGGATTCTGACTTGGATCACACTCGAGCCACTGGCTCCAGTCAACGCCAGCGCCGTTGTGAAGCCGAGATCATGGGCCAACACGACGTGCTGGTTGGCTCGCGCCCATTCCATGATCTCACTGTCTTCTGCACGGGAATCACCGACATACCGCCCGCTATCCTTCCGACTTGAAGACCGACACCCATTCGGCCGGCAAAGTTCATGTCGATCACAATGGCGAGACTCCTGCCACAACCAAACTCTCTTCACGCTCTTCCATCCGCCACGCCGCGTATCCCAGCGCCTCATCCAAATCTTCAGGCTCAAGCTAAGGATAAGCTTCCAGAATCCTTTCGCGAGATTCACCCGAGGCGATCAGTCCGACCACGGCTCCCACTGTCACGCGCAAACCGCGAATGCACGGCTTCCCTCCCATGACCGCCGGGTTGTGGGTGATGCGTGAGAATGAGATCGCAATTCTCCAAGCCGATTAGACCGAAGCCCGGCTTCACTGAGAGAGCCGGGCTTCGATGATCCATTCGATGCCTGCGTGAAACCACGCCCATCAGGCCAACAGGTCCTTGATGACCTTGCCGCCATCGACGATTTCGATCGGGCGATCGCCGGGAGCCATCAGTTCCTTGTCGGCGACGATCCCCATGCAGTGGTAGACCGTCGTGAACAGATCCTCTGGTCCCATCGCGAGTTCTTCGGGTTCCGAGGCGGTCGAGTTCGACGAGCCGTGGATGTAGCCGCCCTTGATCCCGCCACCGGCCAGCACGACGCTGAAGACCTTCGGGTAGTGATCGCGACCGGCTTGGGCGTTGATCTTGGGCGTGCGACCGAATTCGGACGAGACCATGACCAGCGTGTCCTTCAGCAGACCGGTGCGATCAAGGTCGCGGATCAGCGTCGAGAAGGCTTGGTCGAACGACGGCATCTGGTTGCGGAAGCCCGCGACGATGGCAGTGTGCATGTCCCAGCCACCGTAGGTCAGATTGACGAGTCGCACACCCGCTTGAACGAGTCGGCGGGCGAGCAACATCCGAGCACCGGCCGTGTTGCGACCGTATTCGTCGCGGACAGCAGCCGATTCCTTTTCGATATCAAACGCTTCGCGAGCGGCTTGCGAACTGATGAGGCTGTAGGCCCGATCATAGAACGTGTCCATCGCCTTCAGGTCGTCAGACTTTTCCTTCTTCTGGAAGTGTCCGTTGACGGCGGCCAATGCGGAGCGACGGGTGGCAAAGCGGCTGTCATCGACACCGTTCGGCAGGTCGAGGTCACGGACCTTGAAGCCACCGGCAGCTGGATCACTTCCCAAGCTGAACGGCGAAAAGGCCGAACTGAGATAGCCGCTTCCTGCAAATTCGTTTGGCATGTTGGGAATGCAAACGTAGGGCGGCAGGTTGTTGCGAGGACCGTATTCGTGGCTGATGACCGACCCGATGCAAGGGAACAGCAACGCGGGACTGGGGCGATAGCCGGTAAACATGTTGTGTGTGCCACGTTCGTGAGCCGCTTCGCCGTGGGTCATCGAACGAATGACGGTCAGCTTGTCAGCGATCTCGGCTGTCTTGGCGAGCGTGTCACCGAACAGTTCGCCGCTGATCTTCGTCGCGACTTGCTTCATCTCACCGCGATACTCGATCGGGGCATTGGGCTTGGGATCGAACGATTCCTGATGAGCCATCCCACCTGGCAGATAGATATGAATGACCGACTTGGCGGTTCCTTCAAAGTTCTTGTAGTTCTTCAGATCGGCCCGAGCTTCGTTGCGAAGGAGGGCCGGAAGAGTCAGACCCGCTCCCGCGAGGACTCCCACGGACAGGAAGCCGCGGCGGTTGAGGCGTTCAAAATGACCGGGATTGCAATTCAGAGGCATGTCGAAGACTCCACTCTTAACGGGTTGAGAAACGCCAGCAAAATTTTACAGTTGAAGATAACAGTGATTGCGGCAACCGGCCGAGTGCAACCGAAGTGTCGCGGGGATCAGGGGTGGAATGTCACGAAACCGATTCGCATCCAAACCATTCAGGTTCTGGCTGAATTTATTGGCTCGACCAACGGATGCGTTACAGGTTTTTGGCGAGGCAGGAAAAATCTGAGGCATTCAGGCAGGTCAGCGGGGCGACAAGCTACCGATATCGCATCGAAGCCGTCAAGTGGATACATCGGCCACTCGCAGGGCGGTTGAAGAAGGTTTCTGGGTTGTGCCGGACGTGCCGCCAAGGTCAAAAGCCTTCAATTGCCGTGAGAATCACCGAGAACCGGCCTGTCTGGAGGCCAAGATCGTCTCGCCCTACCGCTGCCCCGCTTCGGAAAGTGGAACTGCGTCGCCGCTCTTGGAGCGGACGTTTAGATTCGGGTTACGCCCAGATGTCACGCCCGATAGCTGGCGTTGGCCGCGCCGACACCGGCTCCGGGGGCAACCTTCAGTCCCTGATCGAGCAGACATTTTTCGAGGGCGGCCAAGAAGACGAGGACATTGGCGGGGCACGAGCCTGATCCCATGAGGCCGATGCGCCACGTTTTGCCTTTCATCGGGCCAAGTCCGCCGCCGATCTCGATGCCGAATTCTTCGAGCAACTGTTTGCGAACGGCCACGTCGTCGGCTCCGGCGGGAATCAGCACGGCGTTCAGCATCGGGAGCTGCTCGCCTTCCTTCACGGCGTATTCGAGGCCCATCGCTTTCAGACCGGCCTTCAGGGCGAGATGGTTCCGTTGATGACGAGCGAAGCGTGCCTCCAGCCCTTCCTCCAAGACGATCCGCAGCGCCTCGTGCAGTCCATAGTTCATGTTGATCGGCGCCGTGTGATGGTACGCGCGGTTGCTGCTCCAGTAGTCCTTCACCATTTGCATGTCGAGATACCAGCTTTGGACCTTCGTCTTGCGAGCATCAATCGCCGCGACGGCGCGATCACTGAACGTGACGGGAGCCAACCCCGGAGGGCAGCTCAAACATTTCTGAGTCCCACTGTAGACACCGTCCAACTCCCACGCATCGACTTCGACCAGCTGGCCACCCAGCGACGTGACGCAATCGACCGCGATAAGCGCCCCATTCTCGTGACAGATGCGCGCGATCTCCTGCACCGGTTGCGAGGCTCCCGTCGAAGTCTCGGCGTTCACAATGCCAAGCACCTTCGGGCGATGCTGCTTCACAGCCGCTTCGATCTCATCGGACGAGAAGATTTCGCCGAACGGCCGTTCAAGTTTGATGACCTCCGCGCGACAGCGAGCCGCCACATCGGCCATGCGTCCGCCGAAGACGCCGTTCACGCAGACGATCATCTTGTCGCCCGGCTCGATCAGATTGCAGACAACGGTCTCCATCCCCGCGCTGCCAGTGCCGCTCACCGCCAGCGTCAGCTTGTTCTGCGTCCGGAAGACCTGTCGCAGCATCGACTGCGTCTCGTCCATCACCTTCAGGAAGTACGGATCGAGATGCCCGACCGTCGGCGCGGCCAGCGCCAGCAGCACGCGCGGGTGAATCACACTAGGCCCCGGTCCCATGAGAGTCCGCAGGGGTGGAGCAACGGGACCGGGAATGTTCGTCGTCATGTTGGCAGGTTCTTTCAACGCGGGCGGAAGTGGGCAGGGCGATGTTTCGAGTGACGCCAGTTCAAGATGGCATCGCCGTCGGACAGATTCAAGACCAAGGCGATGCCCTTCGAAACGGGAACGTAATTACTTCCTGGAGTGAAGCAGGCTGATTGGGAAGTTAGGCGGCCGGCAAGACTTGTCTGACCCACACCAACCCGAAGTGTGAACGAGGGCGAAGTCGATCGGCGACCTCGTTCACACTTCGGGTTGGTGTATTCGGGTAAATCATTTCTGTCCGGTCGCCTTATTGCGGCCCCGATTCTTAGTCGCCCCCGGATCGGCGGTCCTTGCCGCTGGCTAGTCGCTACGACCGATCTTTCCGTTATGACCGGATCGGATGGTGGTCGATAAGACAGTGGAGACTTTCGCGCGGCCACAGGGTGAACGTGCGCCAGCAGCGGGCTTCGCTCAAGCGACGCTTCTACAAAACTCGGGGGACATGATGCGCAAGACTTACTGGCAAGGCTGTTTGAAAAGCGCGGTCATTCCACTGTGCCTTGCGGCAGCGGTGGCGGATGCTGCCGGGCCGTTC
The DNA here is from genome assembly GCA_945862235.1 of Schlesneria paludicola DSM 18645. Lineage (GTDB taxonomy): Bacteria > Planctomycetota > Planctomycetia > Planctomycetales > Planctomycetaceae > Schlesneria > Schlesneria paludicola_A. The sequence goes on from CAMAYU010000107.1 coordinate 17,042, forward strand.
CCGTTCACTGAGGAGTGGTATCGCCAGAGATCCGACGATCCGGCCGGAACGCGCCAGATCGAAAAGGACGGAAAACTGTGGCCTCCCTATCCACGGCCGGTCGGCCGCAAGCAGACGTTCAAGCACGGCTACCATTCGGCACACTATTGGCCGCATCCATACAACATGGAAGATCGAGCTTACGTGGAGAATCTGCTCGCGCAGCAGACCGCTTCCGGCTGGGTCATGGCCACCACACTGCACGACTACTACTTCCACATCGAGACTCAGAAACTCAACGAAGCGGGTCAGAACCAACTGATCTGGATCGCGGCGACGGCACCGCCTCAGTTCCGCACGGTCTATGTGGCCGAAGGAAATTCGATCGGAGTCACTCAGTTGCGCGTGGCCGAGGTCGAGCGGTACTTCCAAATGGCAGGCATCGCGAACGCGCCGCCAATTCTCACCCGGCGCGAATTCTTCACAGGGCGCCCGGCCAGCGAAGTCGATCGTTTGAGGACCATGGAAATGGATGCCATTCCGACACCACGGCTGTTCTCCATTGGGGCTGGCAGCGCATTGGGTGGCGGAACGTCGGGAGGCAGCGGTGCCGGTGGAAGCAGCAAGGGCACTAGTAAATAAGGGACTCGTCCGGACCTAGGCCCAGACTACGTCACCATGAACGTTGAAGTTACTCGGACTCATTTGACATGGTGAATGACACGATGGGCGATCACTCTTCTACCCCGACAAGCGACAGCACGACGCACGATGACGCCGGATCGTCACCGCGCGGGGCCACATCTCACGCGTCTCTGGCCCCCGCGCCCGGAACTCCACAGGTCTACGACCTGTACTCCGATCTGTTCTCAAGTCCTGCTCCGGTTCCAGCGGCGGCGAAGGATTCGGCGATTGCTGCCGTGCCGGTGGTGAAGGCGGCAGCGGCACCCGTGACGCAATCCGCTCCGGCCATCGCGCCGCGCAGTCCGGCGACGCTGGCGGACACCGGATTGCATCTCGCCCAACTGAGCGATCTCGTTCTGAAGCAGATGTATTTGCAAGGGACGATTCAGGGGAGCGACATCTCACGCTCGACCCGTCTGCCGTTCTCGATCGTGGATGAAGCGCTGCGGGCGCTGCGCGATCAGAAGTGTGTTGAGGTCGCATCGGGTGACATGGTGGGTCGGGTTTCCTATCGGTTTGCTCTGACGGATCTCGGTCGCGTCCGTGCTCGGGAAACGTTCGAGAGTTGCCGCTATGTCGGTCCGGCGCCCGTGCCGATTGAACGCTACATCGAGCAGTGCAGACTGCAACCGGTCACGGGAACGCCTTGCAATCCAGCCGCACTCCGATCGGCCTTCAAGGATTTCGTGATTCGCCCATCGCTCCTCAGTGACCTCGGTCCGGCCGTGGTCAGTGGCAAGTCGATCTTCGTGTACGGTCCCCCCGGTAACGGCAAGACGCTCGTCGCCAAAGGACTCGGCCGTTTCCTGAACACCTACGGTGGCGAGATCTACGTGCCGTACGCGATCCAAACCGAGAACAGCATCATCACGGTCTTCGATCCAGGGCTACATCAGACGACGGACGACTCTGATCTAGCCCGGCGCGGCATGAGCGGAGCCTCCGGAGCCTCCGAGCAATCGAGTTACGTTGTTCACGATGGCCCCGTCGATATGCGATGGCGGCGCATCAAACGTCCGGTCGTCATCACCGGCGGTGAACTGACGCTGGAAATGCTCGAACTGCAATACAACTCTGTCGGCAACTTTTACACGGCCCCGCTGCACATCAAGGCGAACGGAGGCGTGTTCCTGATCGACGACTTCGGCCGCCAACTGGTCAGTCCTAAAGAGTTGCTCAACCGTTGGATCGTGCCGCTGGAAGAACGAGTCGATTACCTCAAGCTGGTCACCGGTCGCAAGTTCATGCTTCCCTTCGAGCAGCTCATCATCTTCTCGACGAACCTCGACCCGAAAGAACTCGTCGATGACGCCTTCCTGCGGCGCATCAAACACAAGATCAAGATCGAGGCCCCCAATCGTGAGTTGTTCAGCGTGATCTTTCAGTTGGTCTGTCGGCAGCGAAAGATCCCGTTTGAGAACTCGTTCGTGGACTACCTCTTCCGCGATCACTACGACCACGGTCGCTTGCCCCGTTCGAGCGACCCGCGCGATTTGCTGGAGATCGCTGACTCGATCTGCCGCTTCCACGAACAACCCTTCACCATGACTGACGAACTCCTGGCTGAATGTGCCCGGCGATTCTTCGGCCAATTGTAAGGCGGACCCGCAAAAAATGATTTACTCGAAGACACCAACCCGAAGTGTGAGCGACGGCGAAGTCTCTCGACGCCTCGTTCACACTTCGGGTTGGTGTGGGGCAGATAACTTTTTCCGCTCGCCGCTCCGCTCGACAAGATTCAAGGCCGACGCGGCCCACAAACCGCCAGACGTTTTGAAAGGATCCGCCATGTTGCTGCTGTCACGAACCCGAGTCTGGATGTTGGCCGCGGTCTGTCTCACGACGCTGGCCTCGGGATGTTCCACCGCTCAAAAGGCGGGAGGACTCGCGGGGATCCCGTCTCATCCCAAAGCCATTGCCGGCGGATCGACGCCCGGATCGGCGGACTTTTCGTCGAGTGACAAGCTGAGCAACCCGGTCAAGATGCGTCTCGCATACGCCTTATGGAACGAGCAAGACCACAACCTGCTCGAAGCCCGCGGCGCCTATGACAAGGTGCTGGAGCTGAATCCCAAGAACATCGATGCCATGCTCGGACTGGCCCGGCTCGACATGCAGATCAACCGATCGGCCGATGCCGAGGCGCGGCTGCTCAAGGCACAGAAGCTTGCCCCCAAGAACCCGCAGGTCGCAGCGGCGCTGGGTGAGTACCACGCCTTGCGACAGGATTGGCCGCGAGCCATCGAACAGATGCAGGCCGCGAGAACCCTGTCCCCTTATGACCCCACGTTTCCGTTTCAGCTCGGCGTCGTGCAGGCCAAGTCGGGCGACGTGACCGCCGCCTTGAGCAGCTTCACCGAAGCGGTCGGTCCCGCCGAAGCACACTTCAATCTCGGCGTGATCTTGAACGAGCAAGGCAAGGGGGCGGATGCCGAGTACCACCTGCAACAGGCCCTCGCAAAGAAGCCCGACCTGCCGCAAGCTCAGAAACTCTTGGCCGCGTTGAAACAGTCGAGAACCGGACTCGCCGCAGCTCCCGCGACCGGCAAGGCACAACAGCACCAAGACAGCGCGGTTCTCCCCGCTGGCTATCTCCAGCCTGTGACTCAACAACGCTGAGAGGACTCTCGGACATCAGCCCCCGCCAGCTTTTCCGAGCGGGGCGGCGTTAGCCCCCTGGCTTGGGGTGCTTGGGCATATCAGCCCCCGTGATTC